>CANGTC010000042.1 GCA_947456505.1 Beijerinckiaceae bacterium
GAGGCCGCAGGATCGCACTGGTCTCCGCGCTGAATTCCGGCGCCTGCGTGCCGCCGATCTCCTCGATGTAATCATAGAGCAGATCGACCGTGCCGCCTGACGTGGTGATCCAGCCCACGCGCCGTCCTTTGGGCAGGCGTCCGCCCTGAAAGGCCAGCACCGTCTCCACCATGTCGTCGAGGGAGGCGCAGGCCACGATTCCGTAGCGCTCGCATAGCGCCAGAAAGCCCTCGTAATCGCCCGAGATCGCGCCGGTGTGCGATTGCGCTGCGGCGCGCGACTTCGCGGATTTACCGGTCTTCAGCGCGATGATGGGCTTGCCTGCGGCGAGCGCCCGCGCGGCTGCGCGCATGAAGGCCTCGGGCCGACGGATGCCCTCGATGAAGAGGCCTATGATCCTGGTGTCCTCGTCATCGACGAGGTGGTTCACGAAATCCGCGAGATCGAGATCGAGCTCATTGCCGCTGGAGAACATGGAGCTGAATTTCACGCCCCTATCGGCGGCTGATTTGACGAAGAACTGCACCATGCCGCCGGATTGCGAGATATAGGCGACCCCGCCCTTGGGCAGGCCCACGAGCTCGTGGTTGGGATAGCCGAAGAAGCGGTGATGCAGGGAATTGCCGCCCATGCAGTTGGGCCCGTTCACGATGAGCCCGCTGCGCGCGACGAGATCGCGGATCGCCTGCCCGCGCGCGGCGCTTTCCGGCTCCAGTCCCTCGCCCAGATTGCCCGAATAGATCGTGGCGCTTTTCAGGCCGGCGGCGACGCCCTTTTCCAGCACATCCAGCACGGCGGGCGCTGGCACGATGATCAGCACATGGCTTGGCGCTTCTGGCAAGGAGGCGAGATCGGGATAGGCGCGCTGGCCCCAGACCTCGGTGGCGCGGGGATTGACGGGATAGACCTTGCCGGGGAACCCGCCCTTGCCCAGATTGTTGAAAATATCCGTGGGCCAGCGGGCGCGTTCCGACGCGCCGACGATGGCGACCGACGGGGGATTGATAACAGGGAGGGGCGACTTGAAAAAGCTGCGAGCGCCGGCGTGATCGGTCAAAAGATCCTCCCTGATCTCTGGATTTGCGTCTTGGCGCCAGAATCTCCGATCAGCGCCCGCGAATCAATCCCATATATCGCCCAATCCTTCGCTGATCTCGTGTAGACTGCGCCTGACCCTGTCGGAGCCTTCCATGGACCTGTCCTACGCCCAGCATCTTGAGGATTACCACCTCGCCAGCGTCTTCGCCGATCAGCGTGAGGGTTTTTATATCGATGTGGGCGCGGGCCATCCGGTCGCGGACAATGTGTCCTGCTGGTTCTACCAGCGAGGCTGGCGCGGGATTGTGGTCGAGCCGCAGCCCCGGCTCGCCGATCTCTACGCCCGCGTCAGGCCGCGCGATGTCGCCGAATGCTGCGTGCTCGGGCAAAGTGTAGGCGAAGTTGAATTTCATGATGTGGAGCGCCTGCATGGGTTCTCCACCATCGTGCCGGAATTCGCGCAATCAGCGACAGGGTTTGGCGCGCGTTATGTAACCCGCAAGGTTCCCATGAAAACCCTCGCGAGCATTTGCGACGCCCATGGCGTGTCTCGCATCGATTTTCTCAAGGTGGATGTGGAGGGCGCGGAGGCGCAGGTGCTGGCTGGCGGCGACTGGACGCGTCATCGCCCGCGCGTGGTGGTCTGCGAGGCCCTCGCGCCTGGCTCCATGGCGGAGAACTGGCAGGACTGGGAGCCCTTCTTGTTCGAGCGCAACTATGAATTCGTGCTCTTCGACGGGTTGAACCGCTTCTATGTGGACAAGGCGGAGCGCGACCTCCTCGCCCGCTTTCCACGCGAAAAGGCGGAGTGGCTGGTCGTGCCGCATCTGGGCCACACCAACCGCGCGCCTTTCCGCGATGATCATCCCGATCACGCTTTCGCCAAGGAGCTGACCGGCGCCTTTCTGGCCATGCTGCCCACGCTCGACCGCGATCAATTGCTAGCTCTTGTGCTGCATGGGGAGGCGGGCGATCTCGACGCTGCGCCGACCGCCGCCGACAAGGCGCGCATTCTGGCGCGGATGTTTCCGGGTGAAAAATTCGCCGAAGAAAGCGCTGACGCGCGCAATATCGACGCGCCGAGCCTGCGCGCCTATTACCGCGCGCTCATCGACAGCGACGCCTTCCGCATTCTCACGGGGCGCCTGTCGATGAGCTATGATGGCGGGCAGATCCTGGATTGATCAACCCGCATGCTCTTCGAGCACGGAGATGCGCACGTCGTCTTCGATCAGCTTCCAGATATGATCGACATATTCGACAAAGCGCGGCGTGCGCTTGATCGAGAGTGGACGCGGGCGGGGCAGATCGACCTCGATGATCTCGTTGATGCGGCCGGGGCGCCGGGCGAAGACAAAAATTCGATCCGACAGATAGACCGCCTCATCGATCTGATGGGTGACGAAGAGTACGGTCTTGCGCCCCTCCTCCCAGATGCGCGACAGCTCCGTCTGCATGATCTCGCGGGTCTGCGCGTCGAGCGCCGAGAAGGGTTCGTCCATGAGCAGCAAAGCCGGATCGACCGCGAGGGCGCGGGCGAGATTGACGCGCTGGCGCATGCCGCCCGAAAGCTGGCGTGGATAATAGTGCTCGAAGCCTTCAAGGCCCACGAGTTTGAGCAGACGCAAGGTGTTCTTGCGTTGCTCGGGGCTTAGCGCGCCATTGATTTCAGGCCCGATCTCCGTATTGGCGAGAATGTCGCGCCAGGGCAGCAGATTGTCCTGCTGGAACACAAAGCCGCGATCCGCGCCGGGTCCTTCGATGCGCCGCCCATCAAGATGGACCTCGCCATCGCTGGCTTGTTCGAGCCCGCCGATGATGCGCAGGAAGGTCGTCTTGCCGCAGCCGGATGGTCCGACAATGGAGATGAATTCACCACTGCGGATTTGTGTGCTGATGTTTTGCAGCACTTCGAGAGAGCCGAAGCGTTTGGTCAGATTGGCGACCGAGAGTTTGATGGTTGCGTCGGTCATCTCAATCCCTCCAGGGGAGAAGTTTTTGTTCAAGCCAGGTGAAGCCGCCGGTCATGGCGATGCCCGCCACCGCCAGCACCGTCACGCCCGCAAATAGGTTGGGCATGTTGAAGGTCTCCGCCGACTGGCTGATCAATTGCCCAAGTCCCGCGCGGGCGCCGAATAATTCGGCCACCACGACGCCGATCAATCCGCGCCCGATGCCAAGGCGAAAGCCCGCGAAGATGAAGGGCAGGGCGGATGGCAGCGACACCTTGAAGAAGATCTGCCGCGAAGTCGCGCCGAAGGCCCGCACGGTCTCCACAAGCTGGATCGGCGTGGTGCGCAGACCCGTTTCGGTGTTGATGGTGACGGGGAAGATGACCAGCACCGCCACCACAACCACCTTCGACAGGATGCCGATGCCGAACCACAGGATGAACAGCGGCGCCAACGCCACAGTGGGGGTTGCGTAGAGGCCGGAGACCCAGGGCTGCAAGGATTCCTTGCCCGCCCTGGAGCTCGCCATGACGAAGCCGAGCGCGACGCCAAGGAGACAGGCGATTCCGTAACCAAGCAGAAATTCGAGCGTGCTCGTCCAGATATGTTTCCCCATCTCGCCCGAGCCGGAGAGATCTATAAGGGCGAAGATGACCTGCGTGGGCGCCGCAAGGAAGAGTTTTGAGCCCACGAGCACACGGCTGACGAATTCCCAGAGCGCGAGGCCGGCGAAAACCGAACCCCAGCTCCAGCGTCTTTGATAGAGGAAATCGCCTACGCTCGCTGCGAAGGATGGCGCCTGCGGGGCGTCGCTGGCGATGGGAAGCGCATTTGGCTGGGTCATGCGGGGTCCATGGTTTTGCGCGTCAATTGGCTTTTCATTTCGGCAGCACATCGGCGTTGACGAAGCGCGCCACATCCGTGGCTCCCTCGATGTCGCCGAAGTCTTTCAGGTTCTTGAGCAGGTTCTCGATGCCGCTGGCGGCGACGCGACCTTCCCGATCATATACTTTCAGGTCCACATAAAAGGCCCAGGTCTGATCGATGTCGGTACGATCGATCTTCAGCAACTTCTGCATGATGTCGACCGCTTCCGTGCGGTTCGCCGGATCGTAGAACCAGTCGACGCCCTTGCGATAGGCTTCCAGAAAGCCCGCCAGTTCGGGTTTGTGCGCCTTCGCCCAGGCGTTCGCCACCGCATAGCCGGTGAAGGGAAAGTCGCGGACATAGTCGGGGGCGGCGCCGAGCCGGGTCAGACCAAGGCCCTTCGCCTTGAAATTGAAGGGCGCGTTGAGGATGGTCGCATCGATGGACCCTGAAGCGAGCGCCGAAAAGCGCGCAGCGGTGGCGCCCGCGAAGACCAGATCGTAATCGCCGGGCTTGAGGCCATTGGGCCCCAGCATGCGCTCCAGATAGATGCGCGTAATGTCCTTGACGCCGCCGATCATGATCACCTTCTTGCGCAGGTCCGCATAGGTCTTGATGTCGGCCTTCGCATAGATCTCGTAGGGCGCGGCCATGGCCTCGGTGCGGAATAGGGTGATCGGCGCCCCCTTGTCGATGGCGCGGATAGGATCGACGAGCCCTCCCACCGCCATCTCCACAGAGCCCGCAGCTAGCTGCTGCACGGCGGCGGAGCTGGATTGGGCGGCGACGAACTCCACCTCCAGGCCCTTCTCTTTGAAGAAACCTTTCTGTTGGGCGAGATAGCTTGGCCAATGATTGGTGGAGCCTGATCCCACATCGCCGATGGTGATTTTCGTCTGCGCCAGGGCTTGCGCGCTGGTCAACGCCAGTGCGATGGCGGCTGTGCTCAGAAGGCGCTTCAACAATGTCATGCTGTTTTCCATTTGGGGTTCACGCAGATCCAACGGCGTCGCGGCCAGCGGCGGCGATTTCCGAGCCGGTGGCCAGCCACACGCCTTCATGTTTGCACATATATTCCAGCGCTCCATCCAGCGCCCCGATGCGATGGGGGAAGCCTATGAGATAGGGATGGATGGCGATGCCGATCACGCGGGCCTGGGTCTCGCCCTCGCGCCAGAGCACATCGAACTGGCGGCGGATCATGGTTTCGAATTCCTCCGCCGTGCGGTTATGTTTCTCGAAGGCGGGCTTGTCGTTCAATTCGGTGGAATAGGGCACGGACATGATCGTGCCGCCGTTCTCCAGCGTCATGGGATAGGGCTGGTCGTCATTCACCCAGTCCGCCACATATTCGATTCCATTTGCGGCGAGATGGTCGAGGGTGTTCCAGGTCTCCTGGAGGCCGGAGCCCAGCCAGCCCTTGGGCGCCTTGCCGGTATATTTGGTGATCGTCTCCACCGTGCGCCGGACGATATGCTCATCCTCACCCTCGGGCACTTCATTGAGACGGCGCGTGTTGGTCTCGTTGTGGCCCATGAACTCCCAATCGAGCTTGTTGCAGTCCTCGATGATTTCAGGGTGGTGCTTGCATAGTTCGCTGTTGAGGGCGACCGTGCCGCGCATGCCGTAGCGCTTCATCACTTCCATGATGCGGAAGACGCCGATGCGGTTGCCATAGTCGCGCACAGACCAGCCCGGCACATCCGGCACCTTGCCGCCCCCGCCGGCTGAGGCGGGGATCATGTCGGTGAGGGCGAAGAACTCGATGTTGGGGATGATCCAGATGGCGACCCGCGCCCCGTTGGGGAAACGGAAGTTCGGACGCCGATTGATCGGCCTGTAGGGAAAGGGTCCGTAGGAAGAGGGCTTCATGGCGCAGCCTGTATTGCGGAGAGGGCCTTGATCACATCGTCAACCTTCATCACGTCAGCATATTTATGATGCAGGTCGAATAAGTTCACCTTATGGGAGATCTCGCTGCGGTCGTAGCAGCATTCCTCCACCATGGTCATGTGATAGCCAGCTGAATAGCCGTCCACGGTGCTGGCGCGCACGCAGCCCGAGGTGCTTTCGCCGATCACGATCAGGCTCTGGACGCCCAGTTGCGTCAGGTGGGCCGAGAGAGGCGTGCCGTAGAAGCCGCTGGCGCGCTGCTTGTTGATCACGACATCGCCGGGCTGGGGGGAGAAGTCGGGGAAAATGTCGAAATCATCGGCCAGCGGCGGGGTCATCTTGCGGTGCGTCGCCTTGATCTTGCCCGGGCGTGCGGCGTCGCGGGTCTCGCTGGTGGTGTAGAAGATCGGGATTCCGGCGGCGCGGGCGGCTGCAAAGAGGCGTTTGGTCGGCTCGATGGCCCGCCAGGCGTTCACGCCGCAGGAAGAAGGAAACTCCCGGGCGACTTCATTCACGGGATTGGCGCCTCCGCGATAGGCCATCATATAGAGGTCGATGGCGAGCAGCGCCGGGCGAGGGCCAACGAAGGTGTCGCGCTTGTAATGGGCATAGAGCTCCAGCACATCAGCGGGGATGACATCCTGCCAGCAATGATCCTCGAAGGGGTCGATCATCGGATCTGTTCCTCTATGCGTATGAAGGGCTGCGGTCATACTATGGGTCCGCAGGGGCGATGCAAGCGCTACGCAAGAGCCGCGCCATCCGACGGCGCAGCGCTTGCTGGAGATTGGGACGGGTCAGGCGCCGTTCACCGCAATGTGATCGGCCGAAGAGGAGAACCGGATGAGCACGCAAATCAAGGCCAGCCTGCGCGAGGGGGAAGTGACGGTCGCCCTGCCCAAGCAGAGCGATGCTGGCCTCTTTTTCATTGGCGCCGTCCACACGCCCTGGCCCCTGAGCCGCGACTGCCCCCGGCAGGGCGACCACGAGAATGGGCCGATCTGCCGGATCGAGGTCTATGAGCCCTGGCGCGCCGCCCTCAAGGGGCTTGAGGGGCACAGCCATGCGCAGATCCTCTACTGGATGCATCTGGCCCGGCGCGATCTCGTGCTGCAAAGCCCGCGCTCGAATGGCGAGACTACCGGGACTTTCGCGATCCGCTCGCCCAATCGTCCCAATCCCGTCTCCGCCTCTCTTGTCGCCATCCTTGAGGTGGGGTCGGATCATGTGCTGGTGCGCGGTCTTGATTGCGTGGATGGCACGCCCCTCATCGACATCAAGCCGGAGCGTTGCCCCGAGGCGCCGCGACCGAAGGGCGCATGAGATGGGTCTTTCATTGGTTTGCGCCGTGAATGGTTCTATGCTGCGTCCGCGTTGGCGTGGCCGCGCTTTCCCGGGACAGATGCTGTGACGATCATTCCCAGCGGATCCTTTGATCCAGCCAAGACTCCGGGCCTGTTCAAGCTGGTCTTTCCCTCGGTCATGCTGCCCATGTTCATGGCGGTGAGCGATTCGACCATCGTGGCCAGCGCCCTGCCCGCCATGGCCGCGAGCCTTGGGGACGTGGAACGGGTTTCCTGGGTGGTGGTCGCCTATCTGGTGGCGGCGACCATCGCGGCGCCGGTCTATGGTTATCTCGGCGATGTCTTTGGCCGACGTCGCCTGATGTTTTTCGCCCTCGCCCTTTTCATGGGCGCTTCGGTGCTCTGCGCCCTCGCCCCTTCCGTGCTCTGGCTGGCCGCGGCGCGGGTGTTGCAGGGCTTTGGCGGGGGTGGGCTCATGTCCCTGTCCCAGGCGCTCATCGGCGAAGTGGTGCCGCCGCGCCAGCGCGGCCATTATCAGAGCTATCTGGCGACTGTGGCGACGGTGTCCGCCGTTTTCGGACCTGTGGCGGGTGGATTCCTGACGGAGCATTTGGGCTGGAAGTCCATCTTTCTCATCAATCTGCCGCTGGGTCTTGTGGCCTGCGGGCTCATGTTCCGCATTCCGCATCGTGCTGGCGTGCGCCACGAGCAGTGGAGTTTCGACACGCCGGGCCTGTTTTATTTCGTCAGCTTCATCGCGCCGGTTCTGATCGCCATGGAGCAATTGCGTCGTTTTGATCCCTCCACCGCCCCGCAGGCGATCGCGCTATTCGCTCTTGCGGCTCTGGCTCTGGTTCTGTTGCTGCGGCGCGAGCGGGTGGCGGCGGCGCCTCTTTTGCCCCTTGGCCTGCTGGCCCAGCCGGTGATCTGGCGCGCCAATGGCCTGGCGGTCTGCCATGGGGCGACGCTGACCGCCCTGGTCGCCTTCCTGCCGATCTATCTAAGGGTGACCCATGGGCTGTCGGCCTCGCAGATGGGGCTTTTGCTCGTGCCCATCAGCATCGGCATCGGCGTTGGCTCCATCATCACCGGGCGCCTCGTCACGCGCACCGGCCGCACCATGATTTTTCCATCCTGGGGTCTGTCGGGCGCGACGGTTTGCCTGCTGATTTTCGCTCTCTTCGGCGCCGCCATGACCCTGACGCAGGTCATGGTGGTTCTGACGGCCGGATCCTTGTTCATGGGCACGGTGATGGCGGTGGTTCAGGTCACCGTCCAGTCGGCGGCCGGGCGCAAGGCCCTGGGCACGGCGGCGGGCTCGGTCCAGTTCTCGCGCACGGTGGGCGCGGCCTTTGGGACGGCGCTTCTGGGCTCGATTCTTTTTGCGACCCTGGCCTTCGCTGATCCCGATGCGCCGGCCATGTTCGGCAAACTCGTGGATACCGGCGCAGCCGCTTTCGCGGTGCTGTCGCCGGCTCGTCAGACAGCGATCACCGAGGCCATAGCCTTCGCCTTCAGGCTGGCCTTCGTGATCTTGCCCCTGTTCACCGGCATAGGGGTTCTGCTCGCCTTGACGAACCCAAGCCGCCGGATCTGATCTCAAGCCGACATGAACACCGGGATCGAAGCCTTGCTCAGGATGAGGCTTGTGGCGCCCCCGAAGAACATCTGGCGCAGACGGCTCTGGGTATAGGCGCCCTTCACCAGCATGTCGCCGCCAAGCGCGGCGGCGTTTTCCAGAATGGCGTCGCCATGGGAGCGGCCCTTGGCGCTGCGCTCCAGCGCTTCGGCGGCGACCCCATTGGCGCGCAGATTATGGGCGAGTTGTTCGCCGGTGGGTCCATTGACCTTGTGTTCTGAAATGGTGAGCACCACGACCCGCCGCGCCTTCGTCAGAATCGGCATGGCGAAAGCGGTGGCGCGGGTGGTTTCCGTGCTCTGGTTCCAGGCGATCACCACCGTATCGCCCAATATGGCGGGCGTCTTGGGCGGCGCCAGCAGCACGGGGCGTCCGCTCTCGAAGAGCGCGGCCTCGGTGGTGGCCATGCGCGCATCGCCTCGTTCGGCGCCGGGGCGCCCCAGAACCGTCAGGTCGAAAATGCGCGCGTAGGATGACACATGGGAATCGCCGAAGGCGGCCTCTCCCGCCCAGCCCCAGGAAAGACCCTGCGTTTTCGCCTCGTGGGCGGGCACCTTCTCGGCTTCCATGAAATCGGTGAAGCGGCGTTGGCTTTCCTCGGCCATTTCGCGCCAGGTGTTCTGGTCTGCCGCTGTCCAGCTCACGGGCATGTCGAAGGCGACGAGGTCCGGCAGGTCCGGCCCAAGCGGCATGCCCTCGATATAGCTATCGAAGCGCCGGGCGAAGAGCAGCGCAGTGGTGAAGACCGAGTCGATGGAGGAATGCAGTTCGACGGGAACCAGGACATTTTTCATGAGCGGCTCGCTCCATTGGACATGGTGGGAAAAGGATAGCAGATCGCGCCGCGCGCGTCAGTGAATTCGCCGTTACCGCTCGTGATCGCCTTGCAGGAAACGGCCGAAGGCCGCCAGCGTCGCTTCGGAAACATGATGCTCGATGCCTTCCGCGTCCGACTCCGCCGCCTCGCGCGGAACCCCCAGCGCCAGCAGAACCTCGACGACCAGACGGTGGCGGGCGCGCACCCGGTCCGCGAGTTCGTGTCCCTGGGGCGTGAGAAAGACGCCGCGATAGGGTTTGGAGGTGGCGAGCCCCTCTCGCTTCAACCTTGCGATGGTCTTGATGGCGGTGGCGTGGGACACGCCAAGGCGTCTGGCGACATCTGTGGGGCGCGCTTCGCCATTCATCGCCAGAAGGTCGGCGATCAGTTCGGCGTAATCCTCAAGCAGCGCTGTCGACTGGGCGGTGCGGGTCTTGCCAAACCGGCTCGCCTGGGTCGTCTCAGCCGGCAATTCGCCTGGAGCCGTCGCGCGCGGCGCCTTCGCCTCGGCTGTCATGGCCTTCTCCCCCGCGGGCCCAATAGGGGCGCCGCCACGGGCCAGCCAAACGTGACTTCGCGCGGGGCGTCAAGCCTGCGCCGCATGTCCGCCTCAAATCTTCAACATGGGCCGCTGATTGGGGACCGGCGCGCGCCTTGTCTCCGCCTGCGTCTGGGTGCGGATGGCGGCGGCCCAGGCGAGGGCGGCGCAGGCCAGTTGCGTGGTCCACCACAATTGCGAGACCGAGACGCCTGCGATGGAGATCGCCAGCGCGGTGGCGACGCCCGCCATCAGCAGGGGGCCGGTGGTGCGGCCCATGCGGGCGGCGGCCGTGAAGGCGGCCCACATGAGGCAGCCCATGGCCGCTGCGCCTACGAGACCCAGTTCATACCAGATCTCGAAAAGGATGCCGCGCGGCGCGCCCTGCGGCAGAAGCCCTGCGGCGAGCGCCCTCCCGGCCGTATCGAAGCCATGCCCTGTGATCAGCTTGAGCCCTTCGGATCTTATGATCTCCGCCCAGATGTGGAGCGTGCCGAAAAGCCCGTCCGGATCCAGTCGGCTCGCCAGTGGGTCAAGCATCAGCACAAGCAGGGGCGCGCCCAGCATCAGCGCCGCCATGGCGCCGCCCAGAGGCTTGGCCAGGCGCTCGGGGGTCGAAAAGCTCACCGACAAGACGGTGACGCCTATGATCAGCGCCGTCAGTGCGATGGGCGACAGGACCACCAGAGCCGCGCTGGCCACGGCGGCGCCCAGAAGACCGGCGCGCTTGATCCGCTCGCGCATGGCGAGGCTGGCCAGGGCGGGCCACAACATCACCACAAGCCCCGCGACGGCGCGCCGCAGGGTGTCTCCGCCGTCGAGGTCCGTCGGTCGCGGCGCATATATGGCCAGGAACCCGACAGCGATGGTCGCAAGCGCCGCGAGCCCGAGGCCGATGTGCAGCAGGTTTGAATTGGCGGGCTTCATGCGCCCTGGCAGGCAGGCGATGGCCGCCGCCGTGACCAGCACGGTGCCGACCGTTTTCAGGAACCGCTCCAGCGCCAGCGCCGGAAAGGGCGTCCAGATGAAGGACAGTCCCGCCCAGATCAGCAGTGCAAGCGGGATCAGAACCAGGGGACGCCCCAGCGCGGCGCTCAGATGACGCGCCAGTTGCGCCCGCGCGCCGGGCAGCAGCAGGCCGCCGATCATGAGGAGCAGCGCCGCCACCGGCATCAGCACGAAGAGGCTGCGCCGCGACACCACCGTCGCGCAGGGCACGGCGATCGCGAAAATCGCGATGCCGATGCGCAGCAGAACCTGCCCCGACATGGTGGCGGGATCGCCTGCTGGTTGCGATTGCGAGCGGTACATGGGACCTATCCGGGACGGCAAGCCTTTGCCGCGCGACCATCTTATAGAAGCGGGAGTTACGACGCTGTTGATATGGCGCAACACTGACTCTTAAAAGAGCTTAGGCTTCGCCGGGAGGCTTTCTCCGCAAGGACTTGGTCGTGGAGGCGATCTTTTTGGCCTCGAGCCGCCGGGTCTTCGAGCCCAGGGTCGGCCGGGTGGCGATTCGTTTGATGGGGCGCACCGCCGCTTGCCGCACCAGGGCGATCAGCCGCTCGAGGGCGTCGGCCCGGTTGCGCTCCTGGGTGCGGAACCGCTGGGCGAGAATCACGATCACGCCCTCTTGTGTGAGGCGGCTTCCCGCCAGCTTCATCAGCCGCTCGCGCACATCCTCGGGCAGGGTCGCAGCGCCCCGCGCGTCGTAGCGCAGCTCCACGGCGGTCGAGACCTTGTTGACGTTCTGCCCGCCCGGCCCCGACGCGCGGATGAAGGATTCCCGCAGGTCTCCTTCATCAATGCTGGTGCGATGGTCGATCCTGATCACGGCGGTCTCCGGGCCTTGCGCCTGGGGACTGTTTACAGGACTGCGCGGGCGCGCGCATCCGGGCTCGCCCGCCTCCTGGTCAGTTCATGATCATCTTTTTCGGATCGAGGGCGCTGCGATAGAGGCCGAGCTCCTTGCCCACGGCGATATAGACGTCGAGATCGTCGGGCTTGACCGCTGTCTTGAAGGCGGCCGGGGCGTTGGAGGTGAAGCCCAGAACCTTCTGCTCGATCGCCCTGGTCTCGTCCTTGTTTGCGCCGATGAAGGCGATGGATTCATCCATGGCCTCGCGGAAAGCCTTGATGGCGGCGGGGTTCTTCATCGCCCAGTCGCCGGTGGCGATATAGCCGACCATCAGCAGGTCCGGATAATATTCGGCCACATAGTCGGCGAAGACATAGCCTGCGCCACTGTTCTGCGCGATGGAGCGCATGGGCTCGGTGATGGTCACCGCATCCACGGTGCCGCCTTTCAGCAAATCCGGCATCTGCGGGAAGGCCGCCTCCACGAAGGTGACGTCCTTGGGATCGACGCCCTTCAGCTTCAGCCATTTGCGCACGAAAACGTCCATCGTGCTGTTGAAGCCGGCGACGCCGATCTTCTTGCCCTTGAGATCCTCTGGCTTTTCGATCTTGAGGGTGCTGCGCACCATCAGGACGATCTTTGACGTCTCCTTGAGATGACGCGCGGCGCCCGCCACCAGCCGCATGTCGAGGCCGCCATCATTGGCCTGCAGCAGCAGGGGCATGGTGGAGGAGCCGATCTGCAGATCGCCGGAGACGAGGGCCGGGGGGATATTGGTGATGATGGGAATGCGCTTTGGCTCCACATCAAGGCCGCGCTTCTCGAAGAAGCCCTTTTCCTTGGCCACCAGCAGGGGCACGAAATCGCTGGCGGTCACATAGCCTACGTTGATCTTGCCCTGCGCCAGGGCGGCTGGACTCGCCATGGCGGCAAGGCCCAGGGCGGCGACGGCGCCCAGAATGCGATGGAAAGCACGCATGTTCATCCTCCTCTGTTTATTTATGCATTTGAGTTTGGGGCGTTCAGCGTTTGACCTTGATCGCCTCTTTGGCTTTTTTCAACAGGTCCGGCGGGCTGGCGTAGATCTTCGCCAGAAAGGCCTGCACATCCTCTCCGCTCACGGGGTTCACCTGCAGACCCATCTTCTCGGCTTCCGCCAGCAGGTCTGGATCCTTCCAAGTGTCCATGAAAGCCCTGCGCAGGGCCGTGACCCGCTCGGGGGCCACCTCTGCGGCGACGAAATAGGGGCGGCTTGAGAGCTGCTGGGAATAGACGATTTCGAGGATGCGCCTTTGCTCCTCGGTCTTGGCGAAGTCGGCGGTGCGGGGCACGCCCATGCGATCCATTTCCGGATGGCCGGTCATGCCCTCCTGCGCCAGAATCGAGATCTCGCCGGTCTTCAGCAGATGGGCGTATTGGGTCTGGATGCTCGACCAGTTCATGCCGCACATGCCATGCACCTCGCCCTTTTCGATGGCGTTGGTCATTTCGCGGGTGCCGGGATAGCCCACGACCATGCGGAATTTCGTGCCCAGCACATTGTTGAGCAGCACCGGCAGATAGCCGGTCGAGCCTGTCTCCGCCGTTCCGGCCATGATCAGCTCGCTCTCGAAGGTCTGCGCGAAGGTCTTCACCGGCGCATTCTTGCTGATGATGCAAAGGAAGGCGTCGACATCGGCGCTGCCGAGATAATTCAGCTTCGCCGGATCATAGCGCAGCTGCGGGGCGTCCTCGAGAACGGGGCCGAGGGGCTGGGCGGAGAAGGGGGCGCCGATGAAGGTCCCGTCCTTGGCCGCGACCCCCGCGATATAGCCGCCCATGAGATGGCTGCCCGCGCCTGGCATATTCGCCACCACGACGGTGGGATTGCCGGGAATGTGGCGGCCGATGTAGCGCCCCATCATCCGCGCATAGGTGTCGTAGCCTCCGCCTGCGGAGGTGCCTACGACAATGGTTACGGTCTTCCCCTTCCAGATGGAGGCCAGATCCTGCGCCTTCGCGCTCGCCGAGGAGACGCAGGCGGCGAGGACGACGGCCGCCAGCATTCTGACGCGCGACATGGACGTTCTCCCGGCGGGCATGAATTTCCAAAAGGAAAGATCCCTTGCCCGACAGGTTAACGCCGCAGCGGCGCGCGTCAATCGCCCTGGCGTTCAGACATGCGCGAGCTTGGGCATCACATCGCTGGCGAAGAGGTTCAGCGAGCGCATGGCGTGGTCGAAACGCATGGAGCCGAAGAAGGGATAGGTGAGGAGGTAGTTGAATCCCAACTCGCCCGCCTGCCGTTCGATCTCGGCGCGCACGGTTTCAGGCGATCCGGCGATCACCGCGCCATCGCGCAGGGCGTCCTCGATGGTGGCGGCCAGCGGTATGTTCAGCCGCTGGGCGACGCTGCCCTCATGGGCGTGTTTGCGCACGAGATAGGTGAGGTTGGCGTGGTGCTCGGCGACGGCGGGGGCGGCGATGGCGCGCGCCTGTTCATCCGTATCGGCCACGACCACCTGACGCAGCACGCTGATAACAGCGCCGCCCTTGAACTCGCCCTTGGGCTGGGCCGGGCCGCCGCGCTTGGCCAAGGCCTCGCGATAGGCGTCGATATTGGTCTTGGCGCGGGCGGTGGGGCCATTGGTGACGAAATGCAGACCCTCTTCGCCCGCGAAGGTCGAACCCGTCGTGTTGGACGAGGCGTACCAGAAGGCGGGATGCGGGCCCTGCAGGGGGCGCAGCGGGACCGGTACGTCCTTGTAGCCGTAGCGCTCGCTGTCATAGTTGAAGGTGTCGCTGGTCAGCGCGATCTTGAGGCACTTGTAGGCGTCTTCGAAGATCTCGCGGGACTTGGCGTGGTCGATCTTGTGGTAGGCGAGTTCGAAGGGCGAGACGCCGCGCCCGATGCCCACTTCCATGCGGCCATTGCTGAGATGGTCGAGGATGCAGATTTCCTCCGCTAGCCGCAGGGGCGAATAGAGCGGCAGCAAATAGGTCAGCGGCCCCAGATGGATGCGCTTGGTGGCTTGCGCCACCGCGCCAAGCCACACGCCGGGAACCGGAACCGTATTCAGCGGCGAGGCGTGGTGCTCGGCCACATGATAGCCCCAGAAGCCCGCTTCATCAGCCGCCTTCACGAATTCGATGCGCTCGCGGAAAGCCGCCGCCATGGTGCGGTCCGCCATTTCGATATGATCAAAAACGCCGAATTTCATATGATCTGTCCCCGAGGTTTCAACCCTTTGAGCGGCGCGCCCGCTGGCCTTGTCGGCGCAGCCTCTACCATGAAGCCCGCGCTCCTTGCATCACCTAGTTTGGCGAGAGCAGTTTCTTCGCGCGCTCCACCACCGCCTTCGGCGTGGCGTACATGTTCTGCACGATTTTCTGGGCTTCCTCGCCAGGCGTCGGCTCCACATCGAGCTGGAGCTGTTTGGCCTCGGCCAGAAAACCCTCGTCCTTCATGGTCTTGTCGAAGGCGCGGCGCAGCGCCGTCGCGCGGCTTTCAGGCACGCCCGGCGGCGCCATGAAGGGCCGCGCGACCGCCATGGTCCCCATCAGCAATTCCATGAGCTGGCGGTCTTCGGTGTTTTTCACGAAATCAAGCACAAGGGGGGCGTCCGGCAATTCGGCGCTCTTCTCCAGGCCGAACTGCATGATGACGTTGATTTTCTTGTCCCGCAGCCAGTCGGGCCGCGCCATCTTCAGCGCTGAATATGCGACGCTGCAGCGCCCATGGGCCTCGCCGGTCTCGATCGCCATGATGGTTTCCTTGGTGCCGAGATAGCCGGTGATGAGTTTGATCTTCGTCTTCAGCACCTCGTTCAGGATGATCGGATAGGTGTCCGAATCCGAGCCCGCTCCTGTGCCCGCGACGATCATCTCCTTGTTGCGCAGATCCTCGATGGTCTTGAAGGGCGTGGTTCCGTAGGAGAGGCATACGCCCACATCCTTGCTGACCGCGCCCACCCAGGTGAATTTGCTCATGTCATAGCCGGGGTTGCGAGCGCCGATGAGGGGTTCGATCACCGGCCCGCCCGCGAAGGTGCCGATGGCTGCGCCGTCGCGTGGGGCGGCCTCCGCCAGAAAATTCGCGGCCCGGATGCCGCCTGCGCCCGGCATGTCCTGCACCACCATGTTCGGCGCGCCCTGCAGATATTTGCCCATGTGCCGCGCCAGCGCGCGGGCTAGCAGATCAATGCCGCCGCCCGCCGTGCCCGCCACATAGATCGTGATGGGCTTGTCGAAAGTTTCGGACTGGGCGCGGGCGACGCCTGTGAGGCCGGTTGCGGCGATCAGGCTGGCGGCCGCCAGCCGCGCCATGGAGCGGAGCATGGGTTTCTCCCGAGAAATGAATGTGGGTCGCCCAAGGCGACCGTTGCTGGACGAATTCGTAGCGCAGGCAGGCCCCTGGCGCCAGTGGCGGCTCAGGTTCCCCTGGGCTTGGCGCGGGTGGTCGGCGCCGCCGCTGCGGGATCGTCGGGCCAGGGATGGCGGGGATAGCGGCCCTTCATCTCGGCCTTCACGGCGGCCCAGGAGCCCTTCCAGAAGCCCGGGAGATCGCGGGTGATCTGTATCGGCCGATGGGCGGGGGAGAGCAGATGCAGGGTGAGGGGCGCGCGTCCCTGCGCTAGGGAGGGGTGGGTTGAAAGGCCGAAGAGTTCCTGCACGCGGATCGCCAGCACCGGTCCACCCTCGGCCTCGTAATCCACCGCTACGCGGCTGCCTGTGGGGGCCTCGAAATGGGTGGGCGCTTCCGCGTCGAGCCTTCGCTTGAGATCCCAGGGCAGGAACGCGTCCAGCGCCGCGTCGAGATCGTCGGGGGTGATGGACGCGAGGCTCGTGCGCCCTTCGATGAAGGGGGCGAGCCAGGATTCGGGGCTTTGCGCCAGAGCCTCATTGGAGAGGTCCGGCCAGTCTTCGGCCCTGGTCCGGCGCAGGAACAGGACGCGGTCGCGCAATTGTGATTGCGCCTTGGTCCAGGGCAGCCGCTCCAGCCCCAGCGCCGCGAGGCCACGGGCGAGTTCGACTGCGGACTCAGGTGATGCTGGCGTGGGGCGCGTCTGCTCGCTGAGGTTGATCGCCCCCAGCCGCAGGGTTCGCCTTGTGCGAAGGGCGGCGGCGCTGCGGTCGAAGGTGGTGGCCTCCTGCGTGATGAGCCGCGCGCCCGCCACGGCTTCAAGATCAGCCGCGCTCAGGGCGGCTGCGGAGAGGATACGCGCCGCGGAGGCCTTTCCCGTGACTTCGGCGATGGCGAGATAAGGCTCGCGCGCCAGCCGGTCGTGGGGCTCCACGATGGCGGCGCGGCCATTGGCCATGAGAAACTCGCCGGGCTTGCCGCGCGCCTTGGCGATGCGGTCCGGCCAGGCGAGGGCCAGCAGGCGTCCGCAATCGGCAAGATCGCTCGCCACGACGGGCGCCTCGCCTGTTGCTCGTCGCGCGGCCTGTTCCCAGCCGCCCGCCAACCGCCGCCCGTCTTCGGCACGCCGCGAGCGGTCGGCCCGCAAGCGCTGCACGCGGTCTGCGATGTCGGCCCCCTCTCCCCCCAGCCCACGCTCCACCAGCACCAGCGCGATCTGGCCGGCGAGCGCGGCCTCGCCGGCCCGCGCCGCGTCCACCACCATGCGCGCGAGGCGTGGCGGCAAGGGCAGGGCGCGAATGGCTCGGCCCTCGTCGGTGATGGCGCCTTCCGCATCCAGCGCGTCGAGATCGCGCAGGAGGGCGCGGGCCTCTTTCACGGCGGGGGCGGGCGGGGCGTCGAGCCAGGCGAGGCTGGCGGGATCGCGCGCGCCCCAGGCGGCGAGGTCAAGCACGAGGCCGGAGAGGTCCGCCGAGAGGATTTCAGGCGCCGCATAGGGCTCCATGGCGCCAGTGGAGGCCTCTTCCCAGAGGCGATAGCAGACGCCCGGCTCCGTACGGCCTGCGCGGCCCCGGCGCTGGTCGGCGGCGGCGCGGGAGACGCGCACGGTTTCGAGGCGACTGAGGCCGATGTCAGGCTCGTAACGCTGCACCCGCGCCAGCCCGGAATCGATGACCACCCGAACCCCCTCGATGGTCAGCGATGTCTCGGCGATGGAGGTGGCCAGCACCACCTTGCGCCGTCCTTTTGCGGCGGGTTGCACCGCCCGGTCCTGCGCCTCCCGGTCCATGGCGCCGAAGAGGGGGGCGATGTCGACCCCGGGGTCCTTGATTCGCTCGCGCAGAAGATCGGCCGTGCGCAGGATTTCCCCCTGCCCTGGCAGGAATACCAGCAGCGAGCCGGGCTCCTCGGCCAGCGCCCGCCCCACCAGCCGCGCCACCTCGTCCTCCAGCCGTGCGCGCGGATCGCGTGGCGCATGGCGGGTCTCGACCGGAAAGGCGCGGCCCTGGGATTCGATGACCGGACAATCGCCCATGAGGCGGCTGACGCGGGCGCCGTCGAGGGTGGCGGACATCACGAGAATGCGCAGATCCTCCCGCAGGCCCGCCTGGGCGTCGAGCGCCAGAGCCAGCCCCATATCCGCGTCGAGGGAGCGTTCGTGAAATTCGTCGAAGAGCACCGCGCCGACGCCCTCAAGGGCGGGGTCGTCGAGGATCATGCGGGCGAAGACGCCCTCGGTGACCACTTCGATCCGGGTGCGGTTCGAAACCCTCGATTGCATGCGCACCCGCAGGCCCACCACCCCGCCGAGGGCGTCTTCCAGGGTGTCGGCCATCCGCTGGGCGGCGGCCCGTGCTGCAAGACGTCGCGGCTCCAGCAGGATCAGGCGCTTCCCCACGGCCCAGGGCTCGTCGAGCAGCGCCAGCGGAACGCGCGTGGTCTTGCCCGCGCCCGGCGGTGCGACGAGCACGGCGCGGGTTTCCTGCTGGAGGCGGCGGGTCAGCTCGCCGGTGACCGCGTCGATGGGGAGGGGGGTGTGAGGCCTCATGGGCAAGGGATGGCAGGAAGCGGTTCGTCGGGCAACCACCCGCCGATCAACATCAAAATTATGTCACTCTTGGGCAGGAAGCTGTGCAGCCCCTTCTCGCAGGCGCGCGAAGGGAGTATAGGGGCCTCCTCGAACTGAACGGGTGCGGGTCAGGGACAATCATATGGCGCATGAGAGCCTGAGCGGCTCGGCCGCAGCTGACTCCGAGCCCGAAAAGGGCGACGAAGATTATTCCCATGGCGGCTTCTGGTCCCTCACCCTGGGATCCATTGGCGTCGTCTATGGCGACATCGGCACCAGTCCCCTCTACGCCCTGCGCGAATCCCTCTCCCATACCCATGCGGCGGGCGGCGTCATAGAGCAGGATGTGATCGGCATCGTCTCGCTGCTGCTCTGGGCCCTGTTCCTGACTGTCACGCTCAAATATGTGCTGTTCCTCATGCGGGCGGACAACAAGGGCGAAGGCGGCACCCTGGCGCTCATGGCGCTCGCGCAGAACGCATTCCCGAAGGCGGCGGCTCCCGTTTTCGTTCTGGGGATCTTGGGCGCATCGCTTTTCTCGGGCGACGCCATCATCACGCCAGCGATTTCGGTTCTTTCGGCGGTGGAGGGCCTGAAGCTCGTCACGCCCTTCTTCGAACCCTATGTGGTTCCGATCACCCTTGTGATTCTGGTGACGCTTTTTGTGATGCAGAGCCATGGGACTGGCAGGGTCGCAAGCTTCTTTGGACCGATCATGCTGGTCTGGTTCGCCAGCATCGCCGTGCTGGGCGCCAGCCATATCGGCGACGCCCCGCGCATCGTCATGGCCTTCAATCCGCTCAACGGGCTTCAGTTTCTGGGCAGCCACGGCATGATCGGCTTTCTGGTGCTCGGCAGCGTCTTTCTGGCTGTGACCGGCGCAGAAGCGCTCTATGCGGATATGGGGCATTTCGGCTGCAGGCCCATCCAGATCGCCTGGATCGTGTTGATCCTTCCCTCACTGGTGCTGACCTATCTGGGACAAGGCGCGCTGATTCTCAGCAATCCCGCCACCGTGGCCGATCCCTTCTTCCTGGCCGCGCCCGAATGGGCCTTGTTGCCCCTGGTGCTGCTGGCGACCGTCGCGACCGTCATCGCCAGCCAGGCGACCATAACGGGCGCCTTTTCGCTCGCCCGTCAGGCGATCCAGCTGGGCCTGCTGCCGCGCATGGAGATCATTCACACCTCCCATACCCAGGAAGGGCAGATCTTCATCCCGCGCGTGAACCGCATCCTGCTCATCGGCGTCATCCTGCTGGTGCTGATGTTCAAGACCTCGAGCGCGCTGGCATCCGCCTATGGCATCGCGGTCACCGCCTCGCTGGTGGTTGATTCTTGCCTCGCCTTCGTGGTGGTCTGGAAGCTCTGGCGCTGGCCGTTGTGGGGCGCGCTGGGACTCTCGGGCGCGTTCCTTTGCATCGAACTCGCCTTCTTCTCCGCCAATGTGGTGAAGATTCTGGATGGCGGCTATGTGCCGATGTTCGTTGGCGCCTCCATGGTCGTGATGATGTGGACCTGGACCCGCGGCACGCGTCTGCTGGAGCAGAAAACCCGACGCGATTCCATCCCGATGCGCGATCTCCTGCGCATGCTGGAAAAATCAAAGCCGACGAGGGTCACGGGCGCCGCCGTGTTTCTGACCTCCGATCCCGAGGTCGCGCCCACTGCGCTGATGCACAATCTGAAGCACAACAAGGTGCTGCACGAGCGCATCTTCATCATCTCCGTGAAGACTGAGCAGGTGCCCCGCGTCAATCCGAAGAAGCGCCATGAAATCGAGCGCATCTCCGACGATTTCACCAAGATCACCTTGCACTATGGCTTCATGGAGAGCCCGCGCGTGCCCGCAGCCCTCGCCACCCTGCGCAAGGCGGGCCTGAAATTCGACATCATGACCACGTCGTTCTTCTTGGGTCGGCGCACCCTGAAGACCGCGTCCAACTCGGGCATGCCGCTTTGGCAGGACAAGCTGTTTGTCGCGCTCTCGAAACAGTCGGCCAATGCGACCGACTTCTTCTCGATTCCATCCGACCGGGTGGTGGAGCTTGGCGCGCAGGTGACGGTCTGAAGTTCAGGCCCGTCCTACGCTCACATAAGTGAAGCCCTGCCGCCGCATTTCTTCGGGCCGGTAGATGTTGCGCAGGTCCACCACGACCGGCTCCGCCAGCGCCGCCTTGACGCGCTTCATGTCGAGCGCGCGGAAAGCGTCCCACTCCGTCACGATCACCAGAGCCTGCGCGCCCGCCACGCATTCATAGGGGTCTTTGCAGAAGGTCACCTTCTGCATGAGCGGTCGCGCCTGCGCCATGCTTTCGGGATCATAGGCGGCGATATGGGCGCCCGCCTCCTCCAGCGCCGCCACGATGTCGATGGAGGGGGCGTCGCGCATGTCGTCGGTGTTGGGTTTGAAGGCGAGGCCCAGCAGGGCGATTTTCTTGCCCGCGACCGAACCGCCGCAGGCCTCCAGAACCTTGCCCGCCATGGCGCGCTTGCGCTGCGCATTGACGGCGGCGACCGTCTCCACGATGCGGATCGGCGCGCCCATGTCCTGCCCGGTCTTGATGAGTGCGAGGGTATCCTTCGGGAAACACGAGCCGCCATAGCCCGGCCCCGCATGCAGGAACTTTGCGCCGATGCGATTGTCGAGGCCGATGCCGCGCGCCACATCCTGCACATTGGCGCCGGTGCGCTCGCACAGATCCGCGATCTCGTTGATGAAGGTGATCTTCGTCGCCAGAAA
>CANGTC010000043.1 GCA_947456505.1 Beijerinckiaceae bacterium
CCTGCCTTTCGCCATCGGTTGAAGCGATTGTAGATCGTGGTCGGCGGGCCGTAGCGCTCGGGGAGATCCGCCCAGGGACCTCCCGCGCGCAAAACCCAGAAGATGCCGTTGAGCACACGCCGATCATCGACGCGAGGCTTGCCGCGCGTGTTGTTGGGAAGAAGCGGAAGGATCACACTCCATTCGAAATCGCTCAGTTCGTAACGAGCCATCTGAAAACTCCCTTTTGGGAGTTTGAATCACGACCAGCTGATTTTGGGAATCCCCCTAGGCGCGTTTATGAGTTTACGACCTAACACTATTGATCAAGTTATACCTGAGGTTGCGGCTCGTCTCAATAAAACATGTCTATTTCTTCTTGAACACTTGTCATAATTGCTTGCATGTTAGGAAATTCACAGTTAAAAAATAGCTGTCGTGTTGAAATTAGGCGGTGTTTTCCACCAAAATTGGAAACAAAAGCTGCTTGAATTCAATAACTTGTTTTTTAAAAGGGGTCCCAAACCATGAGTGAACCATCGGGCTCGACCAATTTCATTGAACTGGCCGCTGATATCGTATCCGCCTATGTCAGCAATAATTCGGTTCCGTCCAGCGAATTACCTGCGCTGATCAATGAAGTACACAACGCCCTTCTGCGCATGACTGGCGGCGTCGCCCCCGTCGTTACGGAAGCATTGAAGCCGGCGGTCCCCACCAAGAAATCCATCACCAACGATTACATCATCTGTCTGGAAGACGGTAAGAAGTTCAAGTCTTTGAAGCGCCACCTGCGCACCCAGTACAACATGTCTCCTGAGGAATACCGCGACAAGTGGGGCCTGCCGCCTGATTATCCGATGGTGGCGCCCAACTACGCCAGGGCGCGGTCTCAGCTCGCCAAACAGATGGGCCTTGGTCAACAGCGTCGCCGCAAGCGTTGATCTTCATCCTATCGTCCTTGTCAAAGCCGCCCTCGCTGGGCGGCTTTTTTCATGGGCGGGTCGGCAGTGGAGGGCTTGAAATTCCTCGATATATAAGTGAAAATTCTTATGATAAGATTTTTTTCTTGACAAGCTCGCCCTTTTTGTGATCGTTTGATCTCATTCAAGAGGGAGTCCATTGATGGTCGCTGCAGTTTCTCATCCCGTCCGCACCCGCGCCGCCAAGGCGTGTCCTTCCATTCCCTCGCAGGAGGCGGAACGGGCCCTTTGCTTTTTGAGCGGCGAAAACGCCTATGGGATCGAAGGTGAGAAGGATGACATTGTTGTGGTGGGCCCGCGTAATGGCGTGTCCGTGCGCCTGGGTTCTTTTCGCCGGTCCGTTCTGCGCCCGCTCGTGGCGGCGGGTCTGGTTCTGTGGGAGCCGGCAGGCCCATCCGGACGGCGGCGACTGCAGGCCTCTGCGGAGGGGCGGGCCCATGCGGCGCGACAAAGCGCGCCCCAAGGAATAGATCCTTGGATCGCCCAGCACAAACCCCTGCGCCGCTCCGAGGCGGGCGACACAGAGCTGCTGTTCGATGATGCGGAAAGCCCTCTGGCCTGGCTCGCGCGTCGCAAGGGGCGTGATGGCCTGCCCCTGGTGGACGTCGCCTGTCTGGAGGCCGGCGAGCGGCTGCGCCGGGATTTGACCATAGGCGCCATGCTGCCGCGCACCACCGCCAACTGGTCCGCCGCCGTCGCCTCTGGCGCGCGGGCGCAGGGGCCGACGGATTTCACTGATACGATGATCGCCGCCCGTCAGCGCGCCCGCGCCGCGCTCGCAGCAGTGGGGCCTGATCTGTCTGGTTTGCTGCTCGATATCTGCGGTTTTTTGAAAGGGCTCGAGACTATCGAGAAAGAGCGCGGGTGGCCCGCCCGCTCCGGCAAACTGGTGCTGGAGTTGGCGCTGCGTCAACTGTGCCGCCACTATGGTCTGGCGCCCGTGGCGCGCGGGCGGGCGGCCAAGGGTCTTCGCCATTGGGGAGCGGGCGATTTCCGCCCTGTGCTGCATGGCGCCCCGCAGATGGGCGCGTGATCAGGCGGGCGACAGGGCCTGACGGGCGTCGTGCTTGATGCGCTCGACCATGGAGCGAACCCCGTTCGAGCGTTGCGGGGTGAGATGGGCGGTGAGGCCCAGTTGCTGAAAGACGTCCATGGCCTCGGTATCGATGATTTCGCGGGCGGGGCGGTTCGAATAAATCGTCAGCACCAGGCACACGAGGCCACGCACGATATGGGCGTCGCTGTCGCCGCGAAAGGTCAGCACGGGTTCGGCGCCCGAGCGGTCAACGCGGGTTTCGACCCAGACCTGGCTCGCGCATCCCCGGACCTTGTTGTCCTCGTTGTGGGCTTCCTCGGAGAGCGGCTCGAGTTTGCGGCCGAGTTCGATGAGGTAGCGGTAGCGATCTTCCCACTCGTCGAGAAGCTCGAAGTCCGCGATAATGTCTGCGATGGATGTCATGGAGCCAGACCGGTTGGATGTCAGGCCTATATGGGCCATGAATCAGCGTAGCGCCACCCTTGGCGATGGCGTTTCAGGCGAAGATGACGCTCTTTGGGCGAGCAAGGCCCTTGAAACAAGCGTCAGTTCCCGCTTCGGGCCGTCCGCTCCGGGATCTTTGGTTGATCGCTGACGGATTTGCGCAGATCCTCGATCTTGCGGGCGCCATCCAGACAGGCCATTGGCGATGCTGCGCAGCGCGCCGCGAGTTCCTGGGCGGCCATCTGGGCCGCCTGCTGGGCGAGCGCCTGCGGGTCCGGCGCGGGCGGGGAGCCATCCGGCCAATCCATAAAAGCGAAGGTGAGGCCGAGCCAAAAGGCGCAGCGAAGCAGGAACATCATGGGCCCATTTCCACGAACTTTGGACCCACGATTACCAGCCATTCGGCAGCAAAAGGTTACCAGACCGGCGATCTCAGCCGCTTCATGACCTGTTCACCGTGCTTTTTCACGGTTCCTTCATGAACGGGGCCGGGCTGCTACGCCTGGCAACGGCTTCTAAACCATACCCGCCGATTTCATGCCTCTACAGGCTGCTCATGGCCTTGAAACGCAATCTTAACGCTGCCGGTTAGGGGTCACTTAAGGCGCGGGCGTCAATCTGCGTCTGTTCAGGGTCGGGAGTTTGGCTGATCCCGGGGAGTGGCGTTGGCGTGAACAAGGTGAGCGTAATTCAAGAGGTGATGGGGGCCTGGGTCAATGAGACCGCGCGCTTCCATCCGGCCGACCGCCGCCGACATGAGGCCTTCATGGGCGCCCGTTTGCTGGCGGCCCTGGCGGTTGCGGCTTTGGCGCCGCCCTATCTCGCTCTGCGCGGCGCCCCTGCGCTGTGGGAGACGCTCGTTTTCCTGCTGGCCCTCGCTCCCCTCGCCAGCGTGGCTCTGCTGTCGCGCACGGGGAATCTGGTCGCAGCCCATGCCCTTTCCGCCACCGCCTGCATCCTCGCCGCTCTGGTCATCGCCTGCGGGCTTGGCGGCCTTTCCGGCGCAGCGCTGATCTGGTTGGCGCTGGCGCCCATGGAGGCGATCTTGGCCCGCTCAGCCCGGTTTCTGGCGATGGTCGGCGCCGCTTCGGGCGCAGCCTTTGCGCTTATTCTTTTGGGTGTTGGTTCTGGCGTGATTCCCGCCGAGGCGCAGGGCGCTGTTTTCCTGAATGGCTTTTATGTTGCGGCGGCTTTGGCCTGTGTGGCGGCGACCGCTTTTGGCGCGAGCCTCATGGACGCGCGCAGCGAGCGCTCGCAGGAATTGGGCGATGCGCGGTTCGGCGCATTGGCGGGGGCGCTCGGCGATCCGCTTCTGCGCCATGATCGCCATGGCTTGGTGCTCTTCGTCAGTCGCGAAAGTGAGGCGCACTTTGGCCTTGGCGCGCGCGATCTGTGCGGGCGCGGCCTTTTTGAACGTATCTTCGTTCAGGATCGTCCGGCATTTCTCAAAGCTCTGTCGCAAGCCAACAATGGCGTCGCATCCGTGCGTGTTGAGTTCCGCTTGCGCGTGGGCGCAGCGAGCGAACAGGCCGAACCTGTTTTTCGCTGGGTCGAGATGCGCGCGCGCCGTCTCATGATCGAGGGCCGCGTTGCGGTGGAGGAGGATGGCGCCAGCGTCATCTCGATCCTTCGGGACATTTCGCGCGAGAAGCGGGCGGAAGAGGCGCGCGAGGAGGCCCTCGCGGAGGCGGATCGGGCCATCGCCTCCAAGGACCGGTTTCTCGCCAATCTCAGCCATGAGCTGCGCACGCCGCTGAATGCGATCATCGGCTTTTCAGAGGTTCTTGCCAATGAGGCGATCATGCCCGACGCATTGGAGCGTCGGCGCGAATATGCGGGCATCATCCACGCCTCCGGACAGCATCTGCTTTCCGTTGTGAACGCCATTCTCGATATGTCTAAGATCGAGGCGGGCTGCTTTGAGATCGAGAGCGAAGCTCTTGAGGTCGCGCCGCTCGTCGCATCCTGCTGCGACATGATCAAGCTGAAGGCGGAGCAATCGGGCCTGCGGCTGGAGCGCGATTGCGCCGCTGATCTTCCTCAGGTGATCGCCGACGAGCGCGCATTCAAGCAGATCCTCATCAACCTCCTGTCCAATGCGGTGAAGTTTACCCCGGCGGGCGGGCAGGTGCGCGTCAGCGCACGGATCGAGGGGCGCTCTCTGTCTCTTGAAGTCGCGGACACCGGTGTGGGCGTGAAGCAGGCTGATTTGCCGCGTCTGGGCGACGCCTTCTTTCAGGCTGGCGGCAAGGCGGCCCGCAATGGCGAAGGCACGGGTCTTGGGCTCTCTGTCGTGCGTGGGTTGGTGGGCTTGCATGGCGGGACGATTTCCATCGCCAGCGTGTTGGGGCAGGGCACCTGCGTGAGGGTGCTCCTGCCAATTGAAGGCGTCCAGCGCGCCGATACGCGCAGCGCGGCGTCAATTGATTTGGTTTCCCCCTCTGCTCCGATGGCGCCGCACGCCATCCCTTCAAAGGTGAAGAAAGTTGCGTGAAGCTCTCGCCAGATCCGACCTTGATTTCGTCGTCGCCGAAGAGCCGCGCCGCAAGCCGCGCGCTCCTTCCGCCAGAGCCGCCGCGCCCGCTCATGGCGAGCGGCCGCGCAAGGCGCGTTTGTTACTGGCCTTTCTGATGCGAAAGCCCGGACGCACCCTCGCAGGGGTGGTCGTGGCCGGGTTGGTGACAGGCATTACCCTCAACGCCGTTCAGTTCCAGACGGGCTATCATCCCTCACCCCTCTTCGGGGGGCCACGCGCCGCCGCTTCTGCGCCAAAGACCGCGGCCGCCGTCGCGCCGCCCTTGCCCGCGCCCCGTCCGGTGACCCTGGCTCAGCCTGCGCCAGTGGTTGCGGCCGCGCCCGCGCCCGCGCCCGCCACAGCGCCGGTCGTCCAGCCCGTAGCGCCTCGCGCTGCGGCCCGTGAGGTTGAGGTCGCCCCGGCGCCGGCGAAAAAGGATCCCATCGCCGCGCTTTTGAATGGCGAGACCCCCGTGGAAGCCGCGCTTCCACCCGCCCGGGTGGCCGCCGTGCAAAAGGCGCTCATCCGGTCGGGTTTCGTGTTGCGCGCAGATGGGGTGATGGGCTCCTCGACCCGGCAGGCGCTGGAGCGCTTCGAGCGCGACCACAAGCTGCCTGTGACCGGCGACCTTTCGCCTCGCACCCTGCGTGAACTGGCCCAGGAGTCGGGCGTTTCGATTCCCTGACGACTTCCGGGTGATTGGCCATGCGTCTGCGCGCCGATATCGTCGTCTCGGCCTATCTGCGCCGCAGCGCCCTTGAGGGCGCCCCTGCGGTTCTGCGTCGTCGCGGGGCGGCGGAGGCGGGCGCCATTTTCGTGAAGATCGACCGTCTTGATGGCATGGCCGCCCTCTATGGTCCGGCGCCGCAGACCCAGACTGCGGAACGCGGCGTTGATCGCCTCTGGACGCGTATGCATAAGGACGAATGGATCCCCACGCTCGAGGTCGAAGAGCGTCTCGCAAAAGAAATTCGCTTCGATCCTGACCTCTGGATCATAGAGGCCGATGATCGGCAGGGACGGGTATTCCTCGATCTGGCCTGATCAGCGCCGCACGAAGAGCCGCTTGGCCTCTCCGGCCGCAGGCTCTGGCGTTCCGATCTCCACGCCCATCTGCGCGGGCCGGCTCGGCGCCTGGGCGGCGGTCGGATCCGTGACGGGAAGATGCACGGCGTTGCTGCTCTGGGCGCCAAGGCCGGCAAGTTCACGCAAAATCCGGTTCGCGCTGGAGCGCGGCGTGTCGCAGACGATGTCGACCAGCCTCTGTATGTGCTGGGGCGGGCGCAGGGGCGGCGCATCGAGCCTGGTCAGGATTTGCGTGGCCGAGAGCGGGTCGGATCGCAGAAAGGCGAGGACGAGCGCGAAGGGCTCGCCCCCCGCGTCGGCGATGATGTCCCGGGCCAGGGTGGTCGTGCAGCCAATGGCTCTGGCGACCTGCCAGGAGGCTTCGTCAAGATTGCATTGCTCGGCCGCCTTGAGGAGGTCGGTCGCGATGTCCCTTTCGTCATCCGACAGGGGCTCTGGCGTCGGCTCGCCCAGACTGGCGCGGCGCGCAGCCAGAATGATGGCTTCGCGCTGCAACGGGGACGCGGTCATGAAGAGGGGAGTGACCCAGATGGGCTCGCGCGTGCGCCGACACAGGCTCTTGGCCAGAGCATGGTCGAAGCGGGCCTGCCGGGCCAACTCCTCGAAATCGGGACGCTCGATGGGCGCCATCAGATTTTGCGTCAAAACGCGCAGAACTTCTATTTCCTGACGACCGCAGAGCAGGCCCACGAGGGTCGCGTCGAGATCGATGCGTCTTGCGATCTGGCAGGCGGATGCGACGTCGCCCTCCCGCGCGACTTCGGCGATCTGCGCGCGGGTCAGACAGACGGAGCGCGCCAGAAAGGGGGCCGCCACCTTGCCGCCCAGGGCCAGAAAGGCCTCGAGGATGCGCTGCGTGAGATAGGGATAGTCCGCCAACCGCTCGGCCGCCTTGCTTTGCATGGCCTCGTCGGTATGGGGCAGCAGGCCTTCAACAGCCGCCTCGAATTGCTGGATCTCGTCCGCAGTGTGGTGCAGGTGGCTCGTGAACAGATCCGCCAAAGTCGACAAGAGACGTGGCAGCATGGCCTCGTCTTCGTGGAGCGGATCCGTGGCGGCGTCCATATCGTTCTGGGCAAGGTCGTTTAAATGCATGGCTCACGACGTCAGTATCGAATCGAAGAATGACGTGCATTTTATGGGCCAAGTCGTTTACAGATCGTTAACCATAAATATGCGCTATCGCCTCCGCCCTTTGAAAGGGTGTGAATGTGAGGCGCATTTATCTCAGCATGAGCTTTACCAGGCGGGTGCTTTGCGCGGATATCCGCTCATCCCACCCGATAAACCGAAAGCTCCACGCTCGCTGGTTTGCGAATCCCCGTGCACAGGAAGATCGCCTCCATCATCCAGCGATAGGCGGGCGCTGCGGTTTCAAACTTCGGCACGGCCTTGAAATAGATCCGCTCCGCCGGCACGGGTTCGCCGCGCTTCAGGCGCGCGATATCCTCCAGAGCGCCGAATCGTATGCCGTTGTTCTCGACATAGACAAGCGCGCCGTCGTCGGTCTCGATGACATAGCGGGCGTGCAATTCGGTCAGGCCATTGGGCCGGATGATCTGGAAATCCGCGCCGCCCGGCAGCACCCGCCCGCACAGGCGCGGTCCCGACGCCACCCCGCCGTCGATGGCGATGATTCGCCGCTCCCCCAGCCCGATCTCGCCGATGTCGACGGGACTGGCGACTTTCACGCTGAGATCGAAAACATGCTCGAGCGAGATGGGTTGCGGCATGGGATGCTCACATGCGGGAGGGTAGCCAGAGGGCCAGTTGCGGGAAAATGATCAAGAGCGCCAGCACCAAAAGCATCGCGCCGACGAATGGCAGCACGCCCAAAAAGATCGTGGAGAAATTGACGTCCTTCACCATGCTCTTGATGACGAAGACATTCATGCCGACAGGCGGATGGATCAGCCCCAGTTCGACCGTCATCACGATGATGACCCCGAACCAGATGGGATTAAAGCCGAGTTGGGTGACCACCGGAAACATGATGGGAACCGTGAGAATGATCATGGCCATGGAGTCCATGAGGCAGCCAAGAACCAGATACATCAGCAAGATGACCATCAAGACGCCATAGGGACCGATGCCCAGGCCTCCAAGGAAGACAGCCACCTTCTGGGGCGTTTGGGTGATCGTGAGGAAATAGCCGAAAATCAGGGCGCCGATCAGGACGGTGAAAACGGCTGCGGAGGTGCGCGTGGCCTCCAGCAGCGACCGCTTGATCGCGGGCAGCGGCAGGCGACGTCGTAACACGCCGATGATGAAGGCCCCCGCTGCGCCCATGGCGCCGCCTTCAGTCGCGGTGAACAGGCCGCCGTAAAGTCCGCCGACCACGAAAAGAAACAGGACGGCCGGCGCCCATACATCGCGCAAGGCCTCGATTCGTTGCGACCAGGGCAGACGCGGGGTGGAGGGGAGGAAATCTGGGCGAAACGCGACAATGATCGCGATGGTCAGCATATAGGTAAGGATCTGGATCATGCCGGGAATGACGCCGGCGATGAAGAGTTTGCTGATGTCTTGCTGGGTGATCAGCCCATAGACCGCAAGTACGGTCGATGGTGGGATCATCACGCCAAGCGTTCCGCCGGCCGCTATCACTCCCGTCGAGAAGGATTGCGGATAGCCCGCGCGTCGCATCTCCGGATAGGCGACGATCGAGAATGTGGCGGCAGTGGCGACTGAGGAGCCGCAGATCGCGGCGAAGCCGCCGCAAGCAGCGATGGTGGCCACGCCAAGCCCGCCGCGCCTGTGTCCGACGAAGGCGTTGGCCGCGCGGAACATCTCGCGACTGATGCCTGCATTGGAGACGAAAGCGCCCATCAGCAGGAACATGGGAATGATGCCGAAGGTATATTCCGTCACCGTGCGTATCGTGGTCTGGCCGACCATCTTCAAGGCGGTTTCATAGGACGTCAGATAACCAAAGCCCACCACGCCCACGAGGCCCATGGCCATGCCGACGGGCACGCGAAGCAGCATGAGGGCGAAGAGCGCGATGAATCCAAAAAGAGCAACGAGATCGGTGTCCATGTCGCCCTCAGTCCGCCACTTTGAGTTCGGTTTCGTCCACGACCTCGTCCGGATGGAAGATCAGTCGATATGTGCGGATGGCGATCAGCATCACGGCGCAGACATCGCCGATCCAGGCCACCGCAAAGAAGGGCCAGGTCGGCAGGCGCAGGTCATAGGTAAGCACATGGGACGACCAGGTGTCGCTCACCTTGCCGAACAGCGTCCAGGTCTGGACCGTCACGACGAAGAGGAGAACGGAAGTCGCGAAAATATCAATCACCCGCTTGTAGCGCGGGCTCGCCGCCGTCCACACGAGATCCACGGTGATATGCGTGCCCCGGTAACTCGTCGCCGCGATGCCCCAGAAGATGAGAATGCCCAGCAGCATCCGGCCGAGATCATAGCCATCGGGGATCGAGGCTGCGAAGAAATAGCGCAGCATGACCCCCACGAAAGTGAGCGCCACGACCAGGCCGACAAAAATCGCAGCGACCCATTCGATCGTGTCGATGAAGCCATCCATGTATTTGCGATGCACGCGGTTCCCTCAGTCTTTGCAGGCGGTGGACGACGGCAAGGGCGCCGCCGCCGTCAGCCTTGATCAGTAGCCTGCGCCATATTTCTTGAGGCTGGCGTCGAGTTCGCCCATCGCGGCATTGGCGTCGACGCCCGCCTTCGTCACGCCCTCGGCCCAGCTCTTGCGCAGGTCAGCCACGGAGGCCTTCCAGGCGCTGATTTGCTCCGGGGTGAGCTTATAGACCTCATGATTGGCCAGCGCCTTCATCTTGTCCACGCCCGCCGCTTCAAAGTCGGACCATGGCCCGGCGACCTTTTCCGCCCAATCCGTGGTGCAATGATCGTCGATCACCTTTTTCTGCGCGTCTGACATCTGGTTGTAGATGCGCGGATTGATGTTGGTGGTGAACACGGTGGCGTAAAGCGGTTCGTCGATGCTGTATTTGATGGTCTTCTCTATGCCGAACAGAAACACCGATCCCCAGGGGAAGAAAATCGCATCCGCCACGCCGCGCTCCAGCATGTCGCGGGCTTCAGGCGCCGAGGCCTGAACATTGGCGCCGCCTGAGCGCGACACCAGTTCGCCAATGGTGCTCTGGGCCGGACGCACCTTCATGCCCTTGAGGTCGGCGGGCGTGGTCACCTTTTTGGCGCTATGTAGGGAGCCTGGCGAATGGATGTAGGAGAAGCAATATTTTGTGTCCTTCATCTCCGTCGCCGCATATTTGCGATACCATGCGTCCAGCGCAGCCGAACCCTTGCGCCCATCGGAGAAGGTCAGGGGGATCTGGCCGGCGGCAATCACCGGAAAGCGGCCGGGCTGATAGCCGGGGTTCACATAGACGACGTCAGCGATGCCATCCTTGGCCATGTCGTAATGATCGAAGGCCTTGCCGAGCTGCTCGGCCGGAAACATGGTCGTCTTGATCGAGCCGCCCGAGGCCTTCTCGATGGACTCGCCCCAGGCCTTGTAGGCGGGGAAGAGCGGATGCTGCGCGGGCACCCAGAGGGAAATCTTGAGGTTGAACTGCTTGTCCTGCGCCATGGCGGGCGCCGGAAGCAGGGTCAGGGGCGCCGTCAGCATGGTGGTGGCGGCCAGCGCGCCAGCGATCCGTCCAAATGAAACCTGTCTCATGATCCTCTCCCCCAAACCGTCGGAAGGGTTCGTTCCTTCGGCCCCTTGATCTCTGGAGATCATTGAAGAGCCGCAAGCCATGCCGACTGCCTGCAAGCTATCGGAAGTCCCTGCACAGCCGCAAGGGCAATTGCTTGGGCATGACAACTTTTCCTTGTCTGGTGAAGCGACCAATTGAGTCCGCGCTGCGTGAGCGCCGAGACTTCAGGACCGCGTGTCCTTATCCAGACCACAGAAGATCGCCTGGATGCGCTTTTCCGCATCCTCCATATCGCCGGGAAATTCCGCCAGCGCGCGGAACAGCAGAAAGCCTTCCAGCGTCGGGGCGATGATACGCAGGTCCTGGGGCAACTCGTCTTCGGGATCATTGGCCTCGACTGCGTCGAGTTGCTGGCGCGTGACAAGCAGGACATCGAGCTTGCCGCGCGTCGCGCTGCGGTCGGTCATGGAATAGAAGATCTGCCCATGGCGTCCGTGGAAGGACATCAGCATCAGCGCGTCGGGGTGCAGGGTCGCGCGCAGGCGCACGGGCCCCTGTGACAGATCAAAGCGGCAGACCCCCTGGGCGAGAGCGGGATCATCAAAGGGCGCTCCCGCTCCCGAAGTTGTAGCGGGAAGCAGGGTCAAGCGATGGGGCGCAGTCACGGCGCTCATGCGGGCGAAAGCGTCACGCGGCGCAAGTCGCGGCATGGCGAAGATCGATGCGATATGCACGATGCCAGCGACGACAAGGCAACCCGCCACCCAGGGCAGGGTCGCGAAGGCGAGGGCGCCGATGATCTCCCGGCCCTTCTTCATCGGCAGGCTCCCTTGCGGATGGTCGGCATGGCGGCCTCCACGACGGAAAAGGCGTTGGCGCTGAGCGAGGTGTCGTAAAGACGCAGCATGAGAACGAAAGGCTGGCCATTGATCACCTGCAGCCAGTTGCCCGGCCGGGCCGAAGTTGCGATGCGGATTTGAAAATCCCCATTGGTGTCGCGCAGCAATTCGGAGGAGGTGAATCCAGAACGCTTGCTGCTGGCGGCAAGCGCATGTCCGTCAGGCGTGAGCGCGCTCAGAGTCCAGAAGCGGGCCGCGGGGACCGAGCCGAAAACTGAATAGTCGCACCGGGCCTCGAATGCTGCGCCCTTGGAGTCATCACGCGCGATGAAACTCAGGCCCTCCGTGATCCCGATGGGCGTTTCACCCGTGCGGGCGAAGAGGGCGCGGGCATAGGGGTCGGCGTCGCGCGTGCCTGTTCTTGGCCATCCGGTCCATGGGCCGGCTTTCACGGCGCCAAACCAAAGGCCCGCGCCAAAGCCCGTATCCTGACTCCGCTCCACGGAAATGAAGGTCACCGCAAGGCCCAGCGCCACGCCTGCGGCGGCGATGACGATCATTTTGAGAATTTGCAGCAATGCGGGGCCCTATTCAATTCGTCCGGCGCCGCCGCCGATGACGGCGGCGCCGCGTCCGGGAACAGCGCGGGCCGCCCGCATTTTTTCGGTCGCCGTCCGCAATTGCGCTTCGACATTCATGATCGCCTCGCCGCTTTTGCGCGACAGGGTTGCGGGTCGCTGCTGCCCGCCTTTTTCGTTCGCTCTGGCGGCGGCGCTGGCCGAGATGGGCGGAATTTCGGTCACGCCATAGGGATTCTTGAGTTCGATGCCCTGGTGAGCGTAGGCCATGATCTCATGCCAGGTACGGGCGGGCAGGGAACCGCCGGTCATATTGTTCATGGATGTGTCGTCATCATTGCCGAACCAGACCGTGCAAACATAATTGCCGGTGAAGCCATCGAACCAGGCGTCGCGATAGGCGTTCGTGGTGCCGGTCTTACCGGCCGCGACGACGCCATCAAGTTGGGCCGCGCGTGCGGTGCCGCCAGTGACGACTTCTTTCAGCAGGTTGTTCATCTCGGCGATCTTATCGGCCGGGATCACCTGCTCATAGGCCGGTCCGTCCGTATCGCGTCGATAGATGGTGTCGCCACGGGAATTGCGGATCTCGATGGCTGCGAAGGGAGGCGCGCGCTTGCCGCCGTTGGCGAAGACCGAATAGGCGGCGGCCATGTCGATCATCTTCACCTCGCCCGCGCCCAGCGGAAGGGAGACCGTGTCTGTCAGCGGCGTATTCACCACACCCATCTTGCGGGCGTTCTCCACGATCTTCTCGCGGCCGAGTTGGGCGATGCGGCCCAGATGATAGGGCTGGCCCTGAGGCCAGTGGGCTTCGCCGATCTTGATCGAGAGCCAGACCGCCACGGTGTTGAGCGACTTCTGCAAAGCCACCACCATGGGCAGCATGCCCGCCGAGGCGCCGCCATAATTGTTCGGGCACCAGTTGCCGATGCAAAGGCCAGATCCATTCACGAGGGTCTCGCGATGGTAGCGGCCGGTCATGACGGCGGTCAGATAGACGAAGGGTTTGAAGGAGGAGCCCGGCTGGCGCGCGGCGTCCGTCGCGCGGTTGAACTGGGTCTGACCATAGTCTCTGCCGCCAACGATGGCCCGCACGAGGCCAAGGGGCTCCATCACCACCGTCGCGCCCTGGCTGGCGTGGAACTGGCGGCCATTCTGGCGCAGCGCGTCTTCGATGGCGGTTTCGGCCTTGCGTTGCAGATTCACGTCAAGACCAGTGCGCACGGTCAGTACGCGATCATTGCCAAGCTTGCCCTTGTTTGCGAGCTGCTTGATCTCGTCATAGGCCCAGTCGAGATACCAGTCGGGCGAGCTTTCGCGGCGTCGATCGATGGGGGTCGCGGGATTGCGGCGGGCGGCGTAGACCTGCCCCTCCGTCATATAGCCGGCGTCCACCATATTGGAGAGCACATCATTGGCTCTGGCGCGGGCGGCGGGCAGATTGATGTGGGGCGCATATTTGGTCGGCGCCTTGAAGAGGCCTGCGAGCATGGCCGCTTCGGCCAGCGTGATGTCTCGAATGCTTTTTCCGAAATAGAAATCCGCAGCCGCCTGAACGCCAAATGCGCCGCCGCCCATATAGGCGCGGTCCAGATAGAGCTTGAGGATGTCGCGCTTGGGCAAATGCGACTCCAGCCAGAGCGCCAGGAAGGCCTCCTTGATCTTGCGCTCCAGGGTGCGCTCATTGGAGAGGAACAGATTCTTCGCCAACTGCTGGGTGATCGAGGATCCGCCTTGCACCACGCCGGTCGAGCGGGCGTTGACGCTCAAGGCGCGCATGAGGCCAATGGGATCTATGCCGAAATGTTCGTAAAAACGACGGTCCTCGGTGGCGAGCGCCGCCTGAACCATCATTTCCGGGATCTGGTCGAGAGGGACCGAATCGTCATGCTTGATGCCGCGCCGCCCGACCTCCAGGCCATAGCGGTCCAGAAAGGTCACCGCCAGGTCCTGCTTCTTGAGCCAGTCCTCATCCGAGACGTCGCGGAAGGCGGGCAGGGCGAGGCCCAGCATCAGCATGGCGCCGCCCAGCCCCAGAGTCAGGCCCTCGCAGGCCAGCTCCACCATCACCCGCTTGGCCCCCGCCACATGGAAACGATCCATGTAGGCGGCAAAATCGTCATAGGCGCGCCTTGAACTCTGACCGCTCTCGAAGAGGGACGAGTTGATCCAGGCGTCGAACGCGAGGAGGCTTCGCGAGACGGCGCGGACAAAGGCGGATTTGCGGAGGTCCTCGAACACGCTTGGGGCCTTTCGGACGCGAGCGACGCGTCGCGATTCAGGTTAGCACTTTTTGAGACACTTGACGACGCCTGCGCTTGAGCGCAAGTGCGCCCATTGAGGCGCCTTTGGCCCAGCCTTTCGGTCAGGTCTTTGAAAATGCGCAGGTCGGGGCCACCGTTCCGCTTGGCGCCCGGTGACAGGCAGGAAAATCGCGAGCATGAGCACGCCCCCCCAAAAGCCAGGCCAGCCCTTTTGGCGCAAACCCCTTGAGGATCTGACCAAGGCCGAGTGGGAAAGCCTTTGCGACGGTTGCGGGCGCTGCTGCCTCGTGAAGCTGGAAGATGCGGACACCGGGGAAATTCATTTCACGGACGTCTCTTGCAAGCTCTTTGACGCCGCGACCTGCCGTTGCGGCGATTACCCCAAACGCAAGAAACTCGTGCCCGATTGCGTGCAGTTGACCCCTGAAGCGGTGCGAAGTCTGCCCTGGCTGCCCCCAAGCTGCGCCTATCGGCTGGTGGCCGAGGGAAAAGACCTCAAATGGTGGCATCCGCTGGTTTCAGGCCGGGCCGAGACGGTTCACGAGGCAGGGGTGTCCGCCCGAGGCCGGGTTCGCGCCTCCGAGGCGGATGTAAATTTTGAGGATTGGCCGAAGTTCATCAAGGATTGGCCGGGTCGCCCACCTCGCGCCCGCAAGCCGAAGCCTTAGACGCGACCAATCTTTTTCAGGAAGCCCCTTGTGGTCTCAAGCGCCAGCTTGGCGCGCTCCGCCGCAGGCAGATGGGCGTGGCGTGCGCTGGGGGCCTCGATGCTGATGGGGATCAGGCGTGGCAGGGCCTCCAGCAATTCCTCCAGCCAAAGCCCGCCTTCGCCCGGCAGCAGGCGGGCGGTGCGCGATTCCCGCCGCAATTCCTCGGCGCTGCGCCCATCGGCCTGAAAGGGCGGGGCGTCGCAGAAATGGACAAGCTGAAGCAAGGCGGGGTCTACGACGCCGAGATCGCGGGGATGGCCGCCCGAGCGGGACAGATGCAGGGCGTCCAGAACCAGCGCCGCGTTGGAGCGCTTGACGCTTGTGGCCAGCGCGACCGCCTCCCCAAGGGAGCGGCAACCGCTGTAGGGGTTGAATTCCACAAGGGCGCCAAGGTCATAGGCGGCTGCGAGATCGCACAGGCGCGCGAAGGTGTCGGCGCGGCGCGCTGCATCTGGATCCTCGATGGGGCAGACGATGAACTTGCCGCCAAGCCTTTGGGAAAGCGCGAGAACTGGCCGAAGGGCTTCCAAATTCATTTGGGCCGTGACCGGGAAGACGCCGATCTCCAGAAGCTGGAGGCCCGAGGCGGCCATGAGATCCACCACCTCAGCCTCTTTGGCCGGATCCCCCGCAACCGCCTGATCCGTGGGCAAAAGCGGGTTTAGCCGCAGCCCCGCATGGGTGAAGCCCGCCTCGATGCAGGCGCGGGCCTGACCGGCGGGGCCGGCGTCAAGAATGGTGAGGGCGGCGAGGGAAACAATTTGCATGGGACCTCCGGGGGTGAGCTTTGCCCTGCGGGAAAAATTGTGTCCAGAGAGGATTTTATGACTTTTATCTTAATTACGGAAAATTATCCTTGACACCGTGACGCTGGTCCTGTAGGGTTGGCCCATGCTCCAGAAGTGTGGGGCGAGGGGGATTATAAAGGCCCCTAACAATCGAATTTGATCTTCAGTCAAATTGACCATGCGCTGTCGCATGTAGCCACCGCACTCATGAGGAGGGTCTAGCAATGGAAAACAAAGCCAAACTCACCCGTGAGGTCATGGAAGCAATCTCGCTCACCACGAAACAGCTTCCAATTTCTGAAGCAATGGACACGCTGCCTCTACCTATGACCGGCTTCTTCGCCTCGCTGACGCCTGAGCAGCAAGCAGCCGCCTTGAGTTATCGTGGCCCTGAAGATGTGGGAGAGTCGAAAGGCGTCCTGATCGGCGCCAGGTAGGCCATCCAAACGACACGCACCTCACCCTAAGGCCCCTTCACCGGGGCCTTTTTTATTGCCTCATCCCCACCAACCCAGTGACCTCACCCATGCCTCCACATCCCCCCTTCATAGAGTTGCCAGACCCCGACGCCACCTTGCTCGCGCAAACACGCGCCCAGTATGAAGCTGGTGAGATCACCGCAACGCAAGCCGCACGTGCGCTGGGCTTCTCGCGCTCCACCCTGACCAAACGCATCACCCACAAATGGTTCTGGCGCGTGCCCCAGAGGCTCGCCGCCAGCAAGGCGCGGCGCAGTCTGGCTGAGGCCGCGAAACTCAAGGCGCCGCGCTCGACGCGCGCTGCTCTCCAAAAGCCCATTCCCAAAAGCGAACTCTCGCCCAGGGCGCTGCATCGGCGCCTCATGGAGGAGATCGCGCGGCTCATGCGGGCGCTTGAAGTCCATGTGGATGAGGACGGTCTGCCGAAAGATCCCGAACGCCACGCCAAGATGATGGGCTTGGTGGTGAAGCTGCAGGCGGACGCTATGCGGCTTGAGGAACTCATCAAACCGCCAGCAAGGGAGCGCAACCGCGATGGAGCCGCAGACGCCACCATTTCCGACGCCTCCGCCCCTGCCATCGACCTGGCCCGGCTGCGGGCTGACCTGGCTCACAAGCTCGGCGAGGCGCAATCGCGCGAAACTGACGAAACTGCTGGCGAGCCTTGATGGCGCAGATCTCGCCGCGCTCAATTCCCTCTGGGAGCTGAATGGTCGCCACGATCAACGCCCGCCGCTGCGGGCCCGCGATGGCGGACCCTGGACCCAGTGGCTCGTCATGGGCGGGCGCGGCGCGGGCAAGACGCGCACTGGCGCCGAATGGGTGCGCGGCCTCGCGTTGGGCCTGACGGGCTTTGCGCTGAAACCCGTGGGGCGAATCGCGCTCATTGGTGAAACCATGGCCGATGTGCGCGACGTCATGGTGGAGGGCGTCTCGGGCCTGCTCGCCATTCATGGTCGCGAGCGGCCCCAATGGGAGCCTTCGCGGCGGCGTCTGCAATGGGCCAATGGCGCGACGGCGCAATGCTTTTCCGCCGAAGATCCCGAGAGCCTGCGCGGCCCGCAATTCGAATGCGCCTGGCTCGATGAACTCGGCAAATGGCGTCACGATCAGGAGTGTTTCGACATGCTGCAATTCGGCTTGCGTCTGGGCGAGCATCCCCGTCAGGTCATCACCACAACGCCGCGTCCCACGCTTTTGTTGAAGCGCCTGCTTGTGGATCCCCGCAGCGCGGTGACGCGCTCGAAGACCATCGACAATTCGGCGCATCTGGCGCCCGATTTCTTCCGCAGCGTTGTGGCGCGCTATGCGGGCACGCGGCTGGGGCGGCAGGAACTCGATGGCGAGATGATCGAGGATCGCACGGACGCGCTCTTCACCCGCGCCATGATCGAGACGCAACGCTGCGACACTGCGCCGCCCCTTCGGCAGATCGTCGTGGCGGTCGATCCGCCCGCCAGCGCGCATAAACGCGCGGACAAATGCGGCATCATCGCGGTGGGCATGGATGCTGACGAGATGCTTTATGTGCTCGCCGACGCCACGCTCAGCGCTGCGCGTCCCGCCGCCTGGTCTGCGGCGGCGGTGGCGCTCTACCATAAGCTGGAAGCTGACGCTCTCGTGGCCGAAGTGAACCAGGGCGGCGACATGGTGGGCGCCGTCATCGGCGAATGCGACGCCAGCGTGCCCGTGCGCAAGGTGCGCGCCACCCGCGGCAAATATCTACGCGCGGCGCCGGTGGCGCAGCTCTATGAGCAGGGTCGCGTGCGCCATGTGGGCGCGCTGCCCGAATTGGAAGATGAAATGTGCGCTTTTGGCCCCGGCGGTCTGCCCAATGGGCGCAGCCCCGATCGGCTCGACGCGCTTGTATGGGCCGTGAGCGAATTGGCGCTGAAGCCACGGGCCGCAGGACCAAAGCTGCGCCGCCTTTAGATTTTCCTGACCTGAGGTTACTCCCCATGGCGAATTTTCTCTCGCGCTTGCTGCGCGCGGGCGCGTCGTCGCGCGCGCCCGCCTTCGATCACAAGGCCTCGCGCACGGGGCTATTGATCGCCCATCTCACCTATGGCGGCGCGCGCTACGCCCCGCGCGATGCGGTGGAGCTGACGCGCCTTGGCTATGAACGCAACCCCGTCGCTTATCGCGCCGTGCGCATGGTGGCGGAAGCCGCAGCAAGCATAAGTTGGCGCGCTTATGAGGGGCGTGACGAGATCGACGATCACCCCGCGCTCGCGCTGATCGCGAGGCCCAATCCCGTGGAGATCGGGCCGGCCTTTCTCGAAGGGCTCATCAGCAATCTTCTGCTTTTCGGCAACGCCTATGTGGAGGCCGCGCGCATTGATGGGGAGCTGCGCGAACTCTATGCCCTGCGGCCGGATCGCATAGCGATCATTCCCGGGCCCAACGGATGGCCTGCGGGTTTTGAATATCAGGCGGGCGGCGAGCGGGTGCGCTTCGACATGGTGGGGGAGAGCGTTGGCGTGATGAGCCTGACGCGCCTACGAGCAGTTCCCCCATCTGGTTGAACACAAGCGAGCCCTTTGCGCGCCTCATGGCATTTACCGAGATGCTCGATGAGAAAAAGATCACATGGCGCCTTGATTCCTTGGCAGCAAACCGAATTTCGGTTTTCTTCACTGTCATCGACGCCCGGGTAGAAGCCAACATGGACCGTGCCGGTCTAACCTTCACCGTCTTTGACGGTTCTGAGGATGTTTTTCCAGAAAAAGATCTCCCTGCGCTTGCGCCAGGATTGCAGCTTGGCGTGTAATGGGAGCCGCTGCCATTGGCGCCGCCAGCTTCCTAACCGATGACGAGAAGCGCGAGGCCGTGGGCTATGGGCCGCGTGTGAAGAAGGATGGGGGCGGTGAGGGCGGTGATGTGGCCGCGATGACGGATGGGGCGCCGGGGGCTGGGCCGGGAGGCGGGGGCGATGGCGCCAATGGAGGGGCGTGGCGCAACCAGCCGAGGGATGCGGAGGGGCGGTGGACGGATATGGGGGGTGGGGAGGCCCAGGCCATTCAGGCGAGCGACAAGCCGATCAGCCAAGCGGTCGGGGAGTGGACGCCGGAGAAGGGCCTGGTGCAGACGGTGGATACGAGCGGCAAAGCGCCTGACAGGTTGGCGCCATTCGTGTTAAAGAGCGATGCAGACACTGTAATCACAAATCAATATGCAACCACAAAAGATAAAACAATTATGGGGCTATGGGATTTCCCGCCGGAGTTTTTTATAGCGCGGGGGGAGAAGACTGCATCTTTCAAGATAGATCCAATAGGCAGCCCATTGGATCCTGCGAATGCACTGAATGCAGAACGCAACCAATGGCGTTCAATGGGATACTATATAATGCTGTCATCTGATATAATTAGTTTAACTCAAGGGCGTGCTTGGGACATGCAACGCCTAACAGGGCCAGTGGATCAGAAATATGTCGATTATGCTACCGTAGCCATAGGCTTGCATAACGCTGCCGCAGGTGTGCCAATTCGGAGTAGCTTATGGCTTCAGAACTTTTATGCTGGATTTGCTTCGAATTTTTCTCCGACCGCCACAAGAAGTCCCGAGTATCCGAATTTGCCACTCAGAAATGTCCTCAATACTCAAATTGGATATAATCTTTACAAGCAATTGCGCCCGAAACCCTGAACCTTGGAAGTTTGCTATGCGTCGTTGGATTTGGCTTGCGATCCTAAGTTTATCAATGATCTATGCCTCTTACCGAATATGGAACGCAACCCATCCGAAGCCCGAATACGAACTTGAATCGTCAGTAACGTCTCCCTCTGGTCGATGGCGAGCCGAGCATTACCTCGGGTGGGTACAGCTAGGATTTTCCGTTGAGGTGTGGCGCGAGATTCGTTTGACGGATCAGTTGAATCTTTCAACAACAAAAATGCTGGGATTCACCTCTGGCCCCGTCACAATGCGATGGTCTGATGATTTCACGCTGGCTGTCAGGGCTGAAAACACAATATTGATAAGCACTCGGATCAATCAGAACAGCGATATTAAAATACAACTGGCTTTCGAGCCGGACGACCCGCAAGCCCGCCGTGAACGCCTGATCGAACACAAAATTCCTAAAGAAGACTGGTGGATGTACGACATCCCCCTTGATTGACCCCGTATCACGGCCACCCACCCAACCCGATTGACCGCCACGCCCAGGCGCATCTACCCTGCGCCAGAACTCTGAAAGCTCCAACAACCCCATGGCGCGGGCGCCCCATGCAAGAGCTTCTTACCATCATGGAGTCCATGGCTAGGTTTCTGGCGTCGGGTGAAGATTTCACGCTCGCCAACGCCATGCGCCATGTGGCGCTCGCCTATGACGAGGCGACAGGCAAAACATTCAAGTCCGGATCTTTCCTGATTGATGGCGTTCTGGAAAGCGGGATAGCCTTCAGCCTTACCGGCGTTGCGCAGCTCGGGAGATCGCTCAACATCTGGTTCAAGGATGGCTATGTGATTGAGGGCCATGTGGCGGAGCTAACGCCGCCTGATGGCAAGAGCATTCATCCCTCCCCCAAAGACGGCGGCTATGCGGTCGCCTATGATCTGTTGGGGTTCAAAGCCAGCTTCCTCATCAGCCCCGCGCCCGAGCGCATCACCTTGATGATCTGCGAGGAGGCGCCGCTTGCACTACCGTCGCGCAACCCCGAGGCTATGACGCCCTTCGATCATTTCGCCAGCCTGATGAGCGCTCTGCAACAGCAGAAAGTCCCTTATCGGCTGGATCGTCAGGGGCTTGATGAAGTGACCGTGACTTTCGTCTGGGGCCTGCAACTGATCGAGGCCTGTTACGAAAATGGCGACAAGATGTGGTTCTCGCATTTTCCCCGATCGCCCGATCCGCTGGATGCGGAGGGCGTGATGAAGCTCATTGACGGACACTGGCGCGATGAGGTGGACAGGGGGCGCCGCAAGGAGCCTGACTGGTCCGCCATCGCCGATCCTTTCTCGCGCATGCTGGCATTTACCCGCATGCTCGATGAGGAAGGCATCACCTGGCGCATGGATTC
>CANGTC010000044.1 GCA_947456505.1 Beijerinckiaceae bacterium
CCTCGTATTTCTTGGCCCAGATGTCGCGCACGGATTTGTAGACCGGATTGTCCTGGGTGATCCAGAACATGGTCTTGGGCTTGGGATCGACGTTCTTCAACATGTCGTAGTAGTTCGCGTCCCAGTTGAAGGTCATGGGATAGGGCGTCGACCAGAAATACTTCAGCCCACGTTCAAAGGCTGCGGGCGTGGCCACATTGCCGCCAATGATGGGGATGTGATGCTTCTCCGCCACTGTCGAGACCGGCATGACCACGAAGGTCCAGTCCGTTCCCGCGAAGAAATCCACATTGTCGACCGTCGCCATCTTCTCGTGCAGGCTGACGGCGGTCGAGGGATTGCCCTGATCGTCATAGACCACGAATTTGATCGGCACCTTCTTCCCGCAGGACGAGACATTCACGCCGCCGTTCTTGTTGATCTCCTCGGCGAAGACATTGGTCATCTTGTCCCAGTTGCCGGTGAGCGTCGCCAGCGGACCCGACATGGAAATTGTCGTGCCGATCACTATGGGCTCGTCGCAGGAATTCTGCTTGGCCTGAAGCGCGCCCGGGCCTGTCGCCAGAACCGCTGCGGCCAAAGACGCCGCCCATCTCCATTTATGCTGCATGCTGTTCCTCCTTGATCAGCTTCAAGTGACCTTGGGATGGATGATTTCACATCCCTGTTCGCTGTCAAGGAACAAAGGCGGCGTGGCTTGGGGCGCGCTATTGACTTGGCGCTGCGGTCTCGTCACCTTTCGCCCTGACCGGATGGATCACGATCCGGCGTGGCTCCCATGGGGCCGGGGGGAATGCAAGGCATGCCGTTGGACATTTTCATCCAGGTGCTGCTGAACGGCGTTTTGCTGGGCGGCATCTATGCGCTGGTCGCCTTCGGCCTCTCGCTCGTCTATGGCGTGGCGCATATCCTCAACATCGCCCATGGCACCTTGCTGGCGATTTCCGGCGTCGTCGCGAGCCTGATCTTTCTCAACACCGGGTGGAACCCAGTGCTGATCATCCCCATGATCGTCATCCCCGTCTTCGCCTTCGGCTATCTCTTCCATGCGGCGCTTCTGCGGCCGCTGGCGACGCGTAGCAAGCATGATGAGACCATTGGCACCGTGCTGATCACCACGGGCGCGCTGATCCTGATGAGCGATGTCACGGGCTTTGCGGCGGGAACCCAGCAGCGCAACATTCCCGTGCGCTCTGAGATGCTGGAAATGGGCGACATCATCCTGCCCATGGCGCAGATCTGGATTTTGGCGGGGATCGTGGCGCTGACCCTCGCGCTGCATTTTTATCTGAAATACGCCTGGTTCGGGAAAGCGGTGCGCGCGGTGACGCAGGACGCCTTTGGCGCGGCGCTCTGCGGCGTCAACGGGCCCCGAGCGCGGGCGCTGACCTTCGCCGCAGGCTCGGGGCTCGTGGGCGTGGCGGGGGTGCTCTACGCCATCATCTATCCCGTCGATCCCTACATGGGCTTCAGCCTCACGGTGCGGGCCTTCACCATCATCGTGGTGGGGGGCGTCGGCAATCTGGCGGGGGCCATGATCGCGGGACTGATGCTGGGCGTCGCGGAGGCCTTCACCGCCTTCCTGTGGTCGCCCAAATGGGCGCCCGCCATCAGCGTGATCCTGCTGCTGATCATTCTCGTCGTCTTTCCGCGTGGGTTGGCGTCATGGCGCAAGGCGTGATCAGCAAGACTGCAGCGCACGAGGCGCAGGCGGCCATGCCCCGCGTGGTCCTTTATGGCTGCGCGCTGGCGCTGGCCGCCGGGGTCGCAGCCATTCCAGCCTTTGCGGGCTCCTATCTCACGGCCTTTGTCCTCTCGCTGATGATCTCCTTCGTCATGGCGCAGAGCTGGGATTGGGTGAACGGCCAGATGGGCTATCTCAATCTCGGCCATTTCGCTTTCTATGGCATTGGCGCCTACGCCTTCGCGATTCTGCTGACGCGCGGCGCGCCCCTGGCGCCAAGCCTTGCGGCGGCGGTGTTCTTCGGCTCGCTTGCCGCGTTGCTGGTCTCGCTGCCCCTGTTTCGCCTGAAGGGCGATTATTTCGCCTTCGCGACGCTCGCCATCGTGCCGCTGTGCGAATTGCTGGCGAATAATTTCGATGGTCTGACGAGGGGCAGCGACGGCATCACCCTGCCGCCTGACTATGTGCTGATCCCCGCCTTCTATATGGCCGCCGTACTGGCGGCGCTCACCATCGCCGTGACCCTGTGGCTCATGCGCTCGCGCTTTGGCTACGCGCTGCGCGCCATTCGCAATGATGAACAGGTGGCGGAAGTGGCGGGCATTCGCCTCTTCGTCTTCAAGCTCGCGACCCTCACGTTGAGCGCGGGTTTCGCGGCCATGGCCGGCGCCATTCAGGCCTGGCAGTTCAGCTATATTGCGCCCAACACCATGTTCAATCTGGGCGTCGCGCTGGTGCCCATCGCGGGGGCTCTGCTCGGCGGCTCCGGCCTGCTGCTGGGGCCGCTGGTGGGCATGGTGCTCTTCGCCTCGCTGGAACAGGCGCTGCTCGTCAAGCTCTCCCATCTGCGAGAGGCGGTGCTGGGCCTCATGATCATGCTGATCGGCCGTTTCCTGCCCGGCGGCGTGCTGCGCGCCAAATGGATCAGCGGCCACCGGATGCTGTTCTGGCTCTCGCGTGAAAGCCATTTCGAGGTGGCGGCCCCCACCGGCGCCGTTAGCGACGAGTTGCCGCTGGCGCGCCGCGCCATCGATAAAACTCAGACCGTGCTGGCTTGCGAAGGCGCCACCATGGCCTTTGGCGGCAATGTGGCTGTCAACAATGTCGGCCTCACCATAAAGCAGGGCGAGATCGTGGGACTTGTGGGGCCCAATGGCTCGGGCAAGACGACGCTCTTCAATCTCATTTCCGGCATCTATCGGCCCCGCTCGGGGCGCATCCTCATCGAGGGCAAGGACATCGCGGATTTTCGCGCCGATGAAATCGCTCATCTGGGCATCGGCCGCACCTATCAGATCCCGCGCCCCTTCGCCGAACTCACCGTGCGGGAAAATATCGCCATCGGCCGCACCTTCGGCGCCAGCAAGACGCCGCTGATCGAAGCCATGCGAACCGCCGATGTCTTCGCCCGCTATGTGGGTCTTGATGGCCTGCTTGAGCGCAAGGCCGAGCTGCTGAGCCTGCAGCAGAAGAAGGCGCTGGAACTGGCGCGCGCGCTGGCGGCGGAACCCAAGTTGCTGCTGGTCGACGAGGTCGCCTCTGGCCTCTCCACCGTGGAGATTGCGACCTTCGTCAAACATATTCGCGACATTCGCGATCACTACGGAATCACGGTTATCTGGGTGGAGCATATCTTCTCCGCTCTGGCGCAGGTGGTTGATCGGCTCATTGTGCTCGACAACGGCGCCGTCATCGCGGATGCGCCGCTGGCTGAGGCCATGCGCGATGAGAAGGTGCTGACGACCTATCTGGGCCATGCGGCCACGGAGGCCCCATGACCCTGCTGCGGGTGGATGATCTCGAAGTCTCCCATGGTCCCCTGCAGGCGCTCTGGGGCGTAAGCCTGACGATTTCCGCAGGCGAGAAAGTTGGCCTGCTTGGCGCCAATGGCGCCGGCAAATCCACCACGCTGGGCGCCATCGTCGGCCATTATCCCGCGCAGGCCGGGCGCATCCAGTTCGACGGACGCGATGAAACCCGCAGCGACGTGAACAGCAGGCTCTCGTGCGGCATGGCGCTGGTGCCGGAGGGGCGCAGACTTTTCGTCGAGATGAGCGTGCGCGAAAATCTGGAGATGGGCGCCTATCTCGCGGGACCGCGCCGCGCGCTCGCCCAATCGCTGGAACAGGTCTTCACGCTGTTTCCAATCCTCAAGGAGAAGGAGCGGCAGGCTGCGGGCACTCTCAGCGGCGGCCAGCAGCAGATGGTGGCCATCGGCCGGGCGCTGATGTCGCGCCCGCGTCTTTTGCTGCTCGACGAGCCCTTCATCGGCGTCGCCCCGCTCATCATCCGGGATGTCATGCAGGCGCTGGCGCAGATCGCGGCTGATGGCATCACCATCGTGCTGGTGGAGCAGAACATCCACCGCGCCCTCGAATTCGTCGAGCGCGCCTATGTCATCGAGAACGGCAAGACCGTGCTCGAGGGGTCGCGAGATCATTTGTTGAGCGACCCCACCTTCGGCGCCAAGTTGCTGGGCCTCGATTGAAGGCGCAGACCTGCGTGAGGCGCCTCCTTGCGGATTTTGTCATAAAAGATCATCGCCCTGTTTAAGACCTGTTGCTTCGAGCCGTCCTCTTGATCAAGTCAGGATGGTGCTCAGATGGTTAGCAAGTGGTTTGAGGCGATAGCCCCCGAAGTCGTGGACGACCTGCTTGAGGACATGCTGGCTGAGGCTAGTGACGAAGAGAGTATGTCCATTCTTTTCAATATCTTGCAGAATTGTTTGCGGATGGCTGCGCGCGGCTGCGAGGGCGGCCATGGGGTCATGCAGAAGAATGGCGTTGTGGGCGCGGTGGCGATCCTGTGCTTTTTGCGCGAACATCTGCGCCAGGACCATACATCGCCCGCCAATGGGGTCTTGCGCCGGTTCTACAACTCTGCTCATCGCAAGCTGCTCAAGGCCCATCGCGATGAGCAGGCCAGCTTGTTCCATGAACTGCGCGCCTCCGTCGCCAAGCTGACCCAGAAGCCCTATGCGCGCATATTCTTCCTCAACTGCATGGAGGAGACCGCGATGAGCAAGGCGCAGCTCACGCGCTTCATTCTCTCCCCCGAGGTGCGCAACGCGATTTTTCGCCGGGACCATTCCGTGCGGATGTTCGCGGGTGACGGCGAAAGGCCGACAATCTAGAGCCCGCGCGGTCAGTATTACTTCACGATAGCGGCCTGCACGAATTCCGACAGATACTCCTCGGCCCTGTGGGGCGCGCGCAATTCGCCGTTGGCGTGCATCATGTCCGCGACCCCTTTCCAAAGGGCGGGTTCAATCTTCCATGACAGCCGGTTCAACGGCATTTTCGCGATGACGGCGCTGTCGAGGCCGGTGAAGGCGGCGATGTTCTCGCGAGCCCTGGCTTCATCGGCGTTCATCATGTCGATGGCTTCGTGGATCGCTGTGATGAAGCGCTCCACGGCGGGGCGGTTTTTCTGTACGAAGCTGCCGCGCGCATACCAGGCGCCGACGGGCTGGCCAGGAATCGTCTCCACATAGCTCCAGGAAATCACCTTGCCGACGCCGGTTTCGCGCATTTGCGTGGCGAAGGGATCGATGACGGCGGCGGCGTCGATCTGCTTGTTCTTCAGCGCTTGCGCCATCGCGGGAAAGGGCGTTTCGACGATGGTCACATTGTCGCCCGTGAGCCCGGCCTGGCGCAGCAGCGTTTGCACAGCCACCGTCCATTGGGAGTGAAAGCCCGAGACCGCGAGCGTCTTGCCCGCCAGATCCTTCATGCTTGCAATGCCCGAGTCCGGGCGCGCCTGCACCGAGCCAAGATCCGGCCCCTGGTTTTTGGCCGTCTCGTTTTGCGAGAGCAGCACCAGATCGAATCCTGATTCCATCGCCATCATGGCGCTGCCGGGAATGGCGATGATGACATCCACCTGTCCGCCCTGCTGCGCTGCGATGGCCTCATTGCCCGTGCGAAATTCGATCAGATCAACGACTAGGCCCTGGCGTTCGAAGATGCCGCTTTTCCTGGCCACGAAGACATCCGTAAGGCCGGCCTGCTTGAGGACCGCCACACGCAGGGGCAAAGGCGCTGTTTGCTGCGCCGTGGCGGGCGCGGCGGCGCAGGCTAGGATCACGAGCCCCAGGCTTGCGAAAATGGCTTTCATCATCGCGCGTCCCCTTTGTTTGCTCGCTTCATCGCTCACCCTCCCCTGGCGCTGTTCTGGCGTGCGCCCAATGATCTCGATTGGATCATTCCGCCGTCTGTAAAACAAGGGGAGACCTGTGTTCGCAGGCCTGTGCTTGCGCCGGGGTGGGGACATGCTACTTTCGCGGTTCAATCAGATCGCTCCGCTGCAGGAGGTTGTTTTGTTGAAGGTCAGTCTGTCTCTGGTCCTCGCCGCCGGCGTCTTGACGATGGCGGCAGGCCAGGGCGCGCGCGCACAGGATGCGGCGGCTTTCTACAAAGGCCGGAATCTCGACATCGTCGTCGCTTCGGCGCCCGGCGGCGGCTATGATGCCTATGCGCGCATCATCGCCCGCCATATGCCGAAATATATGTCGGGAGGCCCTAATCTCGTCATCAGGAACATGCCGGGCGCGGGCGGTAAGAACGCCGCCGCCTATCTGGCGGACGTGGCCCCAAGGGACGGAACCGCCATGCTCGCCGCCCAGCCCGGCGCGCTGGTGGAGCAAATCCTGGGCGATCCCAAGACCGTCACCTACAAGCCGCTTGAATTTCAATATATCGGCAGCGCCGAATCCTTCACCTCCGTTTGCGTGATGCATTCGGACAGCGCGGTGAAGAGCTACGCGGAGCTGCATGAGAAGGAAGCGGTGTTTGGCGGCGACCAGATCGGCGCCACCACCCATGACCACACGGTCATGTTCACCAAGCTCTCCAATGCGAAGATCAAAATGGTGTCGGGCTACAAGGGCACCACCGATCTCGTGCTCGCCATCGAGCGCAAGGAGATCGACGGCTTTTGCGGCTACGCGTGGTCTTCGCTGTTCGCCCGCTCGCCGGATCTGGTCAACAAGGGCACGGCGCGCATCATCAATCAGCTTTCCATGACGCCCCATCCGGCGGCGACCAAGGCCGGCGTTCCCAGCGCCTTTGATTTTGTGAAGGACCCCCTGAATCGGCAAGCCATGGAGCTGATCGCCACCGTGCAGGAGTTCGGTCGGCCCTATATGGTCCATGGCGCGGTTCCGGCGGCGCGGGTCGAGTTCCTGCGCGCAGCCTATGACGCCACCATGAAGGACGCCGAATATGTCGCCGAGATCCAGCGCGCGGGTCTTGACGCCTCGCCATTGACGGGCGCGCAGGTGCTGGAAAAGCTTCGCCGCGTCCTTGAAGCCCCCAAGGAAGTCCAGGACAAGGCCCGCTGGTCCATAACCTATCCCTGATCCTGCCCAGCGGCGTCGGGGCGTATTTTTGCGCCCTTGTCGGTAAAAACCCTCTATCCTGCCCCTCGACGATATAGACAAAGCCATGCGCGTGGCCCGATTCGGGCGCGGGAAGGAGAGGCCTCCAGTGTTGGGAACCCGGGTATTCGGAGGGGCGGCGGGCGCTTTGCGCATTCCCACCTACCGGCGATACTTTCTCGGCCAGTTCGTCGCCAGCATCGGGCGATGGATGTATCGCATGTCGATCGGCTGGCTCGCCTGGGATTTGACCCATTCGACGGTTTGGCTTGGCGCAGTGGCCTTCGCTGATCTTGTGCCCACCGCCGTGCTCACCATCTTCGCGGGCGCCATGGCGGATCGGTTTGGGCTCATGCGGCTGATCCGCATCAATCTGACGCTGGTTCTGTCACTGGCGGGCATGCTTGGTGTGCTTGTCATCGCCAAACTCGTGACCGTCGAACTCTTGCTGGTGGTCGCTTTTCTGGCGGGGTCGGCGGAATCCCTTGGCCAGCCTGCGCGTCTGGCCATCGTCAACGCCCTCGTCTCCAGGCACGACCTCTCCTCCGCCATCGCGCTTGGCTCCGCCTCCTTCAACGCCTCGCGCATTGTGGGTCCGAGCATCGCCGGGCTGATCATCATCTGGACGGGCGCTGGCGTCGTCATGCTGCTGTGCGCTTTGGCCTCCGCCTATTTCCTCTTCGCCATCCGGACCATTCATCTGGAGGAAAGTCGGAAACCCCCGGCCAAGGGCGATTCCCTGCTGCGCGACACTCTGGCGGGCTTTGGCTATGTGGCGAACCATCGTGGCATCCGTTTTGTGATGATCCTGCTGACAGCTACGAGTTTGCTGGTGCGCCCGGTCATCGAATTGCTGCCGAGCATCGCGGACAAGGTGTTTCAGGCCGGGCCAACGGGCCTGTCCACGATGCTCTCGGCGATTGGCGTCGGCGCCGTCACCGCCAGCCTGGTTCTGGCGCGGCGCGGTCAGACGCAGGGCCTGACAAAGCTGCTGGTCTGGTCCACCTTCGGCACGGGCATCTGTGTCGCAGCGGCTCTGCAAGCCCCCAGCATCCGGGTGGCGGCTCTCGCCTTCTGCGGCATGGGCGTGTGCATGTTATGCGGCAATGTGAGCGCGCAAACGCTGGTGCAGAATGCGGTGTCTGCGGAAATGCGCGCGCGTGTTTTGGGGCTTTTCATCGTCTTCGGCCATGGCCTGCCAGCGCTCGGCGCGCTCGTGCAGGGCTGGCTCGCCACCTTTCTCGGTCTGCCCATGGCTGTCGGTGGCAGCGCCATCCTCATGTTGAGTTTCTGGTTCTGGGCCCTCTTTCTGCAGCGCAGGATGATGGGGGAGCTGGAAGGCCCGGGCGGGGATTGATCCACCGTCAAAAGGCGACAAAAAAGGGCGACCCGAAGGCCGCCCTGGTCATTCGCTGTAATCGCGGGCGTTGACGGCCTACTCGGCCGCATAGACCGCCGATTGCAAAAAAATCAAAGTCAGGGCTAAATGTCCCGGTCCAAGATCAATATAGGGGGGGACATCATGATTTCATGCACGACGCGCGTCGCAAAAACTCTTGCTTTCGCTGGCTTTTTGGCGGGCTCCGCCTTGGTTTCACAAGCCTTTGCTGCCGAACCCTTCACCCTGCGTTCCGATACGTTCAAGGACGGGACGCTGATGCCGAAGAAGGTCGCCAACAACACGGCGGGCAACGCCAATTGCGTGGGCGAAAACGTCTCCCCGCATCTGGCCTGGTCTGGCGCTCCGGAGGGCACCAAGAGCTTCGTGATCACCATGGTCGATCCCGAGGGTCGCGGCGGCGCGGGGGTGCATCATTGGGTCGCCTATGGCATTCCTCCCAATGTCACTTCTCTGGCTGAAGGCGAAGCCAGCAAAGAGACGCCCAAGCTCGTGGGCGGCAAAAGCACCCAGGGCCTGTCGGTCTACGCCGGTCCCTGCACCCCGCCTGGATCGCCGCATCACTATACCTTCGTGGTCATCGCCACGGATTTCGAGACCACTGAACTGCCGCCCGGCCTGACCATCCCCGAAGTCTGGGCCAAGTTGCCCGGCCGCACGAAGGCCGCTGCTGGTCTGGTGGGCCTGTTCGTCAAGCCTTGAGCCAGGCTTGGGCGCCGGTCCTTTCCCGGCGCCGCTGGTTTGGAACGATGAATGGGGACAGGGTCTTTCAGCCCTGTCCTTCTTACGCCATGGCCTCGCCTTCGCTCGGCTGCGCATCCTCAGCCTGAGAATCCTGCCGGTCCTGCCGGTTTTTCTTCCGCTCGGCGTCGATGGCTTCGAGCTGCTGATGCAGCTCGAGGGCCGCCTGGGAGAGGTAAACGACTGTGCCGGCCTTGTTCACGCTTTTCGCAGAAGAACTCGCGGGTTCCACGCGGTAGGTGGGTTTGGCGAAATAGGTCATTGGAAGATTTGAAGTGATGTTGAGCATCGGGATGCCCTCCGTATAACTTTGGTTAATAAATAGACGGCTTCAACGCCTCATTTTTTTAAGCATGATTTATAATTTTTTCAGCTTTTGGACGGTCAGGGCTCCCAAAACCCGGATTTCCGCACTTTTGGATGGTCCCGCCGCCGCAAAATTCTCTGAACGCCAGTATTTTAATCAAAGCCATGGCGCGGGGCCTCCAGACCCCGCGTCGTTTTGGGACGGTTCACGCGCGTCCGGCAACCCTTCTCAAGACTGCGCCCGCATCAGGCGCCGCCACATCGCTGGTCCAGGCCACATGCTGGTCCGGGCGGATGAGCATCAGCCGCGTCTCATAGTCCTCGCGCCCCCCGGCGCAGGTGTCGCGCACCACCTTGAGGGGGATCTTCAGATCGCGGGCGGCGCTTTCGAAGGCTTCCGCCGCCCCGGCAGGCGCGTCGAAGGCGAAGAGCACGAAGCCGCCGCCCAGCTCCTCGAACACATTGCGGCCATTTGAAAGGGTGCGCGGCGCCAGATGATGGCCCGCGCGGGCCTTGAACATATATTCGCCCCGGGCGCTGCTGACCCCGCCCGGGGGTCCGAAGATGACGGGCGAGCCCTCGTAATTAGGCTCAAAACCCGACACGAAGGGGCCGTTGCCGGTTTCCAGCTCGTTCCAGGCGGCCTTGAAGCCCTCGGGATTGACGGCAGGATCATGACGATTGCTCAGCTCGCCTTCCCATTTGATGCGGGCGGCGATGAGATTCTCGCCGACATCCTTGAAGACCGGGCGGCGCTCGAGATCATAGCTGTCGAGCAGGTCCTCGCCCGCCCAGCCCTGAATGCGGGCCGCCAGCTTCCAGGCGAGGTTGGCGGCGTCTTCGAGGCCATTGTTCACCCCAAAGCCCCCGTAGGGCGGATGGGAATGAGCGGCGTCGCCCGCGATGAAGACGCGGCCCTTGCGATATTCCTCCGCCACAGCGATTTTCAGATCCCAGAAGCCCACATAGGAAAAGTCGCAGGCGAACTCCGCCCCCACGACCTTGTGCAAGAGTCCCGCGAAATCGAAATTGTCGCGGGTGGTGTCGGCTGGCACGGGCGCATGAAAGAAGAACGTGGCGTTCATGTCGACGCGGCCGAAGAATTGCCAGTAGCCGTTCAGGGCCGGGTCCACCGCCCGATAGGTCGAGCACATGGGGAAGCGCTCGAAGATCTTGTTCAGCTCAGGCGAGCGGAAGACCGAGAGCATCATCACCTGGTCGAAGTCGGTGCCGTCGCGCTTGATGCCGGAGGTCTCGCGCACCATGGAATGGCCGCCGTCGCAGCCCACGATGTAATCGGCCTCCAGAGTCTCGGTGGCGCCATCGCCCGCCTCGTTCTGCACTGTGACGCGCACGCCATGGGCGTCCTGCTCCAGAGAGCGAACCACCCAGCCGAAGCGCGCCTGCGTCAGGGGCAATTGCGCCATCCGCTTGCGCATCTCTGTCTCGAAGCAATATTGCGGCATGCGGTCGTTTTTCTGGAAATAGTAATCGCCGACGATCTCGCGGCCCTTGGTGCAGAACCAATGCTCGTTCATGAGCGAGCGATAGGCGATGATTCCATTGGAGGCGACGGTGTTGGGCAGCAGGCGGGTGGCGCGCACCTCCTCCACGCAGCCCCAGAAATAGAAATGCTCGAGGGTGCGCTGGGTGAGATTTTGGCCGCGCGGAATATTGTGCATGCCCGGGCGCCGCTCGATCAGGGTGCTGCTGACGCCCCGCTGGGCGAGATCGATGGCCAGGCCGACGCCCACAGGGCCCCCGCCGACGATGATGACATGACTGCGCTGGCTCACGTTTCCGGTCCGATCGTTGGTGTTCATGCTGGAGCGGATACTACAAAAGTCAGATGAATCAAAACGGGACCAAAGGACGCGCATGGCGGGCCCGTGAACCGGCCGTATGGGCTGCGCCGCGCAGAAAAGCCGCCGGGCGTTTCTCCCGGCGGCTCCTGTAAGTGGCTTCGTCTTTGGCCTGTGGTTAGATCAGGTAGCCCTCAGTAGCGGGCCAGCACCGGCGCGGGGGCTACGCTGACGAAACGATAGTTCAGGCCGACGCGGACGATGTCGATCGAGTTCTTGCGATCGCCGAGGAAGCCATAGCAGTTATCGTCAGGGCTCGTGTAGGCGCCGCCGCCATTGCCAAACTGGGCGTGCAGATATTCGATCTTGGTGGAGAGATTCTCCGTCAGAGCATATTCGAGACCGGCGCCCAGCGCCCAGCCTGTATTGTTGCCATTGCCAGCGCGGCCGTAGACGGTGATATCGTTGTGATGATCCGATCCTTTGGTGAGCATGTGGTGATCCAGATCATAACCGGTCGCGGTGATGGCGGCGTTGTCGCCGCCATTGCGGAAGGCGACGCCGCCGGTCACATAGAACAGGGCGCGATCCATGGTGACGCCAAGGCGGCCGCGAATGGTGCCCAGCGTGTTGCTGTCGCCATTGCCTGACCAACTATAGACACGGGCCCCGTCACCGTTGAACGTGGTATAGTCATAACCGTGGTTGTTGTTCCGGCCGATCCAGTTGATGTCGCCCTCGAGGCCGAGCAGCCATCCCCCGAACTGCCAGTTGTAGCCGGCCTGGATGCCGGCGATTACGCCGGTGCCGCGGTTGCTGTTGCAATTGGGCAGATAATCGCTGACGACCGAATAGACGCCATTGTCAATGGAATTGAGGACCGGGCAGTTGTCACGGCCGGCCCAGGCGCCGCCGACGGTGCCGCCGAGGTAGAAGCCGGTCCAGGTGAAGGCCGGGGCCACATAGACGGGGGCCGGGGCTACGGCGCGGCTGGGAAGGTCAGCCGCATATCCCAATGAAGACATCGAGATGAGGGCGGCTGCGCAAAGCAGAGTTTTTTTCATGGTGCAAAACCTCCTGGAGTCGTCAACAAGACGCCCAGTAGAAATCTCACCAGAACCCAAAATGGGCAAGTAGTGTAAATCTGTTTGAAGGATAGTGTTGCAAATAGAAAACATTTATACGCTCAAGTCAAAGCTTAAATTCTAATAAAATTAAAAATATGTTATTAATTATCCACTTATTTGGTATCTATAGCTTTATCTGTGCTGTTTGAATACTGCTTAGACTTATCCATACTATGGATAATCGACCCGTGTGAGGTAAAGGCCGTCCGGCGGCGCCACCATGCCGCAGCGCGCGCGATTCTTGGCGGCCAGCGCCTCGGCGAGATCCCTTGCGGTCCACTTGCCCGAGCCCACATGCTCTAGCGAGCCCACCATGGAGCGCACCTGCCGATGCAGGAAGGAGAGGGCGGCAACCTCCACGCGGATCTCATCCCCCAGGCGCGTCACCGAGATGTGGTCGAGGGTGCGCAGGGGCGAATTGGCCTGGCACTGGGAGTCCCGGAAGGTGGAGAAATCGTGCTTGCCCACCAGCAACTGGGCGGCCTCGTGCATGGCCTCGGCGTCAAGCCGGTGTTTCACCTGCCAGGCCTGTCCGTTTTCGAGGGTCAGCGGCGCGCGCCGATTGATGATGCGATAGACATAGTGGCGCTTGATGGCGTCGAACCGCGCCTCGAAGGTGTCCGCCACCTCCTCAACCCCCAGAACCCCCACCGGGTGGGGCCGCAGATGGGCGTTCATGGCTTCGCTGATCTGGAAGGGACGTCGACCCTTCGACAGTGTCACATGGGCCACTTGCCCCCGCGCATGAACCCCCGCATCCGTGCGTCCGGCGCCGTTCACCACCACGGGCTCGCCACAAAAGCCCGCAAAGGCGTCTTCCAGCGCCTGCTGGACGGTGAAGGCGTTGGCCTGCCGCTGCCAGCCTGCGAAGGGGCGGCCATCATATTCTATGAGGAGCTTGTAGCGGGGCATGGGGATCCGGTTCCGGGTGGCTGGTCCTACACCGGCAGGGCGACGCCGCCAACAGCGGTGCTTCAGGGAAATTGACCCGCGCCCCGCGCATGCTTATCTCAGGGGAACCGAAACAGTCTGTGACCTCCGAGCGACCCATGGCCCTGCGATCCATCATCTGCATTCCCGATCCGCGCCTGCGCCTCGTTTCCGAACGGGTGGAGGTGGTGGACGATTCCATCCGCGAATTGATGGATGACATGCTGGAGACCATGTACGCCGCCCCCGGCATTGGCCTCGCCGCCATCCAGATCGCCGAGCCCCGGCGGGTTGTGGTGATCGACGTCGCGAAGAAGGATGATCCGCCAGCGCCGATGTTCTTCGTCAATCCGGAGTTGGTCTGGGCCTCCGAGGAGAAGGCGCCCTATGAAGAGGGCTGCCTCTCGATCCCCGATTATTATGAGATCGTCGAGCGGCCGACCCGCGTGAAGGTGCGTTATCTCGATCGCATGGGCGCGCCGAAGGAGATCGAGGCCGACGGCCTGCTCGCCACCTGCCTGCAGCACGAGATCGACCATACCAATGGCGTGCTCTTCGTCGATTATCTCTCCCGCCTCAAGCGCGAGCGGGTAATGAAGAAATTCCAGAAGGCCGCGCGGCTGCGCGAGTCCGAGCAGGCCTGACCCATGCGCATCATCTTCATGGGCACGCCGGATTTTTCCGTTCCCGTGCTCACCGAGATCATCGGTCAGGGCCATGAGGTCGTCGCGGTCTATACCCGCGCGCCCAAGCCCGCAGGTCGCGGCATGGAGATGAAGCTCTCGCCGGTCCACGCGCTGGCCGAGCGGTTCGGCATTCCCGTGCATACGCCCAAGACCCTGCGCACCCCTGAAGCCGCCGAGCTCTTTCGCTCCCATGATGCGGATGTGGCGGTCGTGGTGGCCTATGGGCTCATTTTGCCGCGGGAAATTCTGGATGCGCCGCACGAGTGCTGCCTCAACCTCCACGCCTCCCTGCTGCCGCGCTGGCGCGGCGCCGCCCCCATCCAGCGCGCCATCATGGCGGGGGATGCGCAAACGGGCGTCATGGTGATGAAGATGGACGTGGGCCTCGACACCGGCCCCGTCGCCATGGCCGAGCGGGTCACGATCAGCCCCGACATGACTGCGGGCGAGCTCCACGACAAGCTCTCTCCGCTGGGCGCAGACCTCATGGTGCGGGCCCTGGCGGCCCTGTCGCGGGGCGGGCTTGTCTTTCAGCCGCAGGCCGAAGAGGGCGTCACGTACGCCCACAAGATCGAAAAGGCCGAGGCGCGCATCGACTGGACCCAGCCGGCAGAGGCCGTCCACGACCATATCCGGGGCCTCTCCCCCTTCCCCGGCGCCTTCTTCGAGGGCGACTTTGGCCGGGGGCCGGAGCGGATCAAGGTTTTGCGGTCTCAGGTTTGCGAAGGCTCAGGGGCCCCTGGCTCCCTGCTGGGCGATGAGCTGACCGTGGCTTGCGGCGCGGGCGCCCTGCGGTTGATCGAGATCCAGCGCGCGGGCAAGGCGCCCATGAAGCCGCAGGAATTCCTGCGGGGCGTGCGGGCGCGGCCGGAGCGGCTGGGTTAGCGCCCGAAAATTTTTGTTCTCTCTCTGTTCCAATTCTCCCCAATACCGGTTATTGTCCAGCCTATGGACAAGACCCTCTTCTCCCTTGGCGGCCTTCCCGTCACCGGCCTCGGCCTTCTGCTCGTGGCCTGCGCGCTGGCGCTCGCCCTGCTGATCGTCATCGCGATTTCCGTGCTGCGGGCGAACAGCGCGCGCGCTCTCGAGGCCGCGCTCGCCGCCGAGCGCCAGCACGAGGCCGACGACAAGATGGAGGAGCTGACCCGCCTCAATGCGGAACTGACCGGCCGCCTGCGCTCCATGGCCGAGGTGATGACCTCCCGCCAGACCGATCTCGCCCGCATCATGGCCGACCGGCTCGACGCCGTGGGCGCGCGGGTGGGGCAGGGGCTGGAGCAGGGAGCGCGCTCCACCGCCGACCATCTGGCGAAACTGGGCGAGCGTCTCGCTGTGATCGACCGGGCGCAGGAGGGGCTGAACGGCCTCACCAAGGAAATGCTGGGCCTCAAGGAAATCCTCGCCAACAAGCAGACGCGCGGCGCCTTCGGGCAGGGCCGCATGGAGGCCATCGTGCAGGACAATCTCTCCGCCGACGCCTTCGCCTTCCAGCATGTGCTCTCCAACCGCAACCGGCCCGATTGCGTCATCCGCCTGCCCGGCGACGACCGGCTCATGGTGGTGGACGCGAAATTCCCGCTGGAGGCTTTCACCGCTTTCCGCGCGGCGGATTCCGACGCCGCCCGCAAGGAGGCCAGCGCCCGCCTGCGCAATGATGTGGGCAAGCATATCCGCGACATCGCCGAGCGCTATTTCGTGCCGGGCGAGACGCAGGATCTGGCTTTGCTCTTCGTGCCCGCCGAATCCATCTATGCGGATCTCCAGGAGCATTTCGACGACTTGGTGCAGAAGGCCCATCGCGCCAGGGTCATGGTGGTCTCGCCCTCCCTGCTCATGCTGGCCATTCAGGTCATGCAATCCATCGTGCGCGACCAGCGCATGCGCGAGCAGGCCCATCTGATCCAGACCGAGGTGCGTCATCTCCTGACGGACGTGGCGCGCCTGCGCGAGCGCGTCGGCAAACTCGATGGCCACTTCCGGCAGGCGCAGGAGGATGTTGCCCAGATCGCCACCTCCTCCGACAAGATCGCCAAGCGGGGCGAGCGCATCGACCAGCTGGAATTCAGCGAGCCGCAACCGGTGAAGCCGGTGGAGGCTGCGGCGCCTGTGATGGGATCGCTGTTCGACCGCGCCGCCGAATGAAGTAGCGCCTCGACCGCAACCTTTGCGGCGCCTGCGCATTGATCCCTGTCTCTCCCGCTGCGGATCGCTCATGCTCGATGGATCGCCTCAAACCCAAACCGCAACGATGGCGTCCGCGCCACCCGGTGAGGCCATCCGCCTGCTGGGCCTCGATTTCACCAATCGCTCCTTGCCGGTCGTCGCCCGAACGCTGGCCGCAAGGCCCGCAGACGCTCCCTTCGCTTTTGTGGTGACGGCATGCTCCCATCAGTTGGTGCGCCTGTCGCGGGAGGCGGAGTTGCGGGCCTTCTATGAGGGCGCCTGGCTGCGCCTGCTGGGCAGCCGTGTGGTCTTCAAGCTCTGCCGCATGCTGGCCCTTCCTGCGCCTGCGGTCATTCCCGGCTGCGATCTCAGCGCCTATCTGATCGCGCGCGAGATCGATCCTGAAGAGCCCGTGACCCTGCTTGGCCTGACCCCGCAGGGGTTGGCCCGGTTGAAGGCCCGCACCGGCCTGCGCCGGGTGGACCATCACAATCCCCCCGCAGGGTTCGAAAATGACCCCGCCGCCTTCGAGAAGGCCCTGCGCTTCATCGAGTCTCACCCGGCGCGCTTCACTTTTCTGGCGCTTGGCTGCCCGCAGCAATGCCTCGTGGCCGATAGTCTGCGCCAGCGCGGGCGCGCCAGCGGCATAGGCCTTTGCATCGGCGAGGCCCTGCTGATCCTGACAGGGCAGGAGCGTCCTGCGCCCCACGCGGTCCAGCAGATGGGCCTCGAATGGGCCTGGCGCCTCGCGCAGGACCCGAAGCGGCTCGCCCGGCGCTATCTGGTGGAAAGCCCCGCCATTGTCGGCCTGCTGCGGCAGGAGGCGCAGGATCGGGGGCTCATCTGAGGGAGAGGCGCTCGCGCCCATGGGGGGCGTCCAGCGTCATCAAGGGGCCGATGGGCACGACGCCCGAGGGGTTCAGGCGCTTGTGGCTCTGGTAGTAATGGCCCTTGCAATGGGCGAAATCGACGGTCTGCGCGACCCCCGGCGTCTGGTAGAGATCGCGCAGATAGCCCGAGAGATTCGGGTAATCCACGATCCGCCGCAGGTTGCATTTGAAGTGGCCATGATAGACCGCGTCAAAGCGCACGAGGGTGGGGAACAGCCGCCAGTCCGCTTCGGTGAGGCGCGCGCCACACAGATAGCGGCGGGTCGCCAGCCGCTCCTCCAGCATGTCCAGCGTCTCGAAAAGGGGGATCACCGCCTCCTCATAGGCGCCCTGCGTCGAGGCGAAGCCCGAGCGATAGACGCCGTTATTCACGGTCGCGTAGATCCGCTCGTTCAGCGCGTCGATCTCGCTTCTCAGATCGGCGGGGTAATAGTCGCCGGGCGTCGCGCCCACGCCATCAAAGGCGCTGTTGAACATGCGGATGATCTCGGAGGATTCGTTGTTGACGATCCGCCGTGTCCGCCGGTCGAAGAGCACGGGCACGGTCACCCGGCCCGTGTAATCGGGATGGGCGGCGCTATAGACCTCATGCATGGCGCTGGCGCCGAAGATGGGGTCCGGGATGACGCCCGGGCCGGGGGCGAAGCTCCAGCCCTCCTCGCCCATGAGCCAGTTGACGACGGAAAGGGAGATCATCCCCTCCAGCCCCTTCAGCTTGCGGAAGATGAGGGCCCGGTGCGCCCAGGGGCAGGCCAGGGACACATAGAGATGATAGCGCCCGGCTTCCGCGCGAAAGCCGCCCTCGCCGCTGGGGCCTGGGTCGCCGTCAGGGGTGATCCAGTTGCGCAGCACGCTGGCGGGGCGCTGGAAGCGGCCGGTCTTGTCCGTACCGCCCGCCTCGTCCTGCGTCCATTTTCCATCGACCAGCAGGCCCATGCGTCAGCTCCGCATTAGAAGAGGTTGGTGATCGCCACGAAGACCGCATAGACAAAGCCCGCGCTCAGCATGGCCCCTATGGCGCCAAGCACGATGGCGGCGACGATCAGCAGTCCGTCTCGCTCCACCAGGCCCAGACCAAGCAGGCAGACCGCCCAGCCCCAGGGGATCTGGCCGATGAAGGGAGCGGCCGTCAGCACGCCCAGCGAGAGGGCCATGAGCAGCGCGCCCACGGCCAGAGTGGCGCGAGGATGGCCCAGCCAGTCGAAGCGGGGCTGGCTGAAGCGCTCCAGCTTTTGCAGAAGGGGAATGGCCTTGGCGGCCGCCTTCGCCAGATCCCTGCGGGAGACCGAGCGCGTCAGCACATAACGCGGCGCCCAGGGCGCCTTGCGGCCCGTGCCGATCTGCACCGCCACGCCAATCAGCAGCAGGGCGCAGAAAATCGGGATGGGCGGAGGCATGGGAATGCAATTTGGCAGGCCCAGAATCACGACCAGAAGAGCGAAGGAGCGGTCCCCGAGCGCTGCCAGAATATCGGCGACGGTCAATCGCTCGTTGGGCTCGCCAGCGAGCTTCGCCAATAATTCGGACGTCCGCATGAATTTTTACGCCAGTGAGATCGGGCAAGAGACCGGAGAGGTCTTCTAGCGCGCCCTTGGGGCTGCGCCAAGGCCGCTCCGCGATACGGTTTGGCGCGCGGGTCTCGCCATGGCCGCACTTCTGCGCGCCGGGGTTCAGGGGCGACCTGGCGAATCCGGTGGGATAACGGGATTTTCGTCTATCCGACCCCGGCGTTCGCGGGTAATAACTTGGCCGTCGCCATGCGTCTCAGCGCCAAGCCTCTGGAGCCATCATGCTAAAATACGCTCTCGCCTTCACACTTTTCGCCGCCGTCTCCGTCGGGTCTGCCGCCGCGCAGGAAGCCAAGCAGGATTTCACCCTGGTCAACAAGACCGGCTACGACATCAGTGAGGTATACCTCTCGGCGGCTCACTCGGAGACTTGGGAAGATGATCTGCTCGCCGACGAGGATGACAGTTTCGGCGATGGCGAAAGCAAGGCGATTCACTTCCTGTCAAAGGTCAAGACCTGCCTGTGGGACCTCAAGGTTGTCTATGACGAGGACGATTCCAGCGCCGTCTGGCACGACATCAACCTGTGCGAGGTGTCGAAGATCACCCTGCGCTACAACGCCAAGTCCGGCGAGACCAAGGCCTTTTTCGACTAGGGTGCAACCTGGGGGTCCCGGAGCGATCCGGGGCCTTTGAGTCAGCTCTCGAACCGGCGACTGCGCACGGGCTGGCGCCCGGCGATTTCGTCGCCGGCGTCCGCCGTCAGCTTCACGAAGCTGACCAGCGACAGGCCTGAGAGCAGGCCCACCACCACAAAGGCCATGGCGAAGGCGTGAATGGGCAGATGGGCGCCCTCGCCGCCCGCCCAGAACAGCACGAAGGCCGAGATCGCCACGCCGAAGCTGAGGGACAGGCGCTGCGCCATCTGGGAGAAACTGGTCGCCTGGCTCATGAGCGGCCCCTCGATCTCCGCGAAGGCGATGCTGTTCAGGGCCGTGAATTGCAGGGACCGGAAGACCCCGCCCAGGAAGATCACCGTCATCATGAAGGCGCGGCTGGAATCCGAACTGAAGAGCCCGCACAGCGCCATGAAGAAGCTGGCGATCAGGGTGTTCCACATCAGCACCTTGCGAAAGCCGAAGCGCCGCAGCACCTGCTTCGACATGGTGCGCATGCCCAGCGACCCAGCCGCAGACACGAAGGTGATGAAGCCAGATTCGATGGGCGAATAACCCAGACCCTGCTGCATCATCAGCGGCAGCAGGAAGGGCACCGCGCCGACCCCGATGCGAAAGAAGGAGCCGCCTGTGACGCTGACGCGGAAGGTGGGGAACTTCAGTAGCCTGAGATCGAGAATGGGATTATCGACCCGCCGCGCGTGAAAGACGTAGAGCGCCATGGCGATGAGGCCGGCGACAAGCGCCGCGATGGCCACCGGGTCGGCTGAATGATGGGTGGAGAGCGCATCAAGGCCAAAAAGCGTTCCACACAGGCCAAGGCTCGAGAGGGCGAAGCCGGGCCAGTCGAAGCGCTTCACATTCGGCTCGCGCACATCCTCGATGAAGAGGCTCACCAACACGATGCCGAGAATGCCGATGGGCACATTCATCCAGAAGATCCAGCGCCAGGAGGCCACCGTGATCAGCACTCCCGCCAGCAGGGGGCCAATGATCGGCCCGATGAGGGCGGGCATGCCCATGAGGGCCATGGCGGAGATCAGTTCGGATTTGGCGACGGAGCGCACGAGGATCAGTCGCCCCACCGGCACCATCATGGCGCCGCCCGCGCCCTGCACCACCCGCGCCAGCAGCAGCATCTCGAAACTGTCGGTCAGGCCGCAGGCGATGGAGGCGAGGGTGAAGATGGCGATGGCCAGCCGAAAGATCGTGCGCGCCCCGAACCGGTCCGCCACCCAGCCGCTGACCGGCAGGAAGGCGGCCAGCGAAAGCATGAAGGAGGTGATGACAAGATGCAGCCGTAGCGGCGTTTCGTGCAGTGAGTCGGCGATGGCGGGCAGGGCGGTCGCCAGCGCCGTCGAGTCGAGATTCTGCATGAACAGGGCGCAGGCGACGATCAGGGGAACGATGACGCGGCGCTCGACTGCCAATGCAGCAACCTCCGGGGCTCAGGACTGGGACTTCCCAACTCCTAACGGGGGCGGCGGCAAAGGTCCAGCGCTCACCCCTGGCCCTGCAGGCCCACGCCCGAGCGGCGGGCGATGAAGTAGAAGATCAGGGCGATGCAGGTCATGGCCAGGCTCCACAGCAGGCCGAGCGCCGCCAGTTCCGGCCCCTGTCCATTGCCCCACAGATCAAACATGGCCACGGCCATGGTCTGGGAGCTCGGCCCCGAGAGCAGCACCGGCAGGGACAGCACCCGCGTCGCCAGCAGGAAGATGAAGAGCCAGCCCGCGATCAGCGATGGGGAGAGCAGGGGGATCACCACCCGCCGGAAGCCGGTAACCGACGAGGCGCCGGAGACGGCCGCCGCCTCCTCCAGCTCGCGATGCACCTGCAGCATGCCCGCGAAGGAATAGCGCACCCCATAGGGCATGTAGTTGATCACGAAGGCCCAGACGATGATCCAG
>CANGTC010000045.1 GCA_947456505.1 Beijerinckiaceae bacterium
CGGCACCGAGTTCGAGGAGATGCTGCGCTGCATCCGCTGCGGCGCCTGCATGAACCATTGCCCCGTCTATCACGCGGTCGGCGGCCACGCCTATGGCTGGGTCTATCCCGGCCCCATGGGCGCGGTGCTCTCGCCCTCCTTGCTGGGCGTGGACAAGGCCGGCCATCTGCCCAACGCCTCCACCTTCTGCGGGCGCTGCGAAAGCGTCTGCCCCGTGCGCATTCCCCTGCCCAAACTCATGCGCCACTGGCGCGAGCGCGAATATGAACGCCATCTGGCGCCAGCCGTTTATCGTTACGGCCTGAGCTTCTGGGCCTTCTTCGCCCGCAGGCCCGCGCTGTATAAATTCGCGACCAATCTCGCCATGCCCCTGCTGCATTATTTCGGCCGCAAGAAGGGCCGTTTCGCAAAATTGCCGCTGGCTTCGGGCTGGACCGAGCATCGGGACATGCCGGCGCCCCAGGGCAAGACATTCCAGGCGCAATGGCGCGAACGTGGAGGCAAGACGCGATGAGCGCGCGCGAGGACATTCTCTCCAACATCCGCCGTTCGCTGGGCGTCAATGGCCGCGAGGCGCCGCGCCTCAGCGCCGTGCAGGAGCGCCTGCGCGCAGCCCCGCGCGGCGTCATGCCCCTGCGCGGACAGGTGAGCGGGGGCGAGCGCGTCGCCTTGTTTCGCGCCGAGGCGGAGCGGGTCGCGGCCAGCGTGGCTGAAGTCGCGCGACCGCAGGACATCGTGAGCGAAGCCGCGCGCTACCTGCGCGAACATAATCTGCCCGCGACCCTGCGCATGGGCGCGGATGCGCGGCTCGCCGAACTCGACTGGAGCGAGACCGCCATCGAGGTGACCCATGGTCCTTCGGCGGGTGATGATCTCAACGGCCTTAGCCACGCCTTCGGCGCCATCGCCGAAACCGGCACCCTCACCATGACCTCAGGCCCAGGCAATCCCACCACGCTCAACTTCCTGCCCGACAATCATATCGTGGTGCTGCGGGAGGCTGATCTGGTCGGCGATGCGGAGAGCCTGTGGGATCGCCTGCGCGCGGCCTATGGCAAGGCCATCGCGCCGCGCACGGTCAACCTCATCACCGGCCCCTCGCGCTCCGGCGACATCGAGCAGCAGATCGTGCTGGGCGCCCATGGGCCGCGTCGGCTGCATATCATCATCCTGCGCGATTGAACCCCGTGCGTCCGGGAGGCGTTGTCTGCTCACAGGGAGGCGCGCCGCCATGAGCCAGCATCCGAAAAAGCCGAACGCCGCGAAAGAAGACAACGACAATCTGGAGGCGGCGCTGGAGGACAGCTTTCCAGCCAGCGACCCGCCGTCCATGACCCAGCCCAAGCCCCACGCAGACAAGCCCCGTTCTGAAAAGCCGCCTGCGGACAAGCCCAAAACCGTGCGCCCGCCCTCCGGCGACGATGACCTGACGCGGGTGGATCTCTATGAGGATGAGGACAAGTAGGGGGTTTGCTATTTCACAAAAATTATGATTTACGTAATTCGTAAATTCCTCGTTGTTTAGTTCATTTCGTCATTGTTTTGTTCAGTTTTTGTCAATTATCGGGACAAGAGAACCGAACGGTTCGCTCTGGGGTACTTCGTGAAGGAGTTTTCCGGCATCGCGCGCCAAGTGGAAATACGCCTGGACCGCCTGGAACCGGCTACATCTCTGACGGACTTGGTCAGCTTTGCGGGAAACCGACTTGAAGCGCTCAAGGGTGATCGCAAGGGACAATTCTCGATCCGCATCAACGACCAATGGCGGATTTGTTTTGAATGGCCGATTTTTTCACCCGGCCCCATGAATGTGGAAATCATCGACTATCATTGAGGACCCATGGCGCGCACACCTATTCACCCCGGAGAACATCTGGCTGAAGAACTTCGAGAGATCGGCTTCTCGGCTGCCGAACTTGCACGTCAGATCGCCGTGCCCGTCAACCGCATCACCGGCATCATCAATGGCCAGCGCGGCGTGACGGCGGACACCGCATTGCGTCTGGCCCACTGGTTCGGCACATCGCCGCAGTTCTGGATGAACCTGCAACAGATGTACGAACTGCGCGTGGCGGAGAGTGAGGTGGGCGCGCAAATCGCCACACTTCCCAAGCGCACAGGACGTTAAGGGCGGGACACCGCCCGTCTCCCTTGACCTATACAATTGATTTTCCGACGCTTTCGACCAGCTAAATCTTGAGCTATCCTGCCTTCAAGAATCGTCTCTTGCAGGAAATCGGGATGGACATGGCTGTTTCAAACATCGTTCTTCTTTCAGCCATCGTTTTGCTCTTCATCTTCGCGATGAAAGCCATCCGGATCGTGCCGCAATCGGAGGCCCATATTGTCGAGCAGTTCGGCAAATATGTGCGCACGCTGAATGCGGGACTCAATTTCATCATGCCGGTGTTCAGTTCCGTGCGCCATCGAGTCGTCATTCTGGAACGGCAGATCGAGCCGCAGCAGATCAATGTCATCACGAAGGACAATGTCGAAATCCAGCTGACGACCGCGGTCTTCTATCGCATCATCGATCCCGCAAAGTCCGTCTATCGCATCACCGACGTCAATCAGGCGGTGAAGACCACGGTGACCAGCATCGTGCGCTCCACCGGCGGCCAGATGGAGTTCGACGAGGTGCAGTCCAAGCGCGAGTTCATCAACGAGCGCATCATGGACAGCTTGTCGGAAGCCTGCGCCGTCTGGGGCATCGAGATCACCCGCACCGAGGTGCTGGACGTCTGCGTCGATGAAGCGACCCGCAACGCCATGCAGCAACAATTGAACGCCGAACGCGAGCGCCGCGCCTGGGTGACCAAGGCCGAAGGCGAGCGCCAGTCCCAGCAATTGAAGGCGGATGGCGAACTCTATACTGCCCAGAAGCAGGCCGAGGCGCGCCGCATTCTGGCGGAGGCCGACGCCTACGCCACCGCGACGGTGGGCGAGGCCATCAAGCGCAATGGACAGGCGGCCACCGATTTCGAAATCATGAAGCAACAAGTGATCAGCATCGCGGAGCTGGGCAAATCGCCCAACACCAAGCTGGTGATCGTGCCCACGGACATCACGAGGGCTTTGGGCGGCCTGAGCGTGCTGTTTGACGGATTGAAGAAGTGATGGGCCTCGATCAGCTCTTTGAAAACTACCATACCGCCTTCTGGCTGATCGCGGGGCTCATGCTGATCATTGCGGAGATGCTCCTGTTGCCGGGATTTTTCATCTCTTTCGCCGTGGCCGCCTTCATTATGGCGGCTAGCGCCTGGCTCGCCCTGTGGAACGCCTCGGCGCTGGCGGAACTGCTGATCTTCATGGTGATCGGCACGGGCCTGTTTCTGCCGACCCGATGGCTGCTGAAAAAGCAGGCGCAGGCCACGCCCGACATCAATCAATACTGAGCGGCCCCGGCAGGGCTTTGTGCTGCGCCGCCATGCTGCTATAGGCGCCGAGACATCGCACAGGACGCCCCATGACCAACGAGACCCAAGCCATCCTCGCCACGCTCGAGCGTATCGCCAGCGCCCTCGATCGCCTCGCCCCCCAGACCGACGCCCGCATCGACTTTGCGGCGGCGGACGCCTTCGTCTGGCATGCGGCCTCCTGCGGCTTCACGCCTGTGCCCAAGGTCAACCGGGTGGACATCAGCCTGCTCCGGGGCATCGATCTCGTACGCGATCTGCTGGTGGAGAATACCGAGCGTTTCGCAAGAGGCCTGCCCGCCAACAATGCGCTGCTATGGGGCGCGCGCGGCATGGGCAAGTCATCTTTGGTGAAGGCGGTCCATGCGCAGATCAACGCCGCCCGGGCGAACGAGGCCGATTTCCGTCCCATGAAGCTCGTGGAGATCCACCGCGAGGACATCGAGACCCTGCCCGCCCTCATGAGCCGGGTGCGGCCCGCGCCCTATCCCTTCATCCTCTTTTGCGACGATCTGTCCTTTGACGCGGAGGACACGTCCTACAAGTCGCTCAAGGCGGTGCTGGAAGGCGGAATCGAGGGGCGCCCGCCCAATGTGCTGTTCTACGCCACCTCGAATCGGCGCCACCTCCTGCCCCGCTCCATGATGGACAACGAAGGCGGCACCGCCATCAACCCCGGCGAGGCTGTGGAGGAGAAGGTCTCCCTCTCTGACCGCTTCGGCCTGTGGCTGGGCTTCCACCGCTGCTCCCAGGACGAATATCTGGCCATGGTGCGCGGCTATGCCGCCCATTTCGGCCTCAATGCGGATGCGGACGTGATGCAGGCCCAGGCCCTCGAATGGGCCACCACCCGCGGCGCCCGCTCCGGCCGCACCGCCTGGCAATTCATTCAGGATCTGGCGGGGCGTCTGGGCAAGCAGACGGGGTGAGGGGGCGAGGCGTCAGCCCCGCTTCTCCTTTCCCCTGCCTCCACCCTATACTCCCCCCGACGCGGCCAATGAACCGGCCGCCGCAGGGAGGATTTCGTGGTGCCGCTTCTTTTCACGCCTTTCGACATGCGCGGGCTCACGCTCGACAATCGCATCGTGCTCTCGCCCATGTGCCAATATGCGGCGAAGGACGGGAACGCCTCTGACTGGCACCTCATGCATCTCGGCCAGTTCGCCTGCGCCAATGTGGGTCTGATCATCACCGAGGCGACCGGGGTGGAGCCGCGCGGGCGCATCTCGCCCCATTGCCTGGGGCTCTACAGCGACGACAATCAGGCCGCGCTGGCCCGCGTGGTCGATTTCTGCAAGGAGTATGGGCGCTCGAAATTCGGCGTGCAGCTCGCCCATGCCGGGCGCAAATCATCGACCCCAGCGTCCTTCATCGCGCGCAAGCCAGTGCCGCCCGAAGAAGGCGGCTGGATCCCGCTGGCGCCCTCCTATTACGAAGACCATCAGCATCCCCATCCCCAGGTGATGACCTCCGTGGACATCGAGGAGGCCCAGCAAGCCTTCGTGCAGGCTACCCGCCGCGCGGCGGCTATCGGCGTCGATCTCATCGAGCTGCATTTCGCCCATGGCTATCTCATCCACGAGTTCCTGACCCCGCTCATCAACAAGCGCGAGGACCGCTATGGCGGGAGCCTTGAAAACCGCATGCGCTTCGGCCTGGAAATCTTCGAACAATGCCGCGCGGCCTTCCCCTCGGAGCGGCCCATGGGCGTGCGCATTTCCGCCATTGACTGGGTGGAGGGCGGCTGGACGCTGGAGGAGTCCTGCGCGCTGGCGGCGGAATTGAAGGCTCGGGGTTGCGATTACATCTGCTGCTCCAGCGGCGGCGCGACCCTCGACCAGAAGATCACCCCCGGCCCTGGCTATCAGACGCCATTTTCAGACGCCGTGCGGCGCGAGGGGAAGATCACCACCATGGCGGTTGGCCAGATCTGGGAGCCGCAGCAGGCCGAAGAGGTGTTGCAGACGGGCAAGGCGGACATGATCGCGCTGGGGCGCAAATTCATGTCCAACCCCCATTGGGCCTGGACGGCGGCGACCCATTTCCAGCAGCCCCTTCCCTATCCGCCACGGTATCGGACCGCCCATCCCCGCCTCTCCCTGCCTGCGGGTGCGGGCGCCTTGAGCGCGACCGAGAACGACGGCCGGATGTTCCACACAGGGCTCGACCTCACCGCCAGAAGCTGGTGAGAAAATGCAAACAGCGGCAGGCCCTTCCTGGGACCTGCCGCCATTACTCGCTTTCGGCCCGTGTCTCGCGGATGCCGAAAGCGGCTTTCATGGGCGCGTTTCTCAGAGACCCGCGAGGAAATCCGTCGGATCGACAGGGGTGGAGCCCTTGCGCAACTCGAAGTGGAGCTGGGGCGAGGACACATTGCCGGACTGACCGGACTTGGCGATCAACTGGCCGCGCTTCACCGCATCGCCGCGCTTCACGGAGATCTCCCCATTGTTGGCGTAGACCGACACGAAACCGTTGGGATGTTTGATGAGGACCAGATTGCCATAGCCCTTCAGCTCATTGCCGGCATAGGCGACGACGCCAGCCTCGGCCGCCTTGACGGCTGTGCCCTCGGGAAGCGCGATCTTGATGCCCTCGCTGGAGCCAGCCTTGAAGCCCTGAATGATGCGGCCACGCGCGGGCCAGCGGAATTCCGGCTTGTCGCTGTCAGGCTCCGCAGCGGCCTGCGGGGCGGCGGCCGGAGCAGCGGCGGGAGCGGCGACGGCGGGCGCGGCGGCGGGAGTTCCCGTCTCCAGCCTGGCCATCTGCTTGGGCTTTTCCGCAACCGGCTTCTCAGCCTGTTTGACCGGCGTTTCGACCGCCTGTTGCGCAGGCTTGGCCGCTGTCTTTTCGACCAGCTTTTCTGCCGGCTTGGCTGCTGCCGCCTTTTCTGCGGGCTTTTCGGCGAGCTTGGCTGCCGCTTTCTGAGGCTCGGGCGCTTTGGCCTGCGACGCTGTCGGCGGCGTGGCGGCGGCGGGCGCAGCGCCCTTCACGAAATTCAACTTCTCGGTGGCCTGCGGCTGCGCCTTGGCGGGAGCATGGGCCTGAGCCTGCGGAGGCGCCGCGATGACCTTGGGGGCCGCCTGAGCCGGAGGATTATAGACAGGGCTCGGCTGGGCTGTGACGGGCGCCGGACGAGCGCTTCCATAGGCCGGCGCCGGAGACGAAAGCGGCACAGAATCGACGACGCCGACCGAGGCGGCCTGGAAGCCTGGCTGCGGCCCAGAAGCCGTCTGCGGGATCGAAGCCGTAGGCGCCTGATCCATTTCAAAAGGATTGGAAGCGAAGCGGGTCACGTCGCTGGAGCAACCCGCAAGCAGGACCGCTGTGACGCTTGCAACGGCAAGGCGGGTGGCGGTGGAGAGATCTTTATGTCCGAGCCTGAGACGCATCACGCAACCCACTGCTAACCAAAATTGATGAATCTGATTAAACGCATGGGTGGTTAAGGCATGGTTTATAATGGATCTTTTTTTCGCTGCGTCAGGTGAAATCGTGGCGAAAAATTCAAATCGACGCCGCAATGGGGCCGATCAGGGCGCCCAAACGACAGGGCCCGATGGGCGTTTCCGTAAAACCGCCTGAAGTCTGATGGGCGATGCGCGTCAATTGGGCCATGCTGCGCGGCCCCTTGCGCCCCAAAAGGATCACGCCGCCCTCAGCCAGGCTCTCCATCAAAACTGTCGGCGCCCCTTCGATGACCCCATGCACGAGGATGCGGTCAAAGAGGCCGAGATCAGGCAGGAGATCAAGCACATCGCCCTGGAGCACCTTCACATTGGAGAGGCCGAGGCGGGACAGGCGCGCGGCGCATTCGACCGCCAGAGGCTCGAAGATTTCGCAGGACACCACCTCGCCTGCGAGACGCGCCAGAATGGCGGTCGCATAGCCAGAACCCGCGCCCACCTCGAGCACGCGATGGGCTGGCGAAAGATCAAGCGCCTCCATCATGCGCGCCACCAGCCAGGCCTCCGGCATGGTCTGCCCGCAGGCGATGGGCAGTGCGATGTCGCGCAGGGCGAGATCACGATATCGATGGGGCACGAAGAAGTCGCGCGGCACCACCTCCAGCGCCCGCAACACGGAAAGATCGGAAATTCCACGCGCGCGCAGGCGCAACAAAAAGGCCATCAGCGCCTGGGCGGTCCTGACTTCGGCCTCCCCGGGCATGAGAAGAGGAAGATCCATCTGCTTCATGGTCCCTCCCCTTTCCGATCAGCGCAGAGCGAGCGCGAACCGGGTGAGCGTTGGCTCATCCGTCAGATCGAGCCGCAGGGGGGTCACCGAGATCCGGCCGTTGGCGATGGCCTCCAGATCCGTACCATGGGCCGGGGTTGAGCGGGTCCGGGCATAGCGGATCCAGTAATAGGGATTGCCGCGCCCGTCGAAACGCTCCTCCAGGCCCGCGAGGTTGGCGTCGCGCCTGCCCTGAACGGTGACGCTGACTCCACCGATCTCGCTGGCCGGGCGGGCGGGGAAATTGACGTTCACCAGCACGTCGCGCGGCACGCCCAGAGCCAGAATGTCGCGAATGACCTTCGGCCCATGGGTTTCGGCGGCGCTCCAGTCGATGGCGTTCTTGCCGCCGGGCGCATAGCCCTGGGACAGGGCGATGGAGGTGACGCCCAGAATCGCCCCCTCCATGGCGCCCGCCACCGTGCCCGAATAGATCACATCTTCCGCCATGTTGTGCCCGACATTGACGCCCGACAGCACCAGATCCGGCTTGTGATCGGCCATGATGCGATGCACGCCCATGATGACGCAGTCGGTCGGCGTGCCCTTCACGGCGAAATGACGGGGCGAGATTTCGCGCAGGCGCAGGGGATCGTTCAGCGACAGGGAGTGGGCGACCCCGGACTGATCCATCTCCGGCGCCACCACGGTGACGTCATCGGAGATCTGCCGGGCGATCTGCTCCAGCACCTTGATGCCATGGGCATGGATGCCATCGTCATTGGTGATGAGAATACGCATAAGGGAAAGTGCTCCGGCGCCCACAAAAGCAGGTTAGAGCACTTTCAAGCGGGGTTGTTAACCCGTGTCGCCCCACCATCCCCAAGCCGGGTTCCAACAGTTTGGGTGGATTTGACGGCAAACTGTTGCAACCAGCCCTGATCAGCCCGCCGGTCTGATGGTCTCCAGCCCGCCCATATAAGGCCGCAGCGCCTCGGGCACCGTCACGCTGCCGTCGGCGTTCTGGTAATTCTCCAGCACCGCGATGAGGGCGCGGCCCACAGCCACGCCGGAGCCGTTCAGCGTATGGACGAATCGGTTGCCCTTGCCCTCGGCGGGGCGATAGCGGGCGTTCATGCGCCTTGCCTGAAACTCGCCGCAGACCGAGCAGGAGGAAATCTCGCGGAAGCGATCCTGCCCGGGCAGCCAGACCTCGATGTCATAGGTCTTGCGCGAAGCGAAACCCATGTCGCCCGTGCACAGCGTCATCACGCGGTAATGCAGGCCGAGGCGCTTGAGCACCTCTTCGGCGCAGGCGGTCATGCGCTCGTGTTCGGCCAGAGCCTGCTCGGGCGTGGTGAAGGAGACCAGCTCCACCTTGGTGAACTGATGCTGGCGGATCATGCCGCGAGTATCGCGGCCCGCCGCCCCCGCCTCGGCCCGGAAACAGGGGGTGAGCGCGGTGACGCGCATTGGCAGGCTCTTCTCGTCGAGGATCTCCTCGCGCACCAGATTGGTCAGCGGCACTTCTGCGGTGGGAATCAGCCAGAAGTCCTCGCCCGCGCGAAACTGATCATCGCGGAACTTCGGCAATTGCGCGGTGCCATACATGGCGTCGTCGCGCACCAGTACGGGCGGATTCACCTCTTCATAGCCGTGATCCCCGGTGTGCAGGTCCACCATGAACTGGCCCAGCGCCCGCTCCAGCCGCGCCAGCGCGCCGCGCAGGATCACGAAACGCGAGCCCGACATTTTCGCAGCCCGCTCGAAATCCATGAGGCCCAGCGCCTCGCCGATCTCGAAATGCTCCTTCGGCTTGAAGCCCTCTTCAAAGGTGGGGCGCGTTCCGAAGACACGGGCCTCCACATTGTCATGCTCGTCGGCGCCATCGGGCACCTCGTCCAGCGGCAGATTGGGCAGCTCAAGGAGCGCCGTATCAAGGGCGCGTACGGCGGCGGTCTCGGCGGCGGCCGCGCCTTCGGTCTCGCTCTTGATCTCGGCGACGCGGGCCTTCAGCTCTTCGGCGCGGGCGAAATCCTTCTTGCCCATGGCCTGACCAATTTCCTTGGACAGGCGGTTGCGCTCCTCCTGGCCACGCTGGGTCACGGCGATGATGTCGCGCCGCGCGTCATCAAGGCTGAACAGTTCCGCCACCGTCTCCTCCACCTTCAGTCCATCCCAGCCCCGCCGACGCAGTCCCGCCTTGAGGACTTCGGCATTGTCGCGGATCCAGCGGATGTCATGCATGGGGGGAGACTTTCGAAACGGGGGCCCAAGCCCCTGAGCAATGGAATCGCACGCACGCCAATAACAGATGCGGCGGGTCGCACTCAATGGCGTCGAGGCCGGGACGGTTTTCAAGCGCGAACCGGACTAATGGTTGGCGGTAGCTGCGACCCGAAAGCATTGCTCAAGCGAGCATTGCCAGCGAAATATTTTCCCGCCATGCATTTTGCGCATGGCTGGCATGACGCATTGCACATTGCTTTTGTGCGTTGCACTCGGTAACTCTGGTTCTGCCCTGCTTAGGGCGTTTCCTCCCTTGACTTGGGGCCGCTTGTGAAAACGAGCGGCCTCCTTTCTTTTTCAGGCTCTGTCAGGCGCGCGAGAGCTTGCTCAGGTCCAGCCGCACCTCTTTCGCGCCCGCCCCATCCTCACCATCGCGAATCTCGAAGCCAAGCTGCTGGCACATGGCGAGCATGGTCACGTTCTCGGCCAGCACCTGCCCCTCGATATGCTTCACGCCCTCGCGCAGCCCGTAATCGATCATCATTTTCATCAGCGCTGACCCGAGCCCGCGCCCTTTCTGATCCGAGCGCAGGAGAATGGCGAATTCGCCGCTCTCGTGATCGGGATCCAGCATCAGGCGCACCGCCCCAAGCATCTCACCATTTTCCAGCGTGGCGCAGAGGGCCAGCGCGCGGGCGTAGTCGATCTGGGTAAGGCGGGCGATGAAGGCGTGGCTGATGTCCTTCACCGGGGCGAAAAAGCGCAGGCGCAGATCCTCGGGCGAAACCTGCGCGAAGAAACTGCGATACATGGCCTCGTCTTCCGGCCGCACTGGCCGCACGAAGACCCGCCGCCCATCGGCGCCCGTCAGCCAGCGCTCCCATTGCTTGGGATAGGGCGCCACCGCAAAGCGCGGATTTACCGGCCCGCGCCGCCCTTCCACAGGGGCGACCCGCACCCGGGCGTCCATGGCGATGACGCCATCTCCATCGGCCAGCAGGGGGTTGATGTCGAGTTCGCGAATCTCCGGCAGGTCGGCGGACATCTGGGCGAGCTTCACAAGTGTCAGCGCGACTTCGTCGAGATCGGCGGCGGGCACATCGCGATAGTCGTTCAACACGCGCGCAACCCTGGTGCGGCTGATGAGGTCGAGCGCCAGCCCCAGATCGAGCGGCGGCAGGGCCAGCGCCCTATCGCCCATGACCTCCACGGCCTTGCCGCCCTGCCCAAAGAGCACCACAGGACCAAAGGTCGGATCTTCCGCCAGCCCCGCGATCAATTCGCGGCCTTCCGGCCGCCGGATCATGGGATGAACGGTGACGCCCGCAATGCGCGCCTTGGGCATCAGCTTGCCCACCCGCGCCAGCATGGCGGCGGCGGCCTCCTGCACCGCCTGCGGACTCGCCAGATCCAGCACCACGCCGCCAACATCGGACTTGTGCTGGATATCGCGGGAGTGGATCTTGATGACGCAGCGCCCATGGGCCGCCAGCAGCGGGCCAGCGACCTGCGCCGCCTCCTCAGGGTTGGTGGCGAGAATCGCCTGCACGATGGGGATGGCGTAGGCCTCGAACAACGCGGTCGCCTCGAGGGGATCGAGCCAGGCGTCGCCCCGCGCCAGCACGCCGGCGATGATCCCCTGAGCCTTCTCCACATCCGCGCTGAAGCCTTCGGGCAGATTGGGCGGGGTCGCCATGAGCGCCTCGCGGTTACGCCCCCAGGCCACCAGATGCATGAAGCCCGCCATGGCGCCGGTCTGGTAATGGGGAATGCGCGCCTCTTCGAAAATGCGGTCGCTCTCAGGCGAGGCGCCGAGCCAGACCGCAAAAAGGGGTTTGCGGCGCTGAGCGGGCTGGGCGCGCGCGGTGTCAGCCACCGCCTGCGCCACCGCCACCCCATCGGACAGGGCCGTGGGGCAATGGAGCACCATGACCGCATCATTCATGGGATCGGCGAGCAGGGGCGCCAGCGCGGCGCTGAAACGCTCCGCATCCGCATCGCCAACAATGTCCACCGGATTGGCGCGGGACCAGGTGGCGGGCAGGATGGCGTCGAGGGTCGCAAGCGTTGCGGGCGAGAGCTCCGCCAGCTTGCCGCCGCGATCGACGAGGTCGTCCACCGCCAGCACGCCGATGCCGCCCCCATTGGTGAGGATGGCGAGCCGGTCGCCCGGAAAGGGCGCCACCCGGCCCAGCGCCTCCGCCGCCTCGAAGAGCTCGTTGACATCGCGCACCCGCAGCAGGCCCGCGCGGCGGAAGGCGGCGTCATAGACCGCATCCGATCCCGCCATCGCGCCCGTATGGGTGGCCGCCGCCTTGGCCGCGCGCGGGTTGCGCCCGGCTTTGATGACGATGACCGGCTTGACCCGCGACGCCGCCCGCGCCGCAGACATGAATCCCTTGGCGTCCCTGATGGACTCCACATAGAGCAGGATGGCCCGCGTGGCGCCATCGAGGGCGAACCAATCCAGGAGATCGTCGACATCCACATCGGCCATGTCGCCGATGGAGACGAGCCCCGAAAAACCGATGCCACGCCCCGCCGCGAAGGCCGTGAGCCCGGCCGCCACCGCCCCCGACTGGGAAATCACCGCCAGATCGCCCCTGCGCGCGGGAAAGGCAGAGAAGCTGGCGTCGAGCCCACCCACCGGCGAAAGCACCCCCAGACAATTCGGACCCACCACGCGGATGCCCGTGCGCGCCGCAATTTCCCGTAACTGCGCGCCGAGCGATCCCTCCCCATGGGAGGGATCGGCGGTGATCACGATGGCGGCTTGCACCCCGCGCGCCGCCGCAGCCTCCACCAGCTCCGCCACCGCCTCGCGCGGAGCGGCGACGACGATAAGATCGGGCGTCTGCGGCAAGGCCGCCACGCTGGCGTAGCAGGGCATATCATCGATCTGCTGATGACGCGGGTTGATGAGATGGATCGGCCCCGCAAACCCCGCCCGCCGCAAATTATCGAGCACCGCCCGCCCAAGGCTCCCCGCCCGCGCGCTCGCCCCCGCAAGGGCGACGGAACGGGGCTTGAAGAGGGCCTGGAGATGATGGGTGGACATGGAGATAGGGGTCCTGGAGCGCGGCCAGAGGAATATAGGGCGCGGAGGCTGGCGGGCGCTATTGGACAAATGGCGTCTGGCGCTAACGGGTCAGCTCGATCCCTTCCAACGGAGCGGACGCCAGAAGCTCCTTGAAACCAGCGACTGCGGTGGGACTGGCGAACCGCGCTTGCAGATAGCTGCGCGCCTCACTTGCGCGCGCGGGGGGTGGTGATTGGGGAAGCTCCGAGAATAATGATGACACTTGCAGGAAATCTAACCCCCACGCAACAGTCGCTCCTCCTCGGCCGTCGTCGCAATTCCCCAGAACGATGCCCACCCCGCCCTTGCCCCACCCCTTCGCCCCGTCTACACCACGCCCAGACAATTGGCGGAGCCTTCATGAACGTTCTTCTCATCGGCTCGGGCGGGCGGGAGCATGCGCTGGCGCTGAGCCTTTCGCGCAGCCCTCTGTTGACCCAGCTTTTCATCGCCCCGGGCAATCCGGGCACGGAGGCGCTCGGGCGCAATGTGACGCTGGATGTGGCCGATCACCGCGCGGTGGTGGATTTCTGCAAGCTCATGCAGGTCGGCTTCGTGGTCGTGGGGCCGGAGGCGCCGCTGGTGGCAGGGCTGGTGGATGATCTGGAGGCGGCGGGCGTCCTCGCCTTCGGACCCTCGAAAGCCGCCGCCCAGCTCGAGGGCTCCAAAGGCTTCACCAAGGATCTCTGCGCGCAGTTCTCCATTCCCACCGCCGATTACCAGCGCTTCAGCGCGCCCGAACCCGCCAAGGCCTATGTGCGCCAGCGCGGCGCCCCCATCGTCGTGAAGGCGGATGGGCTGGCGGCGGGCAAGGGCGTCATCGTCGCCATGAGCCTCGCGGAGGCTGAGGCGGCCATCGACATGATCTTCGGCGGCGCCTTTGGCGCGGCGGGCGCCGAGGTGGTGGTGGAGGATTTCCTCGAAGGTGAGGAGGCCTCCTTCTTCGCGCTCTGTGACGGGACAAGGGCGCTCGCCTTCGCCAGCGCGCAGGACCACAAGCGCGTGGGCGATGGGGACACCGGCCCCAACACCGGCGGCATGGGCGCCTATTCCCCCGCCCCGATCATGAGCGAGGCGATGAGCGCGCGGGTGATGAAAGAGATCATCGAGCCCACCATGGCGGGCATGCGCCAGCGCGGAACCCCCTTCAAGGGGGTGCTCTTCGCGGGACTGATGATCGGATCCAAAGGGCCGAAGCTCATCGAATTCAACGCCCGTTTCGGCGATCCCGAGACCCAGGTCATGCTGGCCCGCCTCAACGAGGACCTGCTGCCCCTGCTGCTGGCCGCCGCGAAGGGAGCCCTGCCCGCAGGGCCGGTGAAACTCTCGGCGCAGACTGCGCTCACGGTCGTCTATGCGGCCAGGGGCTATCCGGACGCGCCAGAGCGCGGCAGCGAAATCAAGGGTCTGGACCGCGCTGCGACCATGGAGGGCGTCACCGTCTTCCACGCGGGAACGAAGCGCGAGGGGACACGATTGCTCGCCAATGGTGGCCGGGTGCTCAATGTCACGGCGCGGGGCGACAGCGTGGCGCAGGCCCAGGCCCGGGCCTATGGGGCGGTGGACGCCATCGACTGGCCGGGCGGCTTCTGCCGCCGCGACATCGGCTGGAGGGCCATCGGAAAATAGGGCGGCGAGCCCGGGGTTTACTTTTCGTTAAGGTTTGTGCACAAGAAATCTCATGCGATTTCGATTGGCCGCACTCTTGATTCCTTGCCTCGCCCTTGGCGGCTGCATCTCCCGTGGAGATGGGTCTGTCCTTGAGGTCATGCTTGTTGACGACAATGGCGCGCCAACGGCTGGTCAGGTGATCGGCGCAGGGGGCCATGGGGACGCACTGGCTCTCGCCCCCCTTCCTCCGCCGCGCCCGCCTGAATTTGGCGGTGTGCTGCTGGCCTCAGCCGATAACGACACCAATATCGAAGAGCTGGATCCTGAAGACGACGAGCCTGTGACAGGCGCCGCCTTCGGGCCCTTCTCACGGCTTGCATCCGTTCCCCAACCAACAGCTACTCTCGACTCCTCGGCGAAATCCGCTGGCCCGGGCTTCTTCGCAGCCTATGCCTATACCCAGGTCAATTGCTTCCCCGAGAGCCTGAAGACAGCCCTCAACGAAATCGCCGTCCATTACAAAAAGCCCGTTGAGGTCGCCTCCGGCTATCGCGCGAATGGGCGGCGCGGCTCCATGCATCGCCATTGCATGGCCGCCGATATCCGCATTGATGGCGTCGAGCCCATGGCGCTGGCCACCTTCGCCAAGACTGTGCCCGGCATCAATGGCGTGGGCAGCTACCGCAACACCGACCTCATCCATGTGGATGTGCGCCAGGAGCAATTCGCCTGGCGGCATTGAGCCTCAAGCGACGGCGCGGATCACCTTCGCCAACTTCTCCGTCATTTCCGCAATCTGGCTTTCCGATACGATGAGGGGCGGCGCCAGCACCAGCGTGTCGCCCGCCGTACGGATCAGCAGGTCTTGCCTGTGGAAGGCCTCGTTCAGCGCATCGAAGCCGCGTTTGCCAGGTCCGCCCGCATTGGGGTCAAGATCGACGGCGCCCACGAGCCCGAGGGTTCGGATGTCAGCCACATTTGGCAGGCCGCGCAAAGCGTGGACTGCTTCGCCCCAGAGGGATTCCAACCGCAGCGCCCGCGCGAAAAGATCTTCCCGCGCATAGATGTCCAGCGTCGCCAGAGCCGCCGCGCAGGCCAGAGGATGGGCCGAATAGGTGTAGCCATGGAACAGCTCCACCGCATGTTCCGGCCCCTTCATGAAGGCGTCGTGGATGTGCTTGCGCACCAGCACGCCGCCCATGGGAACCGCGCCCGCCGTCACGCCCTTGGCGAAGGTGATCATGTCCGGGACGACGCCATAGCGCTCCGCCGCGAAAGCGTAACCGAGGCGGCCAAAGCCGGTGATGACCTCGTCGAAGATCAATAAAATGCCGTGCTGGTCGCAGATCTCGCGCAGGCGCTTGAGATAGCCCTGCGGAGGCGGGAGAACGCCGGTCGAGCCCGCCATGGGCTCCACGATGACGGCGGCGATGGTGGAGGCGTCGTGCAGGCCCACGATGTTTTCCAGCTCGTCCGCCAGATGAGCGCCCCAGGCGGGCTCGCCCTTGGTGAAAGCCTGCTGGGCCCGGTTGTAGGTGGTCGGCAGGTGGTCCACGCCGGTGAGCAGCGAGCCGAAATATTTGCGGTTCGCCACCATGCCGCCGACGGAAATGCCGCCGAAGCCAACGCCATTATAACCGCGCACCCGCCCCACCAGGCGCGTGCGCGCGCCCTGCCCGCTCACGTTCCAATAAGCGAGCGCGATCTTCAGCGCGGTGTCGACCGCCTCGGACCCGGAGTTGGTGAAGAAAACATGATCGAGATTGCCAGGCGCCATGGCCGCCAATCGCGAGGCCAGCTGGAAGGCTTTGGGATGGCCTATCTGGAACGGCGGCGCATAGTCCATCTCCGCAGCCTGCTCCTGAATGGCGGCGACGATCTCCTCGCGTCCATGGCCCGTGTTGACGCACCACAGGCCCGCGACCCCGTCGAGCACCTTGCGCCCATCTGGCGTGTGATAGTGCATGTCCTTGGCGCGCCCGAGCATACGCGGCTCTTTCTTGAAAGCGCGGTTGGCCGTGAAGGGCATCCAGTAGGCCGCCAGATCATTGGGCAGGTCTTTCGAAGCGGGGCTGGTCATGGGGAGCTCCTGTGCGGGGTGGCACATTATAGCGTTGCGCGGCTACTGACCAACCGTCACGGCGAATCCGCCCTCGCCGCTTCGCTGTCCGCCGTCATTCCCACCGTGCCGCTATTGATCGGCGCGCGCACCACGGTCACGGTGCAGGGCGCTTCGGCGACGACCTGCGAGGCGGTGCTTCCCAGCAAGCGGCGCAGGGTGGAGGTCGTGCGGGCGCCAATCAGCACCTGGTCCACATGGTTCAGCTTCGCATAGTCGATGAGCGCCACCGCAGGGTCCATGTGTTCGATCACATGGAAGGTGATGCGCTCCTGCGAGAGGCCCAAAGGCCGGCCCCATTCCTTCAATTCCACGAGCCGCTGCACATGCACGTTGCGGCCGGATTCATCCAGCGAATAATTGATCGTGAGGCGGTTGAGCTTCAGCACGTTCACGCAGGCGATGCGCACGCCGGGCATGGTGGCGAGCACGCGTTTCACATTGGTGCGCAGCTCATCCCACAGATCTTCCATATCTTCCGAAAGATCCACCGCCACCATGATAATGGGCGCCAGATTGCTTTGCGCCGTGCGCGGTTGCTGCGGCCCGCCCTCGGCGCCCAATGAAGCGAACCAGCGCTTGCAGGCGTCAAAGAAACTGTTGCGCTCCAGCCGCGTTGCGCGCTCCGTGAGGGCCACCTGCGAGAGATTGGCGAGATCGAAGGCGAGCTGCGCGGGGTTTGCGTAACGCTGATCAGGATCGACTTCGAGGCAGCGCAGGATCACTTCCTGCAAGGCCGGGGGAATCGCGGGGTTGAGCCGACGCGGCGGCACGGGATCGCGCCACAGCCGCGTCTTCAGCGAACTCTGCGCCTGCGGAATTCCGAAGGGCCGCACATTGGTGGCGAGATAGTAGAGCAGCACGCCCAGCGAATAGATGTCCGAGCGCGGATCGGCGCGGTTCTTCATGATCTGTTCGGGCGCGATATAGGGCCCGGTGCCCATGGGCACGCGGAACTCTTCTTCGAGCAGATCCGGCAGCAAGAGATGGCGCGACAGGCCGAAGTCGATCAACGCCGCCTCGCCGCTCTCGCGCAGCATGACGTTGGAGGGCTTGATGTCGAGATGCAGCACGTTCTGGCGATGCAGATCCACCAGCGCGGTGGAGACCTTGGCGCCGAGGGACACGACCTCTTCGGGGGGCAGCGGAGCGCGGTCGATGAGCGCATAAACAGACTCGCCGCGAATATATTCCATCACCACATAGGGCTGACGCGCGAAATCCCCCACCGCATAGCATTTGGGAACGTGCACGCCCGACAGACGCGGCAGAATCATCATCTCCATCTCGAAGCCGACGATGACGGTGGCGTCCTCGCCATCAAGAATGGTGGGCACCTTCATCACGATGGGCGCCTCGATGTCAGGTCGGGTCACGCGCCAAAGGGTCGCCATGCCGCCGGTATGGATTTTCTCACCAATCCTGAAGCCGTCGATGGTGGAGCCTGTCTCGAGTGGTTCGCGCGTCATTCGCTATCGCCCGATGAACAGGCGCGCGGCCAGAATTTGCGGCAGTTTCGCGGCGTGAATTTTCTGCGCGGCGGCCTCGATGTCATAGGACACGCGGCGGAAGCTGATCTCGTTGGTGACGGTGTCATAGATCGTATAGGCTGCGAGCGGGTTTTGATCGCGCGGCTGACCGACCGCGCCCTGCACTGCAAGCCACTTGCGATGGCCCATCAGGGGAATGCCCGTCGACCCCTGGGGCACGAAGAGGATCGGCGGGCGCTGGGGTTGCATATGGTAGAGCTGGGGCTTGTGCACATGGCCGCAGAAGGTGAGGCGGTGGGCGGTGGAGCGCAGGCTGCGCTCGGCCGTGGCCACATCGGTGATATAGCTCCAGGAATGGGGCGAAGAGGCTTCCGAATGGACATAGAGTCGACCATCCTCCTCGATCTGCATGGGCAGGCCGGTGAGGAAATTGCGGCTGTCAGCATCCAGCGTGTTGTAGGTCCATTCGAGCGCGGCGCGGGCGTAATCGTTCATGCCGGTTGTGACGCCGCGCGCGGCGGCCTCGTCATGGTTGCCCAGAATGGCCACGGCGCCCTTCTCCATGGCTTCGCGCACCCTGTCGACCACATAGGTCGGGTCCGCGCCATAGCCCACGAGGTCGCCCAGAAAGACCAGCCGATCCACCTGTCGGCGCACCGTATGGGCGAGACAGGCGTCGAGCGCCTCCCGGTTGCCGTGGATGTCTGACAGAAACGCGATACGCATGATGCTGGAGCGTCCTCCGCGACCGGTGGCCCTGAAATGTGTCACTGTTTCGTGATCTGGCACAAAGCCGCGCCTTTGGGGAAGCAAAAACATGCGCGCCCGCCTCCCCATCCCGGTCGAGGTTAACGGGCGCCCTTCCCCGGCGCGCTCGAATCCGCCATATCTGACCCATGGCCGAAACGGTTCCAGACACCAATGCGCCCGAAGTCTCCGTCTCCGAACTCTCGGGCGCGCTCAAGCGCACGATCGAGGATCGGTTCGGCTATGTGCGCGTACGCGGCGAAGTTTCGGGCTGGCGGGGGCCGCATTCCTCCGGCCATTGCTATTTCGCCCTGAAGGACGCCTCCGCCCGCATCGACGCGGTGATCTGGAAGGGCGCCTACGCCCGCATGCGGACCAAGCCCGAAGAGGGGCTCGAGGTCATCGCCACCGGCAAGATCACCACCTTTCCCGGCAAATCCTCCTATCAGATCGTGGTGGAGAGCATCGAGCCCGCAGGGGTCGGCGCCCTCATGGCGCTGCTGGAGGAGCGCCGCCGCAAGCTCGCCGCCGAGGGCCTCTTCGACGCCGCCCGCAAGCAACTGATCCCGTTTCTGCCCGATGTGATCGGCGTCGTCACTTCGCCCACGGGCGCCGTCATCCGCGACATTCTCCACCGCATCGCCGACCGCTTCCCCCGCCGCGTCCTGGTCTGGCCTGTGCGGGTGCAGGGCGAGACCTGCGGGGCCGAGGTGGCCCGGGCCATAGAGGGCTTCAACGCCCTGCCCGAGGGCGGGCGCATCCCAAGGCCCAGCGTCATCATCGTGGCGCGGGGCGGCGGGTCGCTGGAGGACCTTTGGGGCTTCAATGACGAGGCGGTGGTGCGCGCCGCCGCCGCCAGCGACATTCCGCTGGTCGCCGCCGTGGGCCACGAGACCGACTGGACTCTGATCGACCATGCGGCGGACCTGCGCGCCCCCACCCCCACGGGGGCGGCGGAGATGTGCGTGCCCGTGCGCAGCGAATTGCTGGCCCAGACCGCCGATCTCGCCCGCCGCCATCAGGGCGCCCTCTATCGCCTGCTGGAGCGGCGCCGGGCCGATCTGCGGGGCCTGACCCGCGCCCTGCCGTCGGGCGAAGACATCGTCGCCGTGCCGCGCCAACGCCTCGACCGGGCGGGTGAGCGGCTGGCGGGACGCATGAAGGCGGCGATGGACGAGCGCCAGCTCAGGCTGGGCCGGGCGGCGAATCTTCTGGCGCGCCACTCCCCGCAGGCGGAATTCGCCCGCATGGGCGAGCGTTGCGCGGGGCTGGCGGGACGGCTGGCGCGGGTCCGGCCCACCCTTGTCCCCGGCCGCCGCGTCCCGCTGGACGCCCTCGGCAAGCGGCTCGAGGCGGCGTTGCGGGCGCAGCTCGCCCTGCAGGGCCAGACCCTGCGGGCGCGGCGCGAGCGGCTCGCCATGGTGGACGCGCGCCTGCGCGCAGCCATGAGCGCCAACACCGCCCGCAAGGCCGAGCGGCTGGGCGCTCTGGCGCAGCTCTTCGCCTCGCTGGGCTACAAGAGCGTGCTGGCGCGGGGCTTCGCCTTGGTGCGCGACGGCGCCGGAACGCCCCTGCGGGCGGCCTCGGGGCTTGCGCCCGGCATGGCCATCAGCATCGAGTTTTCCGATGGCCGCGTGGCGGCGGTGACGGGGGACGGCGGGGGCGCTGCGCCTGAGACGCCCAAACCACGCCCACGCCCGGCGCGTGGGGGCTCATCGGCGGGCGGATCGCAAGGTTCGCTCTTCTAACTTCGCCCGCGAGCGATTATCTTGACCGACAGGGGCGCTGGAGCCCCAGGAGAAGAACACCATGGGCCTGTTTGGCGGCGGCGCGAAAAGCGAACCCAAGACCTTCCCCATCACCAGGACCGACGAGGAATGGCGGCGCATTCTGACGCCTGAACAATATCGCGTGCTGCGCGAACATGGCACCGAGCGCGCCTGCACCAGCCCACTCGACCATGAAAAGCGCCCTGGCGCCTTCGAATGCGCGGGCTGCGGCAATCCGCTCTTCGTGGGCAAGACCAAGTTCAACAGCGGCACGGGCTGGCCCAGCTTCTGCGATCCGCTCCCTGGCGCGGTGGAGACCAGCGTGGACAACAGCCATTTCATGACCCGCACGGAGGTCCACTGCGCCCAATGCGGCGGCCACCTCGGCCATGTCTTTGAAGACGGCCCTCCACCCACGGGCCTGCGTTACTGCATGAATGGCGTGGCGATGCGGTTTGCGCCGGAGTGAGGCGGTCGGCAGTCGGCAGTCGGCAGTCGGCAGTCGGCAGTCGGCAGTCGGCAGTCGGCAGTAAGAG
>CANGTC010000046.1 GCA_947456505.1 Beijerinckiaceae bacterium
GACCGGATGGCGCTTGATTATGTCGGTGATATCGGTCGATACCCGGTTCGCCCTTGCCAGCAAGTCGTCAACGTCGCAGCCGATGATCGCGGCTATCTTCCGCACTTTGTCTTCCGTTGGGGGGTCAAATTCATCACGCTCGCACTTGGACAGGTATGTCGGACTGACCCCAATCATCTTTGCCATCTCCCGCAGTCCGAGTTCCTTCGCCTCCCGCTCCCGGCGGATGAACGCCCCGAACTTTTCCGTTCCGATCATATCTTCCCCTTATTTCTGTCAACTGATTAGGTTTCACTATACAGGCGATTCGCGCCCGCTGTCAACAAAGTACTAAACGACAGCATTCACAACCTAAGCCGCGAACCGCATCTCATGGACATCCTCCAGCAAGCGCCGGAAATCAGGCTGCGGCGCAAGGCACATGGTTCGATAATGGTTTATGAACCGCAGCCAAGTCGCTCTTCAGAAGAGCTCTTGCGCAATGTAGCGACTTCAACTCTCCCGCCACTGGTCTGTGACCAAGACCCCACATCCCTCAAAATCGGCTGTATTGCGGGTGGCGGCGGCAGCCTCTTTCGCTCTGGCGATGGCTGCGATCTGGCAGTCAATCTGGCTTATGGGGCGTCCAAGGGCGCGGCGCTCGGCCGCTATGGCGGCATAGGCCCGTGCGGGTGTGCGATCGAACGGCAGGATTCGATCGCGGAAATCCTCTTTCAGCATGCCATCAATTGCTTGGGCGGGAGCGTTACGCTGGCGGACCATTGGCAGGATCGCTACGCCATCGGGTAATTCAGCTTCGCCCAACGTTTCGCGCCACCGCGAGGCGCATAAACAAGGCCTGCGCCGATTTTCCAAATACAAGGTTTCGCTGGTGATGTGTTTGCGGGATTCATAGGGGAGAGATCTATTGGCGTTGCCTGTGCTGGTCTTGAAACGAAACCGCTCAGCTTGATTAAAAAAGTTTAATTTGAACCACCGCCAGCCTGGCGCTACCGTTCAACTCGTCGATCCCCCTCTGAGGAGGCGTAAATGAAAGCGGGCTTTGGTCTTGCCGTTACGGCTGCAGCCTTGATTGGTGGTTTCGCCTTTGTGGCCTGCGAGGCGCGGGCCCAGCAACCTCCGCCCGATGGTCGACCGGGGCGGCAGGAGCGTCCCCGCATCTCCGCAGAGGATAGGGCCGCCTTTCTGGACGCCCGGTTGGCTGGCGTTCGAGCCGGGCTTCGGCTCACGGCGGATCAGGAAAAATTGTGGCCAGCCTTTGAGGCTGCGGCGCGAGATCGCGCGAAGGTGCGGATGGATCTCAGCCAAAAAGATCAGGAGGCAGGTCCTCCGTCCAATCTCATCGAAGGCTTGCGGCGTCATGGGGATGCGGACATCGCCCGGGGTACTGCGGATACGCGCCTTGCAGAAGCCGCGCAGCCGCTCTGGGCTAGCCTGAGCGACGACCAGAAGCGTCGCTTCCCCAGGTTGGCGCGCGGCGTCGTCAATGGTGGTGGACCCGAACAAGATGGACGGGGCGACCATCGACCATTTCCGCAGCATGGGCGTCACATCATGGAGCCGGTCGGCCAAGGACCGCGCGGGGACGTGCCGCCGCCAGCACCCCCGCCTGCGCCCAGATAGGCGCGGCTGGCCGTCGCCGCAGGTTCTATTGCCTTGGTAAAAATTTGCGCAGGCGATATGTTCCCCTGATCTACAAGGGAGCGACCCATTGACCTTGCCTGCGCCGGTCTGGAAACCAGCCTTCAACGTGACGCGCGCCAGCCATGTGGCGCTGAGCGTGCGCGACCTCAAGGCCAGTCGGCTGTTCTACACGGAGGTGATCGGCCTCATCGTCACCCGCGAAGACGATGACGCTCTCTATCTGCGGGGGATCGAGGAGGCCTGTCATCACAGCCTGGTCCTCCGCAAATCAGCCGCCAGCCCGATCTGCGCGCGCATTGGCTTGCGTGTGCAGACGGAAGCCGATCTCGACGCCGCCCATGACTGGTTCGCCGAGCAGGGCCTGTCCGCGCATTTTGCCGAAGTCGCCCATCAGGGCCGCACCCTGCAGGTCACGGACCCTGTGGGCGTGCCTCTGGAATTCTGCGCGCAGATGCCCGCGCAGGAGCGGCAGATCACCGATTTCCTCGCCCATCGCGGCGGCTGCGGGCAGCGGATCGACCATTACCAGATGCTGACGCCCCGGGTCCCTGAGGCGCTGGCCTTTTACGCCGCCATGGGCTTCCGGCTGTCGGAATATCTAGGACCTTCCGAAGAGGACATTCGGGGCGTCTTCCTGCAGCGCAAGGGCAATCCCCACGACATCGTTTTCTTCACAGGGGAGGGGCCGCGCCTGCATCACTTCGCTTACTTCAGTCCCGAGGTTCATCACCTGCTGCGGGCCTGCGATGTGGCGGGGGCGCTGGGCTTCGGGCGCGATGTGGAGCGAGGTCCGGGCAGGCATGGTCCGGGCCACGCCATGTATGTCTATTTGCGGGATCCGGATGGCCATCGCGTGGAGCTCTTCAACACCCATTATCAGATCATGGATCTCGAGAACGAGCCGGTTCGGTGGGATCCCGCCGATCCCAATGTCTCGTTCCCCTGGGGCTTGCCTGCGCAATCCCGCTGGTTCGAAGAGGCCACCTGTTTTGAAGGCGCTGATCTTGTTGCGCCCAATCCAAGGCCCACGCCCATGACGCTGGAGGCCTTTCTGGCGGCGAACAAAAGATAACGCGTTTGAGTAGCACGTCATAAAACATAGGGAGGAAGCATATGAAGCGATGGGTTCCCGGCCTGGTTCTGGGCCTTTCCGTTGTCGCCGGTTCGGCCACGGCGCAGACGGTCTCGTTACGACTGAGCCATTGGCTCCCCACGGCCCACCCCATGCACATCGCCCTGACCGAGTGGACCCAGTCCCTCAACAAGGCGAGCGAAGGGTCGATCAATGTGACGATTTTTCATTCCGAGCAGATCGGAAAGGCCTTCGATCACTATGACATGGTGCGCGATGGCATCGCCGATGTGGCCCTGATCAATCCCGGCTATCAGCCCGGCCGCTTCCCCGTGTCGAGCGCGGCGGAGATGCCCTTCATGATCGCCGATTCCGTCAAGGGAAGCATCGCCGTCGACAAGTGGTATCGCAAATATGCGGCCGCCGAGATGAAGGATGTGGTCTTTTGTTCAGCCTTCCTGCGCCCCTCGGCCGTCTTTCAATCGCGCACCAAGCCGATCCGTGTTCCCGCCGACATCAAGGGCATGCGCATTCGCCCGCCCGATGGCACGGTGGCGGCGCTCGTCATCTCGCTGGGCGGTACGAATGTGCAGGCCTCCGCGCCTGAGTCGCGGGATGTATTGGAGCGCGGAGTCGCTGACGGAACGGTGTTCCCCTGGGGATCGACTGTGTTGTTCGGCGTCGACAAGGCGCTCAAATACCATCTCGACATGCCCGCCGAGATGGGCTTCTTCGGCGTCGCCATCAACAAGGCCAGTTACGCGAAGCTGAACGCTGCCCAGAAGAAGGCCATGGACGCCCACTGCACCACAGAATGGGCGGGCAAACTCGATGCGCCCTGGTCCACTTTCGAGGACGATGGCAAGGCCAAGATCGAGGCGCTGGCGGGCCATGAGGTCATCAAGCCCACGGCGGAGCAGGTGGATTTGTGGCGCGAGTCCGCCAAGCCCCTGATCGAGGAATGGAGCAAGGCCGCCACCAAGGCTGGCGTCGACGCCAGGCAGGCCTTCGATGAATTGAAGGCCCTGCTCGCCGCCGAGAAGGCTGCGCTTTAAATCAAAAGACGCGGCCCGTGATGCGGGCCGCGTTTTCCTCGGCTGATTGGCGAGACGCGATCGCTTGACAGGCCGTCACTTCAGGACGAGCTTGCTCGCATCCAGCGGGCTGCGGTAGAGGCCCTGCTCCTTGCCGATGTCGATCCACAGTTGCAGGTCGCCGGGCGCAGCCTTCGCCACGAGGGTGGGGAACTCAGGGGCGGCGACGTTGAAATTCTTTTTCTCGATCTCCCGGCACTCCGTCTCATTGGCCTTGACATAGACGATGGCTTCTTCCAGCGCGTTACGGAAACCTTCGATCACGCGCGGGTTTTTCTTCGCGTAATCGCCGGTCGCCATCCAGTTCGTCACCATGAAATCGGGCGAAACCTCGGCGAAATACTCCGCTGCGATGGAGCCTGCGCCGCTTTTCAGGATGATGGTGCGGATGGGCTCGGTCACGGTCACCGCATCCAGCGTGCCGCCGCGCAAAAGGTCAGGCATTTGCGGGAATTGCGCCTCGATGAAGGTCATGTCCCTGGGGTCGAGGCCTTTGATCTTCAGCCAGCGCCGCAGCAGGATGTCCATGGAGGATTTCAGCCCGGCGACGCCGATTTTCGCCCCCTTGAGGTCTTCGGGCTTTTCATATTTGAAGCCCTTGCGCACCACGAGGCTCTTGGATGGGAAATCCTTTTGGTGCCGAGCGGCGCTGGCGATCAGGAGCAGTTCGAGCCCCCCGTCCACCGCTTGCAGAAAGGTCGGTGGCGTAGCGGCGCCAATCTGCAGATCGCCGGACATCATGGCCGCCGGTATGTTGTTGATCAGCGGCACCCGCGTCATCACCGCGTCTATGCCCTGCTTTTCGAAGAAGCCCTTTTCCTTGGCGACCAGCGCGGGCAGAAAGTCGGAGCTGGTGGGATAGCCGATGGCGACCTTGGTGGTTTGCGCGAAGGCGCGGGATGCGGGCAGGGCGAGTGGCAGGGCGCTCGCGCCGCGCAGAAATGTGCGTCTATCCATGATGGCCTCCCGGACCTCTGCGGCGCAGGGCCAGCATTCGTCGAACAGCATTTTTTCAGGTTTCAATGTGCCTGCTGGGGCGGGCTTTGCCAAGATGAATTTGGGGCGCTGTCAGGCTTGGCCCGTCGCCGCAGGCGGCGTGTTGCGCGCAACCGCCTGCGCATAGGCAGGGCGGGCGGTGATGCGTGTCGCATAGGCTACGGCGATTTCGGGAATGGCCACGCCAAAGCGCGCCGCCCATGTCAGGCATGACGTCAGCATGATGTCCGCTGCGCTCAGGCGATCCCCCAGGAGAAAGGGGCGCCCCTTGTCCAGTTGCCGCTCCACGGAGGGCATCTGGTCAGCGAAATAGCGCGCTGCAGAAGCGCAGGCCTCAGGGGCCTTGCCATAGATCTGCGGCAGATATTGGTGACGGCGGATCACATAGAGCGAACCTGCATCAAGTTCGCTCAAGACAAAGAAGCACCATTCCAGACATTGCGCCCGCGCCTGCGCGCCCATAGGCAACAGGGCGGTTCGCTCGTCGCCATAGGCGTCGGAGAGATAGGCGATGATCGCCGCGCTCTCGGTGATGGTGAAGGCGCCGTCCTGCAGCAGTGGGATCTTCTTGCGCGCGGTCAGCCCTGTGAACTCCGGCGTCTGCATGGCGCTGGAGCGGGTTTGAATGGCCCGCGATTCGTATGCGAGCCCCAGTTCGGCCATGGCCCAGTGCGGCCGCAGGGTGCGCGGGGTGCCGACGCCCCATAGAATGAGGCTGCTTGGCCCTTGCGTTTGTTTGGACATATGCGCTCCCCGGCGACTGGGCGGTCGAAGTCTCTGCGATCCTTGGAACGCTAAGGCGGCCCGTCAAACCGCGCAACCTTCGCCCCCCACTGGACGCCGCGCCCTCACTGTGGTGGTTTAGCGCCAAGGGCGCTGACCATGCGCGTCCATTTCCGGGGAGGCTTCCATGATCCAATTCCGTCACATGCTTCTGGCGTCGCTGCTTGGCGCCGCCGTCATGGCGTCGCCTGGCGCGCAGGCGCAGGGCGTGCTCGATGATTGGACCTCTGTGAAAATGCCGCCCGCGCCCACGCTCAAGCCCGCAGCCATCGATCCCAAGACCACGGCCTTGATGCTCTTCGATTTCACCACCCAGACCTGCTCGCAGGAGCGTCGGCCTCGCTGCGCCGCGTCCATGCCCAAGATGAAGAAGCTGCTGGAAGACGCCCGCGCGCGGGGCATGTTCGTCGTTTATTCCGTGGCCCTGCCGAACACCGGCGAAAAGGACATGATGCCGGAGATCGCGCCACGTGCGGGCGAGCCCATCCTGCCGCCGCTCGGGCCCGACAAGTTCCTCAACAGCGATTTCGAGAAGATGCTGAAAGACAAGGGCCTGCAGACCATCATCCTCAACGGCACCGCCGCCCAATCAACCGTGCTCCACACCGGCGGGGCTGCGGCCCTGCGCGGGTTCAATGTGGTGGTCCCGATTGAAGGCATGTCGTCGAACGACGCCTTCCCCGAACTCTACACAGCTTACCACCTCACCACCGCTGCGCGCATCGACGCGAAGGTGACGCTGACCCGGGTCGATATGATCACCTACAAGTAAGCGGAAGGCTTCAGGATGGACGTGCGCTCGACCCTTGATCACGCGGGCCAGATGCAGATCCCGATCATCGATCTCGGCCCCTTTCTTAGCGGCGCCCCCGGCGCGGAGGCGGCGACCGCAGGGGCGCTGAGAGAGGCCTGTGAGGGGCTGGGGTTCTTCTTCGTGCGCAACCACGGTGTCGATCAGGCCCTCATCGACATGGCTTTCGCGGCCTGCCAGCGGTTCCACAGCCTCCCCCTGGAGCACAAGATGGCCTCGCGCGCCGTGGGCAAGGTGGTGGGCTATCTGCCTCTGGGCGGGCAGACCCAGCGCACCTCCGTCCATGGCGAGAGCGTGGCGCCTGATCTCAGCGCCTCCTTCTATGTGCGGCAGGAATTTCCTGCCGATCATCCGGATCGATTGGCGGGCCAACCCTGGGTCTTCGACAACCGCTGGCCTGCGGATCTCCAGGGCTTCCGCGAGGATTGCCTGACCTATTTCGCGGCCATGGCGGGGCTTGGCGACAGGCTGCTGGAGTTGCATGCGCTGGCCCTCGGCATGGCGCGGGACGCCATGACCTCCCACGACGCCTTCCGCCCGCCGACCTACAATCTGCGCATGCTCCATTACCCCCCGCGCGATCCAGCGCTCGACGGGCAATTCGGCATTGGTCCCCATACGGACTACAGCTATTGCACCATCCTCGCCCAATCGCGCCTGCCAGGGCTCGAAATCCTCTCGCCCCATGGCGAATGGATCGAGGCGCCTGCGCTGCAGGGGCATCTGCTCATCAACAATGGCGACATGTGTCGGCGCTGGACCAACCAGCGCTTCCGTTCCGCGCCCCACCGGGTCATCAACAAGACCGGCGAGACGCGCTATTCGGTCCCGTTCTTCCTTGGCCCTCGGCTTGATGTGCGCATGGACTGCTGGCCCACCTGTCGCTCCGATGAGAACCCGGCGCCCCTGTCCTTCGGCGACTACATGGCCGAGGTGAACAAGAAGAATTACGACCTCTAGCTCTCAGTAATCACGCAGGATCGCCCGCGCCAGCACCGAGCGCATCACTTCCACCGGCCCCTCGGTGATCATGAAGCTGCGGGCGTCCCGCCACATTTTGGCGATGGGCATCTCCATGGTCAGGCCCATGCCGCCGTGGATCTGCATGCAGCGGTCGGCCACGCGGAAGCCCAGCTCCGTTCCCGCGATCTTGACCATGTAGCTCTCGTGCCGCTGCGCCGTGCCCGCTTCCGTGCGCGCCGCCAGCTGATAGACCATCAGCTGGGTCATGTGGTGTTCCATGTAGCTGTCGGCGATCTTGAACTGGATCGCCTGCCGGTCCGACAGGGGTGAGCCGAAGGTGACGCGCTGCTTGGCGTAGGAAGCAGCCATATCGAGGCAACGCTTGGCGACGCCAAGGCCCCGGCAGGCCTGATAGAGCCGGCCGCTGGTGATCCAGGATTGCGCGGCCTTCATGCCGTCGCCCTCGCGGCCGATAAGATTTTCGACGGGAATTTTCACATTGTCGAAGGCGATCTCGTAGGGTGCGTCGCCCATCATGGTGGGCACGGGGCGGATGATCTTCACACCGGGGGTGTCGGCCTCCACCAGGAACATGCTGAGGCCGCCCCGGCTGCCCTTCGCGCGGTCAGTCGCCGCGACCAGTTGGAAGAAGTCGGCCCGGCCCGCATTGGTGATCCAGCGCTTGTAGCCGTTGATGATGTAGTGATCGCCCTGCCGCACCGCCGTGGTGCGCATGGAGCCGGGATCCGCGCCTGCATCGGGCTCTGACTGCGCGAAGGCGGTGAACTTTTCGCCGCGCAGAACGGGCAGCAGATATTTCTGCTTCTGCTCCTCGGGCAAGGTGAACAGAATGGGCCGCACATCCGGCCCGAAGACGAGAGGGCCGCGCGGGGGCATGGCGATGGTGCGCGCCAATTCCTCCCAAACGACCACCATGGCCAGCAGGCCAAGGCCCTGTCCGCCATATTCCACCGGCGTGTCCAGCAGCCACAGGCCCAGATCCTTCGCCTTGGCCTGGAGCTTCTCCCTGACGTCCTGACGCATCACCGGCCCATCCATCGAGGTCTGTTCGATGGGGATGAGCTCGCGGTCGACGAAGTCGGCGACCGTCTTCTTCAGCATGCGCAGTTCTTCGGGGAGTTCGAGGTCCATGGCGGTCTCCTTGTGGGCTTGTGCGGGGTAGCGATCAGCTTGCGTTCTTGCCGCCAAGCACGGGATGGCCGATGCCCAGCGGCTCGGCGTCGATCAGCACGAAGGCCACGCGGGACTTCTTGTCGCTGCGGTTGACCCAGGCGTGGTTGGTGCCCCGCTGCACCATCACGTCGCCCTGGTGGAGCTTCACGGTGGAGTCATCCATGTCCATGTCGATCTCGCCCTCGATGACGATGACATAGTCTATGGTTTCGGTGCGATGCATGGCCGAGACCACGCCCGGAGGAAACTCGATCACCGTGAAGCGGCTGCCCGATGGGGGCGGGGCGCTGCCCAGCATGCGCGCGCCCATATCCTCGATCTCCTCGCCAATCGGAACCTGGGCGGGGGTGCGGTCGGTGCTCCAGATGAGGGTCGAGACAAGACCGGTCCCCGGCCCCTTGGAATTGGTTGCGTGACCATCCATCAGGACCTTGGCGACCTTGTTGCTGTCGTGCCCGGTGACGACCCGGCGGATCGGGGGAATGGCGGATGGTTTCGTCATGGTGTTTCCTGCCTCTGTGGTTTTGGCGTGGTCCTTGTGAAGACCCTGCGCATATGAAAACGGGCCGCGACGTTGCGCGGCCCGTGGTTCGACTTGATGTTTGCTCTACTTCGCCAGCGGATCAGGCCGCACCTGGATTTGGACGGCGCGCGGGCGCGAGCCCTTGCCGCCTTCCATCATCCATGGGGTGCGGTCGCCATTGGTGCTCCACAGGCCGCGACCCTTCCAGCCGGCCTTGGGATCGTCAATGCGCCCGTCAAGCCCCTTGGCGTAGAAGCCCATGGGGTAGGGGATGCGCAGCATGACCATCTTGCCGCCCGCGTAAGCGATGAAGCCGTCCTGCAGATTGGCGGTGGAGACCGGCACATCTTCGCCCAGGCCCAGCGTGTTGTGCTGGTCGACCCAGGTGTAATAGCTGGCTTCTGCGCTGTTCGTCTCACCCTTGAAGCCGGGGCCGGGATAGCGATGGAAGGCCCAGCCTTCGGGGCAATGATCGCCCAGAGCGGTGGGGCCATTCAGCGGGCCCTTGCACTTGCGACGGTCGAAGCTCACGAGATGTCCGCTGGAGCCTGAACCCCAGAGCACGCCCTGCTTGTCGATGTCGCCACCACGGATGCCAAAGCCGGGCTTGGGCATGTTGAAGACCTCCGACAGGCCGGTCTTCGGATCAAAGCGCAGGAAGCCTGGCGCGCCGCCGAAGACGCCGACCGTGTACCAGACCGAGCCATCGGTCGGGTGCGGCATGACCGCATAGGGCGAGCCGCCGGGGATGCGCTTGTCCTTGCCCGGAACGATGGGCTGGTCGGGCTCCACATACTCGCCAAGCTTGCCGTCGCCGCTGGTGTCCAGCACGAAGGGCGCCCAGCCCTGTGAAGCGGCGGCGTCTCCGGTTTCGAGGAACTTCTTGCTGTTCACCCAGCCCGCCACCGGCCCGGTGCCGCTGAACCAGACCGTATTGTCGGCGTCATAGCCGAATTGGGGATGGTGCGAGCCAAAGCAGGTGTCGATGAAGGAATATTTCATCGTCCTGGGGTCAAGCACCGCCGCCTGGCGCGACGACTTGTCCAGCGGGAAGACCTTGGCGGAGGGATGGTCCGAGCCCTTCTTGCAGAAGGCCGGATTATCCAGCCCGCGCACGCTGGCCGAGAGCCAGACGCGGCCCTCCTTGTCGAGCATGGAGTTGTGGTTGTTGGCGCGGGTGTCCCACAGGCTCTCCTCGCCCCAGTAGGCGGAGGCGGCCATCACCTTCACATCGCCCGCATGGCCCGGCCCGAGGGACAGGGGCATGTTGGGGTCCTGCACAGGCATCTTGAAATAGGTCACCTTCGCCGTCTTCGGGTCGAGGATCGGCATGTTGTCGGTGGAATATTCCGGCGAGCCATAGAGCGGCCCATAGGCGTTGACCGTGGGATAGCGCCGGTCGGACGAGATCAGGTCGTGCAGATATTTGTTGGGCTCCGACCATTCCCATGAGGAGACGACGATGTTGCGCTCAACCCCCTGCGGGCGCTGGGGCTTGGTGGAGGGCAGTTCACCCTTGGCGATCCGATCGGTCCAGTCGCCGAAATACTTGTAGGGCGCGGCGCCGAACTCGCCAGCGATGCGGTTCGTCATGGCGGAGCCCGATTGGCCCGATTGCAGGCGGCGGACCCAGGCGTCTGCGCCGCTGTCGAAATGGCCGAACTGGGCGGGGATGGTGCGCGTCGCCTCCTGCCCGATCTGATGACAGCCGATGCAATCGACATTGTTCATCTGCTTCAGCCAGCGGTCGCGGGTGATGTTCTTGGGGATGTCGGTCGAGCCGCCGAAGTCCTTGGCGGGCGGGATCTTCATCATGGTGAACCAGTGGATGGCCGGGTAGTAATGGGCCGCCGAGGCTGCGTCAGGAGCGGGGGTGGCCGTCAGGTTCAGGATCTGGCCCGGCTTGGCGCGCATCTTGGCCGAGTCCACGAGGCCATAGCCGCGCACCCAGACCTGATAGTTGGCCACCGGAAGATCCGGGATCACATAGCGGCCCTTGTCGTCGGTCACGACCATGCGGGCGAATTTGGTGGGCAGGTCCGTGGTCTCGGCGATCACCCAGACGCCAGCTTCCGGCCCTTTGGGGCCCCGCACCACGCCGCCGATGTCATCGGCGTCTATGGCCGCGGTCTGCGCTGCCTGGGCGAAGGCGCTCAGGGTCGCAAGTGGCGACGCCACAACTAGCGCAGCGGCGGCTGCGCCCAAAAGGAACGCGGTTTTGAGTTTCATTCAATCCTCCCCAACATCGACCCGAGGGTCAATTTTGCGCAATCTTAGGCTTGCGGCGGGTCCGCGTAAATAGCCCTGATTGTGGACCTGTTGACTTGGCCACAGCGGGTTTCCCCGCTCTGCGATCCCTCATGCATTAGACTAAAGTATAAGGCGCGCTGCCCCTGCTACGTTCGTACATCGCTTGGACTAGTTCAAAGCTTCGGGCATTGTGATCGAAAAACTCATAATCGACGGTTTAGGGGAGTTGGACATGCATTTCACTCGGCGCGGCCTGGTTCAGGGCTCCCTTGCGGCTCCGGCATTATTGGCTACCGGATTGCGAGCTCAGGCCCAGCAGAAGATTCTCAAGATCTCCCACCAGTTTCCGGGCGGAACGATCGATCAGGGGGATTTCCGTGATCGCTTGTGCCGGATCTTCGGTCGCGAGGTCGAGCAGCGCACCAATGGCGCCCTGAAGTTCGAGGTCTACGCCAACTCCTCCCTGATGAAGACTTTCGCCCAGTTCTCCGCGGTGCGGAAGGGCGCGCTCGACATGACCCTGTTCCCCATCGCCTATGCCGGCGGCGAGGTGCAGGCCACCAATATCGGCCTCATGCCCTGCCTTGTGACCAGCTACGAACAGGGCGCAAAGTGGAAGACCGCCCCCATCGGCCAGATGTTCAACAAGGTCGTCGAGGACAAGGGCGTGAAAATTCTAGCCTGGATCTGGCAGGCGGGCGGCGTGGCCTCCCGTCGCGGTCCGATTTTCGAGCCCAATGACGTCAAAGGCCTGAAGATCCGTGGCGGCAGCCGCGAGATGGATCTCATGTTCACCGCCGCTGGCGGGCAGGTCTCGACCATGGCCTCCAATGAAATCTATATCGGCATGCAGACCGGCGCGCTTGACGCCGCCGTCACCTCGTCCACCAGCCTGATTTCGTTCCGGCTGGAGGAACTCGCGAAGTCGCTGACCACCGCGCGCAAGGGTTCCTTCTGGTTCATGCTGGAGCCACTGCTCATGTCGAAAGCGATTTTCGACAGCCTGCCCGCCCCCCAGCAGAAGGCGCTGCTGGATGTGGGCGCGGAGATGGAGGCCTGGGCCACGGCCGAGGCGAAGAAGGACGACGAAGAGGTCGCCCGCATCTACGCCGCCAAGGGCGTGCAGGTAGCGGACATGACCGACGAAGGCCTCGCCAAATGGCGCAAGGTGGCCGAGGAGGCCGCCTGGGCCGATTTCGCGGCCAAGTCCTCCGAAGCCGCCGAGCTGTTGAAGCTCGCCAAGCAGGTGTCCTGATTTGGCCGGGGGCGCAGCGCACGACGCGATTCTGTCCGCGGATGCGTCAGGCAAGGCCGAGGGCCCGCGCTCGCCTCTCGCTGCCCTGATCTCCAATCTCTATGTCATCTCCGCTGTGGCGCTGGTCGCGGCGGCGGGGGTGCTGACCTATGGCGTGGTGATCGGCCATCTCCTGGGCCGGGCGACCCTGTGGCAGGATGAGGTTACGATCTTTCTCATCGCGGGCGCCACCTTCATTTCGGCGGCGCAGGTGCAGGCCTGGCGCGGTCATGTGGGCATCGAGGTTCTCGCCGAGATCCTGCCGTCCCGCCTCAACGCCCTGCGCTACAGCGTCATCGACGTTGTGGTCTTGGGCTTCTGCATCTTTTTCGCCTGGAAGTCTGGCCTGCTGCTGCAGGAGGCCTGGGAGGAGGGGCAGACGTCCCATTCCGCCTGGGGCCCCCCCATGTGGATCCCCTATGGCCTGCTGACGGCGGGCATGGCCTTGCTGGCCTTGCAGGTCGCCATGCAGGTGGCGGAGCGATCAAAGACGGCGCTCGTCGTGGCTATCGTGTGCACGGGCGCGCTGCTGTTCTGGCATCGTCCGCCGACCGCTTTGCTCACGGGCGTTTCGCTGCCGGTCGTTGGCGTCTCCTATTCGGTCGTCACGCTGCTGATGATGTTCTCGGGCATGCCCATCGCCTTCGCGCTGGGGGTGACGGCCCTGAGTTTCATGTTCCTCTTCATGCCTCTGGCCTCGGTCGACACCATCGCCCAGAATTTCTACGAGGAGCTGGCCAACACGATCATCCTGGCCATTCCCCTGTTCATCCTGAAAGGCGCCGCCATCGGGCGCTCGGATGCGGGGCGCGATCTCTATCTGGCGCTGCACGCCTGGCTGCACCGCATCCCCGGCGGGCTTGGGGTCGCCAATACGGTGGCCTGCGGTCTCTTCGCGGCCATGGCGGGCTCCTCGCCCGCGACCTGCTCGGCCATCGGCTCGGCGGGTATCCCCGAGATGCGCGCGCGGGGCTATTCGCCGGGCTTTGCGGCGGGCATCATCGCGGCGGGCGGCACGTTGGGCATTCTGCTGCCGCCCTCAGTCACCATGCTGCTCTATGCGGTCGCGGCGGAGGTTTCGCTGGGTCGCCTGTTTCTGGCGGGACTCCTGCCGGGCCTCCTGCTGATCTCGCTGTTCGCCGTCTATTCGGTGCTGCGCTTCCAGAAGGAGACACGCATCGCCGAACTCGAGGCCTCCCGCACCGGCGTGCGCTCAGCCATTCTCGCCAGGGATGAATATACCTTTGGCCAGAAGGTGCGGATGCTGACCTGGGTGGCGCCCTTCGTCGTCATTCTGGCGGGCGTCATGGTGGTGCTCTATGCGGGCTGGGCCACGCCTTCGGAGACGGCGGGTGTCGGCGCGATTCTCGCGCTCTGCGTGATTGGCGGGATGTATGGCATCTGGAGGCCCTCCAGACTGATGCCTATCCTCAACGGCACCCTGCGCGAATCCACCATGCTGCTGATGATCATCGGCATGTCGCTGCTCTATTCCTACGTGATGAGTTTCCTTCAGATTTCGCAGGGCACGGCGGCCTGGATCATCAGCCTTGGCCTGTCGAAATGGGTGCTTCTGCTGGCGATCCTTTTGCTGGTGGTGGTGCTTGGCTTCTTCCTGCCGCCGGTCTCGATCATCCTGATGACGGCGCCGATCATCCTGCCGCCCCTGAAGGCCGCAGGCTTCGATCTCATCTGGTTTGGCGTCGTGATGACAGTGGTCATGGAGATGGGGCTGATCCATCCTCCCCTCGGACTTAACATTTTCGTGATCAAGAACATCGCGCCCGACATCTCCCTTTCGGAGATCATCTGGGGAACGTTGCCATTTGTGCTTCTGATGATGTTCGCCGTTCTGTTGATTTGCGTTTTTCCGGCCATTGCGACCTGGCTTCCGGTCGCCTTGATGGGGTGATCGGCGATCTGGCCAAGGCCGGTTTGCGGATTCCTTTGCAGTGAGGCGCGGGAATGCTTACATTCCAAACAAATGCCTCCCCTCCGCGTCGATGCGCGGCTGAGGCGGAGGTTGGAGATGAATGGTGGCGTCCTTTGATGTGTCCGGCGAGGCCGCGCCCGCTGGCTCGGATATAAGGCTAAATGGCGGTCCTGCAGGAGGGGGAGGTCCTCATGGTCACGGACGGTATGGCCATGTCTATGCCGCACTTGACCTCGGCACCAACAATTGCCGCCTCCTGATCGCGCGCCCCGCGCGAGAGGGATTTCGAATCATCGACGCCTTTTCGCGCATCGTGCGCCTCGGCGAGGGCCTGTCGCAGACCGGACGGCTCGGCCAGGCCGCCATCGACCGAACCATGGCGGCCCTCGAAATCTGCCGGTCGAAGATGGAGGCGCGCGGCGTCACCCGCGCCCGGCTCATTGCGACGGAGGCCTGCCGAATCGCTGACAATGGCCCCGAATTCGTGGCCCGTGTCCGTGACGAGATCGGGCTCGTGCTGGAAGTGGTGGACCGCGAGACCGAGGCGCATCTTGCGGCCTCCGGCTGCGCCGTCCTCGCCGACGATCAGGCCGATAGCGTCATCCTCTTCGACATAGGCGGCGGATCCTCGGAGATCGTCTTGCTGTCCCGTCCGCCCAGGCAGGGGCAGGGTTTCGACCCCAATGGCGACGCCGTGATGCGCGAGCGCGTGCGCATGTGGGCCTCTCTGCAGCTGGGCGTGGTGACAATCGCCGAGCGCTTCGGGGGCATAGACGTCAGCGCCGAGCTATATGAACGCATGGTGCGCCATGTCAGCGGTGAACTCGCTCCCTTCGTCGAGCGCGCCACGTCCCAGCCGCGCTGCGACCGGTTCCATCTTCTTGGCACGTCAGGCACGGTGACCACTATCGCAGGCGTCCATCTTGGTCTGGCGCGTTATGACCGTCGCCAGGTGGATGGTTTGTGGATGAACAATACCGAGGTCTCCCTCGCCATCGCCCGCCTGCAGGCCATGAGCTACGCCGACAGGGTCGCCAATGGCTGCATCGGGCCCGAACGCGCCGATCTTGTGCTGGCGGGCTGCGCCATTTTTGACGCCATCCGTCGCGCTTTTCCCTCTGATCGCATCAGAATCGCTGATCGGGGGCTGCGGGAAGGCATTTTAATGCAAATGATGAGCGCCGACCGTGTATGGAGCCATATGCGGCTGTAACGGAACATGGCGAGATGAGTGGATCAGCAACGGGTGGCGGCGGCGGACGCGAGGGCGGACGTTCGATCAAGGTGCGAGTGAAAAAGGCGAGCAAGTTCACGCTTTCCTCCAAGCTCTGGCTGGAGCGCCAGCTCAACGACCCCTATGTGGCCCAGGCCAAGCGCGAGGGCTGGCGTTCGCGCGCCGTCTACAAGCTCATCGAGATGGATGAGCGCTACAATCTTCTCAAGCCCGGCCAGAAGATCGTGGATCTGGGCGCGGCCCCCGGCGGCTGGGCGCAGCTTGCGGCCAAGAAGGTGGGCGTCGAGCAGGGCAGGGGCCGCGTGGTGGGCATCGACCTTCTGCCCATCGACCCCATCGCGGGCGTCGAGCTGGCGGTCATGGATTTCAACGACCGCGACGCCCCGGACCGGCTGAAAGCCATGCTGGGAGGCCTCGCCGATGGGGTCATGTCCGACATGGCCGCCAACACTACCGGCCACAAGAAAACCGACCATCTGAAAATCATGGGTTTGGCGGAGCTGGCCATCGAATTCGCCCGCGAGGTGCTCGCGCCCGGGGGCTTCTTCGTCGCCAAGGTGTTCCAGGGGGGCACCGAGGGCGAATTGCTGGCCATGCTCAAGAAGGACTTTGGGGTGGTGCGTCATGTGAAGCCGAAGGCGAGTCGGGTTGGTTCGGCTGAACTCTATGTCCTCGCCACCGGTTTCCGGGGCGGCGCCGTGGCTGCGGATCAGGACGACGATGAGGAAGATTGATCCTTCTGTGGGTTCAAACCCATTTTTGACGAGTTTTGTTTGCCAGCCGTCATCAGCGTGATATGAGCCGCTGCCAACCCGGTGTCGTGACCTTTGAGTCCCGTCCGACGGCGCGCTGATCGCGCTTCCCGCGCGCAGCCCGCGCCCAAATGAATGGAGTTGGCTATGAGCTTCGATGTTGCCTCGATCCCCGAAGCCCTCACTTTTGATGATGTGCTGCTGCGGCCGGCCCATTCTGAGGTCGTGCCGAGCCAGGTGGACGTGCGCTCGCGCCTCACCCGCGCCATCAGCCTGAATATGCCCATCATCTCCTCCGCCATGGATACGGTGACCGAGGCGCGTCTGGCCATCGCCATGGCCCAGGCTGGCGGCATTGGCGTCATCCATCGCAATCTGGAGGCCGAGGAACAGGCTGAGGAAGTGCGCAAGGTCAAGCGTTACGAGAGCGGCATGGTGGTCAATCCCATCACCATCTTCCCCGACGAGACCCTTGCCGACGCGCTGGCGCTGATGCGTTATCACGGCATATCCGGCGTCCCCGTGGTCGAGCGCGGCCCCGGCGGTAAGCCCGCCAAGCTTTGCGGCATCGTCACCAATCGTGACGTGCGTTTCGCAGACAATCCCCTGCAGCCCGTTTCCGAGTTGATGACCAAGAAGCTCGTCACCGTGCGCGAGGGCGTCGAGAAGGACGAGGCGCGCCGCCTGCTGCATCAGCACCGCATCGAGAAGCTGTTGGTGGTGGATGAGGACCATCGCTGCGTGGGCCTCATCACGGTCAAGGACATCGAGAAGGCCACGCTCCATCCCCATGCCTGCAAGGACGCCGAAGGGCGCCTTCGCGTCGCGGCCGCCTCGACGGTGGGCGACAAGGGCTTCGAGCGGGCGCTCATGCTGATCGACGCGGGCGTGGACTGCATCATCGTCGACACGGCCCATGGCCATTCGCAGATGGTGCTGGATCAGGTCATGCGCATCAAGCGCGAGTCCAACCGGGTTCAACTCATCGCGGGCAATGTGGCCACCGGCGAGGCGACACGCGCGCTCATCGACGCAGGCGCGGACGCCATCAAGGTCGGCATTGGCCCGGGCTCCATCTGCACCACCCGCATCGTGGCGGGCGTGGGCGTGCCGCAATTGACCGCCATTCTGGAAGCGGCCGCCGCCGCCCGCGCCAACGACATTCCCGTGATCGCCGATGGCGGCATCAAGTTTTCGGGCGATCTGGCCAAGGCCATCGCGGCGGGCGCAGACAGCGTCATGGTGGGCTCGCTGCTGGCGGGCACGGAAGAGAGCCCCGGCGAGGTCTTCCTCTACCAGGGCCGATCCTTCAAGACCTATCGGGGCATGGGCTCGGTGAGCGCCATGGCGCGTGGCTCGGCGGATCGCTATTTCCAGCAGGACATCAAGGACACGCTGAAGCTCGTGCCCGAGGGCATCGAGGGGCAGGTGCCCTACAAGGGCCCGGTGGGGGCGGTGCTGCATCAGCTGACCGGAGGCCTGCGCGCCGCCATGGGCTATTGCGGCGCCCAGACGATCCCGGATTTCCAGAAGAACGCGAAATTCGTGCGCATCACAGGCGCGGGCCTGCGTGAAAGCCATGTCCATGACGTCGCGATCACGCGCGAGAGCCCCAACTACCCCGTGGGCGGCTGAGGCCCATGTCGCACGCCGCCATTCTCTTGCCCGTTTTCGTTCAGATCGCGCTGACCTTCGCGCTGCTGTTCTGGATGGGCAAGGAGCGGCAGGGCGCCATCGCCCGGGGGGAGGTCTGGATCGAAAATATCGCGCTTGGGCAGTCCGCCTGGCCTGAGCGCGCCACCCAGATCGCCCGCGCCTTCCACAACCAGCTCGAAATGCCCGTGCTGTTCTATGCGCTGGTGGCGCTCGCCATGGTCACGCAAAAGACCGACCTACTCTTCGTGCTGATGGCCTGGGCTTTTGTGCTCGCGCGCCTCGCCCATGCCTATATTCATGTGACCAGCAACCACGTAATCCTGCGTTTCAAGGCCTATGGCGCAGGGCTTTTCGTGCTCATGGGCATGTGGGCGATCTTCGCTGTTCGGATCATCGGCAGGTTTTAGGTCCTCGCCTTTTGAAATTCTTCGTTTGCATGTGGCTCCGGTCTGTGTGACGCAACGCATGGCTTCCGCGTGAGCCGCTCCTCCATCAAGAATATGGCCAAGCCTCGATGACCCCCGCAGCCCGCATTTCCGCCGCGATCGAACTCCTCGAGATCATCGAGACGCGCCACCGCCCCGCCGCCGACGCCCTGAAGGAATGGGGCCAGTCCCATCGCTTCGCAGGCTCCAAGGATCGCGTCGCCATCGGCACGCTGGTTTTCGACGCCCTGCGCCGCAAGGCCTCCAGCGCCTTCCTGATGGGCTCCAACGAGCCCCGCGCGGTCATGCTGGGCGCCCTGCGCCTGGTGCGTGGGCAGGATGCGGACACCATCGCCACTTTCTTCACCGGCGAGCAATACGCCCCGGCGGCTCTCACCGGGGCCGAGCGCGAGCGGCTGGACCATGGCTCCCTCGACGGCGCCCCCGCCCATGTGCTGGGCGATTATCCCGAATGGCTGGCCGAAGGCTTCGAAGCCGCCTTTGGCGACCACGCCGCCGAAGAGGGCAGGGCGCTCTCCGAGCGCGCGCCCGTGGACCTGCGCGTCAACACCCTCAAGGGCGACCGCGAGAAGGCCCTCAAGCAGCTCGATCATCTCTCCCCCCAGCCCACCCCCCTGTCGCGCCTTGGCCTGCGCATCACCATCGGTCCCGATGGGCGCGGACCGGCGCTGTCAGCCGAGCCCGCCTATGTGAAGGGCCTCGTCGAGGTGCAGGATGAGGGATCGCAGCTCGTGGCGCTGCTGGCGGGCGTGGAGCCCGGCCAGCAGGTGCTGGACCTCTGCGCAGGCGGCGGCGGAAAGACCCTGGCGCTGGCGGCGCTCATGGAGAATCGCGGCCAGATCTTCGCCACCGACAATGACGGTCGCCGGCTCATGCCGATCTACGCCCGCCTGGAGCGGGCAGGGGCGCGCAATGTGCAGGTTCGGGCGCCGCGCGGCGCGCAGGATGTGCTGACCGGCCTCGAGGGCCGCTGCGATCTGGTGATGGTGGACGCGCCCTGCACGGGCACGGGCGCCTGGCGCCGCAACCCCGACGCCAAATGGCGCATGCGCCCGGGCGCGCTGGAGCAGCGCATCAAGGAGCAGGACCAAGTTCTGGCCCGCGCCGCCAGATATGTGAAGCCGGGCGGCGCGCTGGTCTATGTGACCTGTTCGGTGCTGCGGGTGGAGAACGAGGAACGCGTCGCCGCCTTCCTCGAAGCCAATGACGGCTGGCTGCCCCGCGACGCCGCTCACATGGCCCGCATGGCCGCCCTGCCTGAACTGGCCGACCACGCCTCCCCCTTTGGTCCCGGCATCCGCCTGAGCCCGAGCTCCACGGGCACGGACGGGTTCTATGTGGCGGTGCTGGTGAAGCGGTAAATAATTGATATTGTGAGATACGTTATGCCCTCCCCCTTGTGGGCAGGGTCGGCCCGCGCAGCGGGACGGGGTGGGGGGCTGCGCATGCTGATCGTTGGCGCGGCATGCAACAAAACCGTATAGAACTCCCCCCTTTCGCGCCGTCGTGATTGCGAAGGCGCGCCTCATCCTCTAATCCGACGCTTTGCGGAAGGACGAGACCATGGCTGGCCAGACCTCAACGGATCCCCTCCACGACGAGATCCTCAAGCACCACGACAAGGTGCTGATCGTCGATTTCGGCTCGCAGGTGACCCAGCTCATCGCGCGGCGGGTGCGCGAAGCCGGCGTCTATTGCGAGATCGCGCCCTTCCAGTCCGCCGAGCGCGCCTTTGCGGCGCTGAGCCCCAAGGCGGTGATCCTCTCGGGCGGTCCCTGCTCGGTGACCGACGAGGGCTCCCCACGGGCTCCTCAGGCCATCTTCGACGCGGGCATCCCCGTGCTGGGCATCTGCTATGGCGAGCAGGTCATGGCCGTGCAGCTGGGCGGCAAGGTCGAGGCGGGGCATCACCGCGAATTTGGCCGGGCGGAGCTGGAGGTCGCCGAGACCTCCGCGCTCTTCGAGGGCGTCTGGGAGCCGGGCCAGCGCTATCCCGTGTGGATGAGCCATGGCGACCGGGTGACCGAGCTGCCGCCGGGCTTCCGCCGCATCGCGCTCTCCGAAAACGCCCCCATGGCCGCCATCGCCGACGAGGCGCGTCGCTACTATGCGGTGCAGTTCCATCTGGAGGTCGTGCACACCCCCGATGGGGCCAAGCTGATCTCCAACTTCGTCCACAAGGTCGCGGGGCTGAAGCGCGACTGGACCATGGCCGCCTTCCGGGGTGAGGCCATCAAGACCATCCGCGCCCAGGTGGGCGAGGAGGGCCGGGTGCTCTGCGGCCTGTCGGGCGGCGTCGACTCCGCCGTGGCGGCGGTGCTGATCCACGAGGCCATCGGCGAGCGGCTGACCTGC
>CANGTC010000047.1 GCA_947456505.1 Beijerinckiaceae bacterium
AGTTGAAACAAGAAAACAAAGGGGAACGGGCATGACGGACCAGACGCATCCAGTGGACGAAATGCTGCCGCCCGCTCGCCTCGGCGCGCTGGGCTTGCAGCATGTTCTGGTGATGTATGCGGGCGCGGTCGCCGTGCCGCTGATCATCTCCGGGGCGCTGGGCCTCAACGCGGAGCAGCGCGCGCTGCTCATCAATGCAGACCTTCTGGCTTGCGGGCTGGCCACTCTCGTACAGGCCCTGGGCTTCTGGGGCGTGGGCATACGGCTCCCCGTCATGATGGGCGTCACCTTCGCCTCTGTTGCGCCCATGCTGGGCATGATCAGCGCCGCCAAGAGCGGCGGCAGTTTCGAGGCGATCCCGACCCTTCTCACGATCTATGGCTCGGTCATCGCGGCCGGTCTTTTCGCCTTCCTTGTCGCCCCCCTGGTGGGCAAGGTGCTGCGCTTCTTCCCGCCTGTGGTCACGGGCACGATCATCACGGTGATCGGCCTCTCCCTCATGCGGATCGGCGTCGGCTGGGCGGAGGGGCCGCTGACGGTGGTGCAGGTGGTGGATGGCGCCGTGAAGGTCGTGCCCAATCCCAACCGCGACGCGCTCGATGGTCTCGCCATGGCGCTGTTCGTGCTGCTGGTGATTCTGGGCATCACCAAATACGCCAAAGGCTTCATCTCCAATGTGGCGGTGCTGGCGGGCATCGTTGCGGGCGCGGTGGTCGCGAGCGTGGCTGGCGGCGTGTTCCCCAATGTGGCCATGAGCTTCGCCGATGTGGCCAAGGCCCCCTGGTTCGGCGTGGTCATGCCCCTGCAATTCGGCATGCCCACTTTCGAGGTCACGCCCATCCTCATCATGTGCATCGTGATGCTGGTGGTGATGATCGAATCCACCGGCATGTTTCTGGCTCTGGGCGAGATGACCGGCCGAAAGGTCGACTCCGATGATCTGACCCGGGGCCTGCGGGCCGATGGCGTCGGCACCATCATCGGCGGCGTGTTCAACACCTTCCCCTATACCTCCTTCTCCCAGAATGTGGGCCTCGTCGGCGTCACCGGCGTGCGCTCGCGCTATGTGGCTGTGGCGGGTGGCGTGATTCTGGTGATCCTCGGCTTTGTGCCCAAACTTGCGGCGCTCGTGGGCGCGATTCCCGTGCAGGTGCTGGGCGGGGCTGGCGTCGTGATGTTCGGCATGGTCACGGCCACGGGCATTCGCATTCTGGGCGAGGTGGACTTCAAGGCGAAGCGCCACAACCTGTTCATCGTGGCGATTGCGGTGGGCTTTGGCCTCATCCCGCTCATCGCGCCGAACTTCTTCAAGAACTTCCCCGGCGAGCTGAAACTGCTGCTGGAATCGGGAATCATTCTTGCGTCCATCGTGTCAGTCGTGCTCAACGCTTTCTTCAATGGTGTGGGCTCCCAGGCTGAAGCCGAAGCGCAGATCGCGCAGGCGTCCTCGCACGCCGATATCTGACGCAAACATTGACCAGCGGACTCTTGTTCGCTGGTCCAACTCCCGGAGATTCATGTGGACTGGCGCATTCTTTTCACCGAATGGGCGGATTTCCTGATCCGCTGGGTCCATGTGATCACCGGCATTTGCTGGATCGGCTCGTCCTTCTATTTCGTCCATCTTGACCTCAGCCTTCGCAAGCGCGACGGGCTGCCTTCGGGCGTGGGCGGCGAGGCCTGGCAAGTGCACGGCGGCGGCTTCTACAACATGATGAAATACACGGTCGCCCCGTCCCAGCTGCCGCAGGATCTCACCTGGTTCAAATGGGAGGCCTACTGGACCTTCATCTCCGGGTTCACCCTGCTGTGCTGGCACTATTTCGCCCATGCGGACCTCTATCTCATCGACAGGACCGTGATGGATCTGGCCCCCTGGCAGGCGGTGAGCATCAGCCTCGTCGTGCTGGTCATGGGCTGGGTGATCTATGATTTCCTCTGCCGCTCGAAGCTGGGCGACAATGATCTGGCCTTGGGCGTGGTGGGCTTCCTGTTTCTGGTGGCCATCGCCTTCGGGCTCACGCGGGTCTTCAGCGGCCGCGGCGCCTTTATTCTGCTGGGCGCCCTGATCGGCACGATCATGGTGGCCAATGTGGCCATGAACATCATGCCCAACCAGAAAAAGACCGTCGCCGCCCTGATCGCCGGTCAGCCGCCCAATCCCGCCTATGGCAAGACCGCCAAGAGCCGCTCCCTGCACAACAACTACCTGACCCTGCCGGTCATCTTCCTGATGGTGTCGAACCACTATCCGCTGGCCTTCGCCTCCAAATGGAACTGGCTGATCATCACGCTGGTGATGGTGATCGGCGGCGTGATCAGGCATTTCTTCAATTCGCAGCACGCCCACAAGGGCTCGCCCTGGTGGACCTGGGCGGTGGCGGCGACCTGTTTCGTCGGGGTCATCCTGCTGTCCGGCGCCGCACGCGAGAGCGGGAACGCGGGGCTGACCCCGGCGCCACTCGCCAAGGTGAAGTTTGCCCAGGTCGAGGAGATCGTCACCTCCCGCTGCTCCATGTGCCATATGGCCGAGCCGGTCTGGGACGGGGTGAACGTGCCGCCCAAGGGCGTGATGCTGGATACGCCCGAACGCATCCGTCTCCATGCGGACCAGATCTATGTGCAGGCGGTGCTCACCCGCGCCATGCCGCCCGGCGGCAATCTGACGGAGCTGAGCGAGGACGACCGCAAGCTGCTGGCGGCCTGGGTGCAGGGCGGCGCTCTGGTCGACTGACCTCGCCGGTTGCCACTGGCGCGCCAAGCGCCTAGAAAAGCGTCACCCGAAACAAGGTTCTCCCATGCGCCCTTCCAAACGTGCGGCCGACGAAATGCGGCTGGTGTCGATCGAACGCAATGTCGCCCGCTATGCGGAAGGGTCCTGCCTGATCAAATTCGGCGAGACCCATGTGCTGTGCACAGCCTCCCTCGAAGACAAGCCGCCGCAATGGCTGCGTGGTCAGGGCCGGGGCTGGGTGACGGCGGAATACGCCATGCTGCCCCGCGCCACCCATAGCCGCACTCGCCGGGAGTCGACCTCGGGCAAGCAGTCGGGCCGCACCCAGGAAATCCAGCGGCTCGTTGGCCGCAGCCTGCGCGCCGTGGTGGACCTGCAGCAACTGGGCGAGCGCCAGATCGTGATTGATTGCGATGTGTTGCAGGCCGATGGCGGGACCCGCACCGCCTCCATCACCGGCGGCTGGGTCGCCCTTTATGAGTGTCTGCGCTGGATGCGCCAGCGCTCCATCATCAAGGAAATCCCCATAAAGGATCACGTCGCCGCGATCTCCTGCGGCGTGAGCAAGGGCGTGGCGGTGCTGGATCTCGATTACGCCGAAGATTCCGTAGCGGAAACCGACGCCAATTTCGTCATCACCGGCGCTGGCGGCCTCGTCGAGGTTCAGGCCACCGCCGAGGGCGCGATCTTCTCGCAGGAGCAGCTCGACGCCATGATCGTGCTGGCCCGCAAGGGTGTGAATGAACTGGTCGCCCTGCAGAAGGCGGCGGTCGCGGGATGAGCCATCGTCGTCTCACCGGGCGCCTCGTCATCGCCACCCACAATGGCGGCAAGCTGCGCGAAATGCGCGAGCTCATGGCGCCCTATGGGATCGACTGCGTCTCGGCGGGCGAGCTTGGCTTGCCCGAGCCCGAAGAGACCGGCGTCACCTTCATGGAGAACGCCCTCATCAAGGCCCGCGCCGCAGCCTTCGCCGCCAATCTGCCCGCGTTGGCCGATGATTCCGGCCTCTGCGTCGCCGCGCTCGATGGGGCGCCGGGCATCTATTCGGCCCGCTGGGCTGGCGAGAGCAAGGACTTCACCGCCGCCATGGCGCTGGTGGAGGAGAAGGTGAAGGCCCTGGGCTGCACCACGCCGGAGCAGCGCAAGAGCTGGTTCATCTCGGCGCTGGCCATCGTCTGGCCCGACGGGCATTCGGAAGAATTCGAAGGCCGCATCGACGGCGTGCTGGTCGATCCCCCTCGCGGGACGGCGGGCTTTGGCTATGACCCCTGCTTCCTGCCCGAAGGCCACAGCCGCACCTTCGGTGAAATGACCTCGGACGAAAAACACGGCCTGCCTGCGGACGGTTCGCTGGCCCTGTCGCACCGGGCGCGGGCGTTCCAGATGCTGGCGAAGGCCTGTCTGGACTAGGGCTCGCGCAAGCCCTCTTCGCCGCTTGCCAGCATCCGCAGGATTGAGGCACTCTGCCCCCCAATAAATCCAAAAAAGGGGGAGGGGCTTCGCCATGAAGCGATTCATCTTGTCTGTTTTCACAGCCCTGTCGGCTGTGGCTTTTTCGGGGGTGGATGAGGCCAGGGCCCAATATGGCGTTGGCCCCGTGCGGATCATTCTGCCCTTCTCGCCGGGCGGCGCCATAGATGCGATCGGGCGCATGGTCGCCGAGCGCATCACCATCGCCACCGGCAAGAGCGCGGTGGTGGAAAATGTGACGGGCGCCAGCGGCCATATCGGCATGCGCCTGGTGCGCGACGCCAAGCCTGATGGTTCGGTTCTGCTGATCAACCCGGCCTCGCCGATGATTCTGCACGAGCATTTCTTCGGCGATAAACTCACCTTTAATCCCTTCACGGATTTCGCGCCCATCACCATGGCCGCGACCTCCGATTACGCCATCGCCGTGGCGAAGAATGTGCCCGCCACCAATGTGAAGGAACTCACGGCCTGGCTGAAGGCGGATCCCAAACGCGCCAGCTATGGCACGCCCGGCGCTGGCGCGCTGACCCATTTCCTGGGGCTGGAGTTCGGGCGGATCATCGGCGTCGAGATGGAGCATGTGCCCTATCGCGGATCCCCGCCCGCGCTGAATGACTTGGCGGCGGGCCAGTTGCCGATCGCGGCGCTCACCACCTCGGAATTCACCCAGCACCATGCGGCGGGCTCGATCCGCATCATCGGCACCTTCACCGACGGGCCCTCGCCCTTCGTCTCGGGCGTGCCGACCCTGAAGGAGCAGGGCGTCAATCTGGAGGCCCTGGGCTGGTACGCCTTCTACGCCCCCGGCAAAACGCCGCCCGACATAATCGCGAAAATCAACAAGCTGATCGTCGACATGGTGCGCGAACCCGCCGTCCAGAAGCGCTTTCTGGAGATGGGCATCCAGGCCAGGGGCTCGACCCCCGAAGAACTGGGCCGCCAGCAGCGACGGGACACGGATTTCTGGGGACCTATTGTGAAGGCTTCCGGGTTCCGGCCGGATTTGTGAGGCAGCGCCCCCTCACATCCCCTCCACCGGCGCGGCCAGCACCAGCCAGATCAGACCGAAGCGGTCGGCGACCATGCCGAAGCCCTGGGCGAAGAAGGTTTCGGTCATGGGGACCAGAACCGCGCCTTCTTTCGACAGGGCCGTGACGATGCGGCTTGCCTCAGCGGCGTCGGGCAGGGTGAGTGAGAGGGAGACGCCCTTGAATTCGGGGGCGCCGCTGCAGCGCCCGTCCGAGGCCATGAGGACGGAATCGCCAATTCGCAGGCTGGCGTGCATGATTTTCTCATCGGATCCAGGCGGGCGGGCGCCGGTCCCCTCGGGCAGGGGGCTGTCTTTGTAGCGCATCATGCTGAGGATCTCGGCGCTCAGCGCGGCTTGATAGAAAGTCAGCGCCTCCTCGCATCGCCCTTCGAAGGTCAAATAGGGCTGCACCCGCATGGCCGGATCTCCAGAACGTCATTAAGCCGCTGACAATAATAGGCCTATGGACGAGGGCGGCGAGCTGGACCATGGGATCTTGGGGTCCCTCCTTCGATTCTTGGTCTGCCCTAAGGAGGGCGGGGCCGGATCGAACGGGCTGGTTCGCCGCCCGACGCTCCCCCTCTTGAAGGCTTGCGTCGGCCCGACCATATCAAGACGGCGGCGATGAGCCGGGGCGCCCATCCGGGGCCCAAACCGCGAGGCGCCGAAAGGGCTTCGAATGACGCGACTACCGAACCTGAACTCCCCATTCCTGCTGGGGTTTGACGATATCGAGCGGGCGCTGGACAGGGTCAGTCGGACCACCTCCGACGGATATCCGCCCTACAACATCGAGCGCCTGCCTCGCGCCGATGGGCTGCCCGAGCGGCTGCGCATCACTCTGGCTGTGGCGGGCTTCACCCGCGACCAGCTCGACATCACCGTGGAAGAGAACCAGCTCGTCATCCGCGGCCGCCAGCAGGACGACAAGGAACGCCAATATCTGCATCGCGGCATCGCCGCGCGGCAGTTCCAGCGCAGCTTCCTGCTCGCCGATGGCATGCAGGTGCTGGGCGCTGATCTGACCCATGGACTGCTTTCGGTGGATCTGGCCCGGCCCGAGCCGGAAAAGATGATCCGGAAGATCAACATTTCGGTGCGGGACTGAAGATTGTCCGCACCCAACGGCGGGGCCCCTGCGGGACCGCGAGAGGAGCCTGTGATGATCAATGAAACCAAGCTTGCGCAGGGCCTGAGCGAGGCCCCCGTGACAGTCGAACAGCTCGCCCATATGGGCGGCGGCTATATCGCCTATGTGAAACCCATGCGCTCGGATGAGGCGCGTCGACTCTTCCCCCAGGTGGAGGGCATCCCCTCGGGCTTGCAGCTCTTCGCCCTGCTCAGCGCCGAGGGCGCTCCGATCCTGCTGACCGACTCCCGGGACGCCGCCGTGGCCAACGCCTGGGAGCACAAGCTGCATACGGTCAGCCTCCACTGAGGCCTGCGCGCTTCAGGGCGCATCGTCAGGGGTCGAGGCGCGCCGCCTCGGCCCTTTTTTGCGTCTGCAGGCAGGCATTCCATATTCTCATTTTTTGGGAAATCGGTTGACGGGTTCGGACGGGCTGACTAGGCTCGGGGTGGACTGGGAAAGTGTGGGTGAGCGCTGCTGAATCCCTGCCCCCCGCGCTCCGAGAAGTCCCGTGCGGACCTCGTCGGAACGACCGGGTGGCGGCCTCGCGCATTGCCCTTGCCGCACTGTCCAGCTAGAACGCTTCAAAAGCATCGTTTCGTTCTGACATTTCAGCGCCAACCCGCCCCAGGCCAAAAACCTGCCGCCGTGGAGGAAAGCATGAGCATCGCAACCGGCAAGTTCAAAGTCATTCTTTTTGGCCTGTCGAAAGCGCTTCCGCTGGCGGCGAAATTCTACCCCTCCTATGCGGAGCGTCTGCAAGAGCGCAATCTCACCGCCCAGATCATGGCGCGCGATGAAGAGGTTGGGCGCTGGTTCAAGATCAAGAATGGACGGGTGACCTCCAAGGCGGGCCTGCACCCCAATTCGGACGTCACCATCGCGTTCAAGAACGCCACCCTCGGCGCCGAGCTTCTGACCCCGCCGTTCAACTGGCTCAACCAGATCAACGCGCAAAAAGACTTCAAGATGACGGTGGATGGTCCCGAGGACCTCTCCAACTGGTTCGCCCAGACCGTCATGCTACTGATGAGCGTACGCCTCGACATGGGCGTGCCGCAGAAGGATGGCACGATCCGCTATTGCAATATGGCCAATGGCGGGCCGCTCTTCGTCTATGTGAAGGATGGCAAGATCGTCCGCACCACCCTGATCGATTTCGACGAGACCGATCCCCAGCCCTGGAGCATCATGGCCAAGGGTGTGAAGCTGACGCCGCCGCGCAAGACGACGCTCGCGCCCCACGGGCAGAACTCAAAGGCCATCGTCTATTCTCCTGATCGCGCGCTCTATCCCATGAAGCGCGTCGATTTCGATCCCAATGGCGAGCGCAACCCGCAAAACCGCGGCAAGTCCGGCTATGTCCGCATCTCCTGGGAGGAGGCGCTCGAGCTGGTGTCGTCGGAAATCAAGCGAGCCAAGCGCCTGCATGGCCCCGGCGTCATGGCGGTCTCCCATGGCTCCCATCACACCTGGGGCAATATCGGCTATTACCTGTCCGCGCTCTATCGCTTCCGCAATGCGGTGGGCCACACGGCCGTCCATCACAATCCCGATTCCTGGGAGGGCTGGTACTGGGGCGCGGCCCATCACTGGGGCTATTCGCTGCGCGTGGGCCAGTCGGAAACCTATGGCACGGTTGAGGACTGCCTGCAGAATTGCGACATGGTGGTGTTCTGGTCGGCCGATCCCGAGACGACCTCAGGCTCCTATGGCGCCCAGGAAGGCACCGTGCGCCGCCAGTGGTTGAAGGACCCGCGCCTCAACTGCAAGGTCGTGCACGTCGACCCCTTCTATAATTCTTCCGCGCAGTTCCTGCCGGGCAAGTGGTTCGCGCCCAAGCCCACGACCTCCGTGGCGATGGCCATGGCCATCGCCTATGTCTGGATCAAGGAAGACCTCTACGACAAGGCCTATGTGGAGTCCCACACCGAGGGCTTCGACAAGTGGAAGGCCTATCTGCTCGGCGATGAGGACGGCGTGCCCAAGACGCCGGAATGGCAGGAGCTTGAGACCGGCGTGCCCGCCCGCGACGTGCGCGCGCTGGCCCGCGAATGGGGCCGCAAGCGCGTCTATCTCGCGCCCGGCGGCTGGGGCAATGGCCATGGCGGCGCCTGCCGCAACCAGACGGGCATCCAATGGGCGCGCGTGATGGTGTGCCTTGTGGCCATGCAGGGCCTTGGCAAGCCCGGCGTCAACATGGGCAATCTGCAATGGGGCACGCCCGTTGACTTCAACTTCTATTTCCCCGGTTACGCCGAAGGCGGCATGTCCGGCGACATCGAGGGCACCTCGCTGCCGGTCGAGCTCTATCAGCGCATGCCGCAGCTGCCGACCATGAACACCTCCAACCAGAAGATCCCCCGCATCTTCATGCCCGAAGCCATCGTCGAGGGCAAAGCGGAGGGCTATCTGTGGAACGGCAAGTCCATCGAGCATCAGTTCGCCAAGGTGAACTATCCCGCCGCAGGGCACGCGCCGGTGCGCATGCTCTACAAATATGGCGGCTCCATGCTCTCGACGATGAACAACACCAATCGTCACGTGCAGATGTATCAGTCTGAAAATCTCGAATTCGTCGTCAACCAGTCCATCTGGATGGAAGGCGAGGCGAAGTTCGCTGATCTGATTCTGCCCGCCTGCACCAATTTCGAGCGCGTCGACATTTCCGAATGGGCCGCGCTGGGCGGCTATGGCCATCACGGCCAGCAGCAGCTCAATCATCGCGTGGTGATCTTCCAGGCGCCGGCGATCAAGCCGCTGGGCGAATCCAAATCCGACTACTGGATCTTCACCGAGATCTGCAAACGGCTCGGCCTCGCCAACTACTTCAACGAAGGCATGAACGAGATCGACTGGGTCAAGCGCCAGTTCGAGGCTTCCGATCTGCCCCAGTACATCACCTGGGAACAGTTCGTGAAGAAGGGCTATTTCGTGGTTCCCACGGAGAAGGAAAAGCTGCGTGCGCCCGTCTCCTTCCGCTGGTTCTGGGAGAACCGCAAGAAGGACGTGCCGGAGCCCCTGCCGCTGCCCTCCGATTACGCGGGCGAATATCTCAAGGGCTTGCAGACCCAGTCCGGCAAGCTTGAGTTCGAGTGCAATTCGCTCATTCGCGCCAATGATCCCGAGCGTCCGCCCATCGTGAAATACGAACCCTCGTGGGAGGGCCCGCATTCCGGCGAGATGTATGAAAAATACCCGCTGATGATGCTGACGCCCCACTCGAAATATTCGTTCCACACCCAGGGCGACGGCAAGGATTCCTTCCTGCTGAATATCGAGGATCACCGCGTCAAGGTCGGCGACTGGTACTACTGGCTGATCCGCATGAATCCGCAGGATGCGGCTGATCGCGGCATCAAGAAGCATGATCTTGTGAAGGTCTATAATGATCGTGGCGCGGTGCTCTGCGCGGCGCTGCCGACCGAGCGTCTGCCGCGCGGCGTGGTGCATGGCTACGAGTCCTGCGCCATCTATGATCCGCTGGGCGAGCCCGGCAAGTCGATCGATCGCGGCGGTTGCCTCAATCTCTTGACGCCGCACAAGACCCAGACCAAATCCACCCATTCGCTCGCCGGCGCCAATGCGCTGGTCGAGGTCGCAGTCTGGGATGGCAAGATCGAACACATGTCCGAGACTTTCGCGAAGATGGAGAAGGCCGCACAGCCTCCAGCCCCCGCGCCGGTCGAAGACGCCATGGTGATGGAACCCGCGAAGTAATCAGCGTGCGGCCGGGCTGTCGCCAGACGGCCCGCCGCGCAGGAGATGAACCATGCAAAAGTGGAATATGATCATCGATGTCGCGGAATGCACGAATTGCAATCTGTGCACGCTCGCCATCATGGATGAATATGTCGATAACGAATTTCCCGGTTATTCTGCGCCCATGCCCAAGCATGGCCATCGCTGGATCGACATCCTCCAGAACGAGCGCGGACAGGGCACGCAACTCGACATCGCTTATGTCCCGACCATGTGCAACCACTGCGATGACGCACCCTGCGTCAAGGCGGCGTGGAATGACGCCGTCACCAAGCGGCCGGACGGCATCGTCATCATCGATCCCGTGAAGGCCAAGGGCCAGAAGCAGATTGTCGACGCCTGCCCCTATGGGCATGTCTGGTGGAATGAGGAATTGATGATTCCCCAGGCCTGGACCTTCGACGCCCACCTGCTGGACATCGGCTGGCCCCAGCCGCGCGGCGGGCAGGTCTGCCCCACCGGCGCCATGCGCGCCGTGAAGGTGGAAGACGCCGAGATGCAGGCCATGGCGAAGGCGCAGGAGCTTGAGCAGCTGAAGCCGGAACTGGGGACCAAGCCCCGCGTCTGGTATCGCAACCTCTGGCGCTATTCGACCGCCTTCATCGCAGGCAGCGTGTCGAAGGACGTCGATGGGGTCATCGACTGCGTCGAGGGCGCGCAGGTGCGCCTGTTTAAGGCCGGTTCGCTGGTCGCCACGGCCACGACCGACAATTACGGGGATTTCAAATTTGACCGGCTGCCGCCTGATTCCGGCGACTATGTGGTCTCGATCTCGACCGAAAGCGGCATGAAGCGCGTCGAAGCGAATGTGACCCAAAGCGTCAGCCTTGGCGAAATCCGCGTTTGATCATTTACCTCGTTGAGCGGCCAGGTGCGGCCTGAGACGCAGGAGGCCGGGATGGAACATCACACGAGCATGCGGGCCCATCTCTCCTATATCGAGTTGGGCTCGCCGGATCCCGAGGCCCTCTCGCGTTTCTATCGCGACGCCTTCTCGGCGGAGGTCGAGGCGCACGGCGACATGCGCATCTGTCATGGCCCAGAGCGTTGCGTGATGATCTCGCCCGGCGAGGCCAAGACGCTGAAGTCGGCGGGCTATGCCGTCTATGATCCCGCCTGGCTCGATGGGCTGATGGAGCGTCTGGCCATGGCGGGCGTGGCCCATGAGCGCACCTCCACGCCCTGCTTCGTCGATGCGGTGGGTTTCACCGATCTCAGCGGCAACAACATTTTCTTCGGCGTGCCGCGCGCCCGTGCGCCTTCCACGAAGGGTCTGCCGGGCCGCATCCAGCATGTGGTGGTCGCCACCCGCGATGCGGCGGGCATGGTGGATTTTTATACGCGCGTGGTGGGGCTGACCGAGTCGGACCGGGTCCTCGATGACGCCGGCGTCATGCGCACCGCCTTCATGCGCTCGGACCACGAGCATCATAGTTTCGCGGTCTTCCAGGCCGCCGAAGATCGCTTCGACCACCATTGCTACGAGGCGACGGACTGGAACTCGATCCGCGATTGGGGCGACCATTTCGCCTCCTTGCGTATCCCCGTGAAATGGGGCCCCGGCCGCCACGGCCCCGGCAACAATCTCTTCCTCTTCGTCCATGATCCCGACGGGAACTGGGTGGAGCTTTCGGCGGAGATCGAAGTGGTGGCGCCGGATCGTCCGCGCGGCGTCTGGCCCCATGAAGAGCGCACGCTGAATTCGTGGGGCTCTGCGCCGCTGCGCAGCTGATCTTCTACCCCCCGAACAACCGTTCCACCGCGCCCTTCTGCTGCGTCCCGCTGCGCGGGATCGAGGCGGGGGGCAGGAGGTCGTTGGATTGATCGACAGCCTGCTCGCGCCTTGGGGCGCGGGGCGGCTGTTGGATCTGGGTCTGGGCCTGCGTTTGCGGGGCTGGCGTGGGCGTGGCGGCCGGGCGCATGAGGGGGGTCGGCGCCGTGACCGGCGCTGGCGTCGGAATTTGCGGCGCAGCAGGCGCCGGCACGTCAGCCTGCGGAATCGGCGGCGTGACTTGCGCCAGCGGGGTCGCAGCGCGCCAGACGCCGTCGGGCAGGGGCGAAGGCGCGACGCTCTGCAGGGCCTCGCGCATGAAACGGCTCCAGATATCCACGGGCAGATTGGCGCCGGAGGCGCGCTTGGTGGCGGAGCCATCGTCATTGCCAAGCCACACGCCCGCCACCAATTGGCTCGTGTAGCCCACGAACCAGGCGTCGCGATAATCCTGGCTGGTGCCGGTCTTGCCCGCCGCCTGCCAGCCCGGCAGCTCCGCCTTGCGCGCAGTGCCGGTCAGCAGGGTCTCCTGCAACATGGCGTTCATCATGGCCACATATTGCGGCTCGATCACGCGGCCGAAGCTCGACCCCTTGCGTTGATAGAGCTGTTTGCCATCGGCCCGGCGCACCTTCGCGATGATATGGGGCTGCACGCCCAGGCCCCCATTGGCGAAGGGCGCATAGGCGTTGACCAGCTCCAGCGGCGTGACTTCCGAGGTGCCCAGCGCGATGGAGGCGTCGGGCCGCAGGTCAGACGCAACCCCCAGCCGATGGGCGGTGGCGATGACGGTCTTGGGGCTAACCTCCATGGCGAGCCGCACCGCCACCGTGTTGAGCGACATGGAGAGGGCGCGGGTCAGGGTCACCGGCCCCTGATATTCATGGGTGGAGTTTTCGGGTTTCCAGCCCCGCAGATTGATGGGCGCATCCTCGCGCACCGTGCCCGGGGTCAGGCCCTTCTCCAGCGCGCTCAGATAGACGAAGGGCTTGAAGGAGGACCCGGGTTGACGGCGCGCGGCCACCGCCCGGTTGAACTGGCTCTCCGCATAATTGCGCCCGCCGATCAGGGCCTTGATCTGGCCGCTCATGTCGATGGCCACCAGCGCGCCTTGCGACACGCCAAAACGCGCGCCCTTCTTGTCCAGCTCCTCGGTCAGCGCGCGCTCGCCCGCGCTCTGCAAGGCGCTGCTGAGGGTGGTCGTCACCACGATGTCATCGTCGATGGCGCCCAGCGTGTCGTTGAGCACGTCCATCACATAATCGGCGGCGTAGTTGACCGAGCCCGCCCCGCGCGGCGCCGCCGCCTGCGCCGGATTGATTAGCGCCAGCTTGCCCATGTTCTCGCTGATGAAGCCCTCGCGCACCATGGCGAGGATCACCTGCGCGGCCCGGTCGGCGGCGCCGTCGGGATTGCGGTTGGGGGCGAGTTTGGTCGGCGCTTTCATCAGGCCTGCCAGAATGGCCGCCTCCTGCAGGGTGGTCTCGCTGGCCGGGCGGCCGAAATACTTGCGCGCCGCCGCCTCCACCCCATAGGCGCCCGAGCCGAAATAGACGCGGTTCAGATAGAGCTCGAGGATCTGGTCCTTGGAGTAGCGATGTTCCAGCCACACCGCGAGAATCGCCTCCTGGATCTTGCGGGAGATGGTGCGCTCCTGGGTCAGGAACAGGTTCTTGGCGAGCTGCTGGGTGATGGTGGAGCCGCCCTCCATGCCGCCGCGCTTCAGCACATTGCGCATGACCGCGCGGCCAATGCCCAGGGGGTCGACGCCCCAGTGGGAATAGAACCGCCGGTCCTCGATGGCGATGAAGGCCTTGGGCAGATAGGGGGGCAGATCCTTGATGTGGATCGCCGCCCCGCCCGTGTCGCCCCGATTGGCCAGCAGGGATCCGTCATCGGCGAGAATGGCGATATTGGGCGGGCGCTTGGGCACGGCGAGTTGGTCGATGGGCGGCAATTGTCCGGCGTGCCAGGCCACGAGGGCGCCTAGCCCAATGACGCACCAGACGCCCAGCACCGCACCATAATAAACCAGTGCGCCCAGCACAGAGCGGCGGCGCTTCCCTTCGGGTTTAGCCCTGCGCTTGCGCGGCCGGGCTTCGTCCTGCTCAGCCTCCTGGCCGACGGGCTCATCTTCGGCGGGCTGTTTTTTGCGCGCGCGTTTGCCCGCCGCGGGCTCTTCGGGAACCGCCTTGCGGGCCGCGCTGCGTTCGTCTTCAAAAAAGGGCTCGATGCGTATGCCGCTCTTGCGCTTGCGCAGGTGATCGGGGCGATCGTGGGGATCCACGCGCACTTCGTCGTCGCGCGCCTTGCGGGGCGCCGCCAGTTTGGGCTCACGCTTTTTGCTGAACCAGCTCTCGCCGCCCATGGCGCCCGCTTTACTCTGCCAACTCGCCGCATGTCCGGATCCGGACCGCAGTCTGTGGGACTCTAAAGGGGGCCGATTAAAGGCGGGTTAAGATGTGTTTACTTCTGCGGGATCAGACCGGGACGCCGCCAATGCGGCGCCCCGTCAGTTCGTGTTGTGAGCTTATTCCGCCGCCGTGGCGCGCGCAGCCAGGCCGTCGAGATGGGCGATCACCTCGCCCACATGCATCACATCGGCATATTTGTGATGGAGGTCGAAGAGGTTGACCTTGTGGCTCAGCATCGAGCGGTCATAGGTGCATTCCTCCACCAGCACATTGTGGAAGCCATAGGAATAGGCGTCCACGGTGGAGGCGCGCACGCAGCCTGACGTGCTCTCGCCGCAGATGATCAGGCTCTCGACGCCAAGGCGGCGCAGATGGGCGATGAGCGGCGTGCCGAAGAAGGCGGAGGCGCGCTCCTTGTAGATCACGAGATCGCCGGGATGGGGCGCAAGCTCCTCCTTGATGCCATAGACATCCTCGACCTCGCGGCCCATGCGCCGGTTGGTGCTGTGCACCCCCGCCGTATCCGCGTGGCGGGTGGAATAGATGACGGGGATGCCCGCGCGGCGGGCGGCGGCGAAGAGTTTTTGCGTGGGCTCCATGGCGCGCCAGGCGTTCTCCCCGCAAGAGCCGGAGAACTCGCGGTTCACCTCGATCACCGGACGATTTCCGCCCTGATAGGCCTTGTTGTAGAGGTCGATCGCCAGAATGGCGGGGCGAGGCCCCACAAAGATCTCGCGGCGATAGGCGCTGTAGATTTCCAGGATCTCGTCATTGACGATGTCCTTCCAGCAATAGTCCTCGAATTTGTCGGTCATGGTTGTTTTCCTGATGGGATGAGTCTGGCCGGGTTCAGCGAAACATTATTCGTACCGGACGTTCTTCGAAAAATCGTAGGTGGGCGAGATGGCCGCCTTGTAGGTCTGCTCGATGAAGGCGCCCTCGGCCTTGGGCGCGAAGACCCGGTCCAGAAACTCCCGTTGCGCCTTCCAGGCCGCCTCCGCCTGCTCGCGACGATAGCGACCGGGCATGGTGTCGTTGAGCCACCCATGGGGCGCGCCGCCGAAAATCTCCACATGATAGGTCTTGTTGGTGCGCTCCAGCGCATTGCGGAAGCGGCGCACATGGTCGACCGAGATGATGTGGTCGCCCTCGCCGAACATGCCGAGCACCGGGCAATCGACCTTGTCGATCAGTGTGTCGAGCGCGACGGGATATTTCGCGTTCACATCCCACTCGCGCCCCTGCGTTGCGCCATACCACACAAGCGCCGCCGAGATCTTGCGATGCGCCGCCAGAACGATCGGGTGCCGCCCCGTTTGGCACACCCCCATAACCGCGATGCAGGAGAGATCGGCCTGCGGCGTGTCCGCCAGGGCGGCGATGGCGGCCTCCATATATTCGACCGATTCCGGATCGGTCATGTCGTAGCCGCTGTCGCCCCGGTGCAGGGCGTCCTGATCAGGGTGCTTGAAGAAATAATCGGCCGCGATGCAGACATAGCCTTCGCGCGCATGGCGGCGAGCCAGATCCATCGTATGGGGCACCAGCCCGTAACGTTCGTGCAGCAGCACGATCACAGGGACCTTCTGCGGCCCGGCGGGCGCTGCGATGAAGGCGGGAAGCCCCCCTGCGCAGGTGATCATCTTGGTCACGATCTCGGTCATTCCACTCTCTCCTTGGGCGCCTGACCCGATTAAAGAGCAGGCGAGGCGCGCCGTCAAAGCCCAGCGCGTCGCTCGCTGATGGAAGCCGCCCCTAAATCTCGATCAGGTCGAGCTCCCCGCCAATTTCGGCCCGTGCGATCTCCGCCACATGGCGGTGATGGGTGAAGAGCACGCATTGGGCGCTCGTCCCCACATCCGCCAGGGCCCGCAGCCCATGGGCTGTGCGGGCGTCGTCGAAACTGGTGAAGAGATCGTCGGCGATGAAGGGCGCGGGCTCGGCTCGGGCGGCGTAATCCTCCACATAGGCGAGGCGCAGGGCGAGATAGAGCTGGTCGCGCGTGCCCTCGCTGAGGCCCGCGATGGCCACCTCCTCGCCATTCGCGCGCCTGCCGAACAGCGCCTCGACGCCATCCTCCCCGTAGGACTGGACGATGCCGGAGAAGGTCCTGCCCGTCAGCGCTGCGAACAGCGCGCTGGCGCGCTCCATGAGCGGGTCTTGCCGTGTGGCGCGGTGGCGCTCCAGCGCATCCTCCAGCATGGCGCCGGCGAGACGCAGCACGAGCCAGGACCGCGCCGCCTCCTGCATCTCGCTTTCCGCGTTGACGCGCTGTTGGCTGGCGGCCTCCGAGCCCAGACCTTGCTCCCAGGCCTCGATCTGGCGCTTCGCCTCCTTCACCGCAGCATAGGCCTCGTTGGAGTCGCGGGTGGAGCGCTCGTCCTCCTGCTGAAGCGCAGCGAGATCCGCCTCCGCCCGGTCGGGGTCGAATCCTTCAAGATCGGCGCGCACCTGCGCCTCCCCATGCCCATCCGCCTGATCGGCGAACTGGGCGTGCAGGTCGGCGACCGCAGCCGCCATGGCCTCGCGCCGGGCGAGCCTTGCTTGCAACGCGCTCAGATCGTCGCAGGGCGGCAGCGTGGCCGCGAGCTCATCGAGCCGGGCCCGCGCCTCCATGGCCACGCCTTGCGCCTTGCGCAGGGTGGCGTCGCAGGCGCTCATGCGCCGGGCGATTTCCTCGCGCCGGGCCTCCGCCCTGCGCGCGGCCGCCAGTCGCTCGTTGAGCCGCTCGACGCCGAGGGTAGGCGAAAGCGTGGTCAGATCGGGGGTCAGGGTGGCGAGGAGGGCGCGGGCGTCGTCTTCGAAGCGCGCGAGATCCCGGCGCATGCCCTCCACCCGGCGCTTGAGCTGATCGCGCTTTTCGAGGGCGGCGGGGGTGAGCTTCCACACATCCAGCGCCGCCTGGGCCTGGATGCTGGCGGCCTCCGGCGACAGGCCCAACTTCGGCAGGGCCGCCCGCCAGCGCTGCGTCCAATCGGCCTCCTTCGCGGCATGGCTGGCCAGATCGGCTTCGAGCTTGCCGATGCGCTTGCCTATGTCCTCGCGCTGGCGCGCCTGTGTGCGGGATTCATCCCAGGCGGTGGCGAGTTCCAGCAACCGCGCCTCGACCCGCTGGGCCTGCCGCTCCGCATCCAGGCCGGGCATATCTGGCAGGCCGCAGCCCTGCGCGAGGCTCGCCAGGGGCGTCATCAAAGCGGTGAGGCGGTCTTGCGCCTGCTGGGCTTCATGGCGAAGCTCCTCCTGCCGCGCGTGACGGTCTAGCAGGCCGTCGAGCGCCGGGCGCCAGCCGCCCATGTCGCGGGGGCTGAGGGGTGCGACGTCCAGGGGGCTCCAGAGAGCGGTCCAGTCCTGCGCAAGGGCAGCCTCCAAAGCCGCCCGCTCGGCGCGCTGGGCCTTAAGGCTGGCGAGCGCCGCCTCCTCGCGCGCCAGATCCCCGGTCTGCGTGGCGAAATTCGCCACGCGCCCGGCGTCCCGGGCGGCGGCGTCCGCCAGACGATCCGCGCTCTCGCCCGCGCGTTCGAAGCGGGTGATGCTCGCGGCCAGAGAGGCGCCGGTCAGCGCGCCGGTTTCGCCAAAAAGGGTGGCGCGCAGCTGCGCCCATTCGCTGTCGCGGGCGGCGCGGGTCGCGGCGATCAGCTCAGGGGTCGGCACATCGCCTCCCGCTGAAAGCGCGTCGAGGCTCTGGCGCAGGGTCTTGATGCGGGTCTCCACCTCGGCCATGGCGCGCTCGCCATCGCGCCGGGCGGTCTGGATGTCGTCGAAGCGCTTGCCAAAGGCGGCGATGGTCTCGGCTGAGGGCAAGGGCGTTGCGGCGAGGCGCGGCAGATCCGCGACGGGCGCTTGCAGGCGCAGGGCGTCGCGGCGCAGGGCCTCCTCCTCGCGCCGCAGAGCGCTCGCCTTCTGGTCATGGTCGGCGATGGCCTTGAGCACCCCCAGCGCCCGCCATTGCTCGCGCAGGGGCGCGGGGTCGGCGACATGGGTGTGGGTTTGGCTGAGGGCGTCGAGCCTTGCAATGCCCTCGCGCTCTTCACCGAGAGTCTGCTCGAAGGCGGCGCGGCGCTGGGTCAGGACACGCTCTTCGTCGATGAGTGCGCGCAGCAGGGCGAGGTCGCCATCGCTGGGCTGCAATTGCTCGAGACTCTGGCCCAGCTGCAGGCCGAGGGCGCGGGCCTTGCCGTCAAGGTCCGCGCTGGCGGCGTCCTGCTCGGCGGCGACGCGCGGCAATTGGTTGGCGGCCGTGCCCGCAGCGCCAATGCGCTGCACCAGCGCCTCGATCTCCCCGGCGCGTTCGATCAGCGACGCCTCGACCGAAATCTCCGCCAGCAGTGCCTCCGCCTCGGCGCGTTCTGCCTGCGCCTTGCGAAGGCTCTCGTCAGCCTTCGCGGCGCCCTCCAGCGCCTCGCCGAGGCGCGCGGGATAGCCCGGGGGCGTCTGCGGCAGATCGGCCTCCTCGGCCAGCGCCTGCTCCTGCGCCTCGATCCTGCGCAGCAGGGGCGCGAGCCGTTTCAGGCGCTCGATGCGGGCGCGGGTCTCGGCGCGCTTGCGGGTCTCCTGGGTCAGCTCCGCCAGCCGTTTCTCGTTCTGCGCGACGGCGTCGTTGAGCCGTTTCCAGCCGGTGGCGCGCAGCTCATTGTCGCCAATGGCCTTCTTGGCGGCCTCATAACGGTCGCGGGCCTGATAGAAGGCGCGCGATTGGGATTTGTTAGGCGCGAAAATCTTGTCCGCGTCGTCCTCGATCGCGCTGCGCACGCGCGTCAGGCCCCTGATGCCGGAGGCCGCCGCCATGAGGCTCGACCCCACCTCGCCGCGTGACTGCACGATCTCCTCCGCGCCCTCGCGTAGCCCCTCCGCATTGAGGCCGAAAGCGTTGACGAAAATCTCTCGCGTCAGCTGGCCGAGGAAAGGTGCGAGCGCGTTGTCGTCGAGGGGTTTTTCGCTGAGATCGCGCAATGTCCTGGTTCGGCCCTTGCTGCGCAGGAAGGCGAGACGCGCGCCTGCTCGCGACAGGACCTCCCCGCCCAGGCGCAGTTCCGACGCCTTGAAGCGGAAATCATAGGGCGTGATGTGCGGAAAGCCGAACAGCAGATCGCTCACCGCCGCCAGGGTCGAGGACTTGCCCGCTTCATTGGCGCCGAAGATCACATGCAGCTTGGCGTCCGGGCGCAGGGTCAGGCTGCGGGTTTCAAAGGCGCCGTATTTGAGGAGGTCGAGACGGGTCAGGCGCATCAGCGGTCCTCCCCACGGGCGGCGCGTTCCAGCAGAAGCGCGCGAGCCTCCGCCATGAGTGTTGGGGCGTCGTCCAGATCCAGCGCCAGAGCGGCGCTGTTCGATCTGGAGCGCAGCATCTCCATGTCTTCGGTCAGGCGTCTCATGAGCTTTTGCGCGTCGCCCCCCGCCAGCAGGGCGTCAAGATCGACCCCCGCCAGATCCTCGCCGCTCGCCTGAACAAGATCGCGCGTGTCGAGGCGCAGCTTTTCGATCCAGATGTCTTCGGCGTTCTGTTGGGCGGCGGCGAGCGCGTCGACTGCGAAACCACTGTGGTCGGCGAGCAGGCTGCGATGCAGGGCTGTGGCGCCGGTCAGGCGCAGGCGCGCGGCCACCAGGCGGCCCTCGGCCTCGTCCGCCACGGGCCTGAAGGCCTGCGCCACCGCGCGCAGGAGGGCCTCGCGATCATCATGGCCGCTGGCGTCCAGCGTCACCTCGGCCCAGCGCGCCTGATCGGTGATCACGCGGCGCAGGTCGCGCACGCGCCCGTCCTGCACATCCACGAAGACCGCGCCCTTCGGCCCGCATTCCCTGATGCTGCGGCCCTGCAGATTGCCGGGATAAACGATATGGGGATTTTCGTGCAGCACCTCGAATTGATGCACATGGCCGAGCGCCCAATAGTCATAGCCCCGGGCGACAAGATCCTGCGTTGTGCAGGGCGCATAGGGGGCGTGGCCGGGCTTGCCGTCGCAGGAGGTATGAAGCATGCCGATGTTGAAGAAGCCCGCCACGGGCTCGGGATAGGTCGGCGCCCAGTTGTCGGTCTCCTCGCGCTCCAGAAAGCTGCGGCCGTGGATCGCCACTTGCAGCTTTTCCAGCCTGTGCGTCTTTGCGCGCTTGGCCGGGAAGGACGTCACATTGTCAGGTGGATGAACCTCTTTGGTCACCACATTTTTCGCATCGTGGTTGCCGTGGATGATGAAGACCGGGATTTGCTCGCGATTCAGGCGCGACAATTCGCGGGCGAAGAACAGGCCGGTGGTCATATCCTTCCACTCGCCGTCATAGACGTCGCCCGCGATCAGCACGAAGGCGACGCGCTCGGCGATGGCGCGGGTGATGAGGTCCGAGAAGGCGTCGCGGCTCGCCTGGGCGAAACGCCGGGCGATGGCCTCGTCCTTGAGGGAAAGGCCCAGCAGGGGGCTGCCCAGATGCAGGTCGGCGCAATGCAGAAAGGTGAAATCCATAGCTCAGTCCAAGCAGGAAGGCATGAGAACAAGGGGAGAACCTTGCCCGGATCGCGACCGGGCGCAAGGGGCAATCGTCGCGGTCCCCAAATTCCCCGCATTGCCCTGAGCGCCGCGCCTCTGTAGAGGCAGGATGGAACAGACACAGGAGCGGATGATGAGCGAGATGCGGATCGTGATCGCGGGCGCCGCCGGGCGCATGGGGCGCA
>CANGTC010000048.1 GCA_947456505.1 Beijerinckiaceae bacterium
GACGCCACGGGCATGCGGTAGTCGAGGAAGCCGGGGTTCTGCATCTTGCCGTCCTCGCCGAAGATATATTCCTCGTTGAGCGCCCAGCCGATGCCCTGCACCGCGCCGCCCTGGAACTGCCCCTCCACCTGCAGCGGATGGATCGCCTTGCCGGCGTCCTCCACCACCGTGTAGCGCTTGATCTCCACGGCGCCGGTCTCCTCATCGACGGCCACATCGACGATGTGGCAACCGAAGCCCGGGCCAGCGCCGGTCACGTTCATGTCGGAACGCGCGGCGATGGCGCCTTCGGTGCTGGTCGTCTGCTTGGCGATGTCGGCGATGGTGAGCGGCTTGAACTCGCCCACATTTGCGCCAGCGGGCCGGAACTCGCCATTGGCGAATTCCACGCCCTCCTCCGGCACTTTCCAGATGCGCGCGGCGCGCTCGGACATCTCCTTGATGACCTTGCGGGCGCAGTCCACCAGCACCACGCCTTGGGAGAAGGTGGTGCGGCTACCCGCCGTCACCCGGTTGAAGCCGAGCTGATGGGTGTCCGCCAGAACCGCGCGCACCTTTTCAACGGGGATGCCCAATTCCTCCGCCACCATCATGGAGATGGAGATGCGCGAGCCCGCCACGTCAGCGGTGCCGATGGTGATGGTCACCGAGCCATCGGGCGCCACATTCAGGGTCGAGGAGGTCTCGCCGCCGCGGTTGAACCAGAAGCCCGTGGAGATGCCGCGCCCCTGGCCCTTGGGGACGGGCGACCGGTAGTGATCGCAGGCCTTGGCGGCCTCCAGCGTCTCGATGAAGCCAATCTTGCCGAAGGTCTCCGCATAGATCGTCCTGGCGCCATTGGCCATGGCGTTCTTCATGCGGAAATCGATCTGGTCCATACCGATCTTGTTCGCGAGCTCGCTGATGATGCCCTCGACGCCGAAGACCACCTGCGGCACGCAGGGCGCGCGGAACGAGGCCACCTTGGGGCGGTTGGAAACCACCTCATAGGACACCGTGCGCACGTTCTTCAGATCGTAGCGGGTGAACATGGCCTGGGGCGCATTGGTGAAGGCCGAGCCCGAATAGGGACCGGTCTGGAAGATCAGTTCGGCGTCCGCCGCCGTGATCGTGCCATCCTTCTTGCAGCCGATCTTGATGCGCGATTGGGTGCCCGACACAGGCCCGGTGCCCCGGAAGACCTCCGAACGGGTTAAGGTGATCTTCACCGGTCGGCGCGTCTTGCGGGCGAGCTGGATCGCGACGGGCTCCGCATAGAAGGCCGTCTTGCCGCCGAAGCCGCCGCCCAGTTCGGATTGCTGCACCTTAATCTTGGAGCCATCGACCTTGAGTATCTCCGAGAGGCGGTCACGATAGACGAAGGGCGCCTGGGTGCAGCACCACAATTCGATCTCGCCCTCCTCCGAACAGGAGGCGACGCAGGATTGCGGCTCGATATAGCCTTGGTGCATGGGCTTGGTGTCGAAGGTTCGCTCAATGATGACGTCGGCCTCGGCGAAGCCCGCCTCGACATCGCCGACGCCAAGCTCGTAGCGCTCCACCACGTTGGACGGCCGGTCGGCGCTGACCTTGGGATCGCCGGGCTTGGCGCCCTTGGTGCGCATGTAGCTATGGAGGATCGGCGCGTCCGGCTGCATGGCCGCCACGGGGTCGATGACGTGGGGCAGCACCTCATATTCGACCTTGATGAGCTTCAGCGCCTTCTTGGCGATGGACTCGGAGGTGGCGGCGACGGCGGCGACAGGATGACCCTCGTGGTAGACCTTCTCCTGCGCCATGACCATGCGGGTCATGTCGCCATATGGGGTCCCTTCCTTGATCCTGGGGAAGTCGGCGCCGGTGACGACCGCCTTCACGCCAGCCAGCTTTTCAGCGGCCGAGGTGTCGATGGATTTGATCACCGCATGCGGATGAGGGCTGCGCAGGATCTTGCCCACGAGCATGCCCGGCAGGATCACGTCCGAGGAGAACTTGGCGGCGCCCGTCACCTTGTCCCAGCCATCGTGCTTGATGGGATTGGTGCCGACAATATTCAGCTTGCGATCTGCGGCGAACCCGCTGTTTTCGAGGATATCGTGAGCCATGTCATGCCCCTCTCATTTCTTTGGCGGCGACAAGAACGGATTGGATCAGTTTGTCGTAACCGGTGCAGCGGCACAGGTTTCCGGCGAGCCAATAGCGCACCTCGGTTTCCGTCGGGTCTGGGTTGCGCTCCAGCAGAGCTTTCGCCGCCACCAGAACGCCGGGGGTGCAGATGCCGCACTGGAGGCCATTATGCACCAGGAAGGCCTTCTGCAGGGGGTGCAGGTCCGCGCCCTTGGCCATGCCCTCGATGGTCTCCACTTGGACGCCATTGGCCTCCACGCCCAGCATCAGGCAGGCGCATTGCAGCACGCCATCCACCGTCACCGAACAGGCGCCGCAATCGCCGGTGGCGCAGCCTTCCTTGGTGCCAGTGAGCATGAGCGTGTCGCGCAAGACATCTAGCAAGGACTGCTGGGGCTCCACGAGCGCGTCGTAGTCGTCGCCATTCACATTCAGGGTAATGTGATGCTTTTTCATCCGTTCGCCCTCGCACGCTCGAGGGCGGCCGCAACAACGCGTTTGGCCAGCACCCCTGTCACCTCGATGCGGAACGCCTTGGTCCCGCGCTTGTCGTCAATGGGCCTGCAAGCGGCGCGGGTCGCGGCCACCATTTTCTCGATGGCGGCCTCATCGACGCTTGTGCCGATCAGCGCATCGGCGGCGGCCTGCACCAGCAGAGCTGTGGGCGCGACGGCGCCGATGGCGACCCGAGCGGCGGTGCATATGCCCTTGGCGTCCAGCGTCAGGTTCACCGCCACGCCGGTCACAGCGATGTCCATCTCGGTGCGCGGGGTGAAGCGCTGATAGGCGTCGCCGGAGCCCTTGGGCCGCGCCGGAAAAAAGAAGGAAGAGATGATCTCGCCCTTGCCCAGCGAGGTCTTGCCGGGGCCTGTGGGGATCTGCTCGACCGGAACCTCGCGGAGCCCGTTGGGGCCGATCACGCGGGCGATGGCGCCAGCGGCGATCATTGGCGGAACGCTGTCGGCGCCGGGGGAGGCGTTGCAGAGGTTGCCGCCCATGGAGGCGCGGCCCTTGACCTGGATCGAGCCGATCAGCTTCACGCCCTCGATGACCCCCGGCCAGGCGGCGGCGAAAGCCTTGTGATCGCAGATCTGCATGCCCGTAGTGGCGGCGCCGACGCGGAACCCGCCATCCTCGGCGGAAATCCCCCGAAGCTCGGGGATTTTCTTGATGTCGACGAGCAACTCCGGCTCAATGAGATCGGTCTCCATCTGAACGATGACGTCCGTCCCGCCCGCCAGAACGCGGCTCAATCCCGAGGCTCCCGCCAACAGCGAAACCGCTGCACTCAAGCTTTCAGGCGCTTCATATCTGAGTTCGGTCATGTTTCTCCCTGCCCCTTGTGATCGAGGTGCATTTTTTGTCGTTTTCGGTGCCCCCATATCCGCACAAAAACGGGCGCTCGCCAAGTCCATAAGAACCGGGTCGCTGCGAGGAACAAGGAGATCGGGAAAAGCCTACAACTGCGGACGCGTGACTTCCTTCATGCGCTCGACCACATCCTCAGGCTGGCGCATGACGTCGGCGACGATGGCGCGCAGATCCTCGCCGGACATAGGGTCCACCCCAAGGCGACGCTTTTCCGCTTCGGCGAGAAACTTCGGATCCCTCACCAGGGCGTCGAAGGATTTGCGCAAAATCTCGACCCGCTCCACGGGCGCGTCAGGCGTCGACATGAAGGCGCGCCCGACTGTGGAGGTGGACGCCATGAGTTTGAGCGCATTGCGGTCGCGCTCATTGTCGACGAGTTCCAGCACCGTCGGCACATCCGGCAATTTCTTGAACCGGTTCAGCGAAATCACATAGGGGATCGTCACCTTCTTCTGTTCGAACCATTCGCGCTTTGTTTCCAGATAATCCCAACTGGTGGAACCCAGGGCGTCAGCCTCTCCCTTCTCCAGCGCAAGGCCCATATTGGCGGATGAATCATAACCGAGCACAACCTTGTATCTGGTCCCGATCATCTTGTTCAGCGCCCAGGGAATCGTGGCGGACGTCCCCGCCGCCGCGTTGGAGGCGATCACCACCTGTTTTTCCTTCGCCTCGGCCACTGATTGCGCGGGCGATTTATGCCAGATGACGCCCATGACGACGCTTTCATCGATGCGCCCGATCCAGGTGAATTTCTCCGGCTCATATTTGCGCGCGCGATCATTGATCTTTTCGAGCAGGAAGGTCGGCTGCACGATGAGCATGGTCAGCCCATCTCTCGGGGCCAGATTATAGACATATTCAGCGGCCGCGATGGAGCCGGCGCCGGGCATGTTGCGGACAACGATGATCGGTCGGCCCGGAATGAAATCGGCCAGAAATTGCGCTACCAGGCGCGCGGAATAATCGTATCCGCCTCCCTCTCCCGTGCCAATGATGAGCTGGAGGTTCTTGCCGCGATAGAACTCGGCGGCGGGCTGCGCCTGGAGCGCTGGGGAGATGCCGAGCAGGGCGGCGAAGGCCAACAAAAACCTCACGCCAAGAATCGCAACACGCCGCGCCTTGGCGCGTTGCGCAACGGCGCCCGCAAGGACGCGCCCCGAAGCGAAAAAAGAATGACTTTCCATACACATCGCCAAAGCTCTCACCCCCCGTTCGCCGCGTCGGAATAGCCTGATTCATGCCAAAGAAAGGTGGCTATTTTCAGGACCCGCCATCAACTTTCCCGCCCCTCCTTCTTCCGATGAACGGGAAATGGAAGACCCAGATTTTCGCGCAGGGTCTTGCCCTCATATTCGCGCCGGAAGAGGCCGCGCCGCTGTAATTCAGGGACCACCAGATCCACAAAATCCTTCAGGCCATCGGGGAAGAGGGGCGGCATGATATTGAACCCGTCAGCGGCGCCTTTTTTATACCATTCCTCGAGATCATCAGCGACGTCTGCGGGCGATCCATGGATGATGCGATGCGCGCGTGCGCCAGCAACCCGTTGATAGACCTGCCTTATCGAAAGATTGTCCCGCCTCGCCATATCCATGACGACTTGCTGGCGACCGGATTGGCCCACGATGGCCTGAACCTCCGGCAAGGGGCCGTCGAGATCATAACCCCGCAGATCGACGCCGATCATCTCGCTGATCACGCGAATGCCCAGATCGGGATGAATCAGCGACTGCATTTCTTCAAATTTTTCCTGAGCCTGCGCGCGGGTCGGCGCTACGAAGGGCATCACCCCCGGCATGATCTTGATGGCGGCCGGATCGCGGCCGTATCTGATGGCGCGCGCGTGAATGTCATCGCGGAATTGGCGGGCGGGTTCGATCTGCTGTTGCACGCCGAAAATGACTTCGGTCGTTCGCGCGGCCAACTCTCGTCCAGCCTCGGACTGCCCTGCCTGAACGATGACAGGATGACCCTGCGGGGACCTGCGAATATTGAGGGGGCCGCGAACCTGGAAATGATCGCCTTTGTGATTCAGATAATGCATTTTCGCGGGATCGAAATAGAGCCCGTTCTCGCGATCCTCGATAAAGGCGTCGTCTTCCCAGGTGTTCCAGAGCCCCAGCACCACATCCGCGAATTCGCCGGCGCGCGCATAACGCTCAGCGGCGGGAGCATGGGCGGTGCGGCTGAAACTATGGGGCTCCGAGGGCGCGGCTGACGTCACGAGGTTCCAGCCTGCGCGCCCCCCGCTGATCTTGTCGAGCGATGCGAACAAACGTGCGACATAATAGGGTTCGATGAAACTTGTGGAGAAGGTCGCGACGAGGCCGATGTTCTTTGTCAGAACCGAGAGCGCCGAGAGCATGGTGACCGGTTCGATGCGGGAGACGGCGGCGCCGCGCTTCCAGACTTCGAGATCATCGGGACCAAAGGACACCAGACTGTCCGCGAAGAAAATCATGTCAAAACGGCCGAGTTCGGCGAGCCCTGCGATTTCAGCATGATGGGCCATGGACTGGCTGGCGCCATAGGGCGTGGAGGGATGACGCCAAGCCGCGACGTGGTGGCCGCCTCCCTGAATGAATAGACCCAGCTTCATCATAGGCGCGTTCTTCCCTGGCAGTCCTATTATCGCGCTCTGGGGCGTTGACCACGCGATTTATGTTATCCATACCATAAGCTCAGACAAGCCCAGACAATAGCCCAAGAAAGATGCGGACATGGCGCACAGCACGAACATGAGAACTGACGTCCTGATCATCGGCGGCGGAGGCGCCGGGATCGCGGCGGGCATCGAGGCGCTGGACGCCGGGGCCCAGGTTCTCGTGCTGGAAAAATTGGCGGAGCCCGGCGGCGCGGCGATCACTTCGGGGGGCGGTTGCCTGATCGTGGGAACGCCGCTGCAAGAGAAAGCGGGCATCAAGGATACGCCGGATCTGGCTTTCGACGACTGGATGAAATGGGGCGGCCCATCCGCAGACGAGGTCTGGGCCCGCCTCTACATCGAGCACTCCCTGCACGATCTCTACCACTGGGCCGAACAAAACGGAGTCACCTGGGTCGATCTGAAGGGGCAGGAAGGCAATTCGGTGATGCGCTGGACCCGCGCCGCCGACAGCGGCCACGGGCTGATGACAAATCTGATCGCCTCCTTCAAGGCCAAGGGCGGGCAGCTCCTCACGGAGACGAGCGTCAGCAGCATCAACCGTGAAGGCGACAGGGTTACGGGCGTCACGGCGGTGACAAGAAGCGGCGGCGTCTCCACCCAGCTCGAGATCTCAGCCCAAGTTGTGGTCATGGCCACAGGTGGCTTCAACTCCAATATCGACATGGTGCTGGAAGCGCGCCCTGAACTGCGTTCCGGCCGGGTGCTGGAGGGATCGGGCTTCGGCGCGAACGGCGATGGCCACAAACTCGTGCGCTCGCTCGGGGGCTACCTCACCCATATGGACCACATATGGTTCTACGCCTATTGCACGCCCGATTATCGCGACCAGACGGGCCGTCGCGGTCTGGCGTTCCGCCTCGCGCCGGGAAATATCTGGGTCAACCAGCAGGGCCGCCGGTTCCACAATGAATCCCTGTCAGGCGGAAACTCCGGAAGCCCCGCGCTGATGGCGCAGGAACCCCGCCACGCCTGGGCGGTCACCGACAGGCCGATGCTCGCCAATATCACGATCTCCGACCCCTATTATCACGTAGGCGACAAAGTGGACCGTGCAAAGATCGAGGAGCTCTTGGAGAACTCTCCCTTCATCCACAAGGCGAACACGCTGGAGGAACTCGCGGAGATGATGGAGGTCGACAAGGCGGCCTTCCTTGACACCATCGCGCGCTACAATGACGCCTTCGCCAAGGGCCTCAAGACCGAGCCCGAGTTTGGCAAGCCGCTGGGCGCGTCGAAACCCTTTGACACACCGCCGTACTACACCATTCAGATCTTCCCGCTGGCGCGCAAGAACTTCGGCGGCGTCAAGACAGACATGCGCTGCCGGGTTCTCGACAAGCACTTCGAACCGATCCAGGGGCTCTATGCGGCGGGCGAGCTGGCCGGCATGGCGGGCGGCCATATCAATGGCAAGGCGGGCCTTGAGGGCACCATGCTGGGACCCTCGCTCTTCAGCGGCCGTGTCGCGGGCGGCTGGGCGGCCCATGAGGCCGGGCATGGCGCCGGCTTCGTCGGCAAACCCAATCGCGGTTAGCAGTCCCGCCCCTGTCATTGGGGCGGGCGCCATTCATTCGCGAGTCGGATGGCTCATGACGCCCTCGCCCTCGCGCAGGGCCACCCCATGCACCTGCGCATAGGCAGGCCAATGTTGCGGCGAGGAGCGGGCATATTGCTTGGGGGTCTCGATGCGCTCGCCCAGAGCCGTCGCCGCATGCCAGGGCCAGCGCGGATTGTCCATGATGGCCCGGCCAATCGCCACCATATCAGCCTTGCCCGAAGCAATGATCTCCTCGGCGTGTTGCGGCTCGAAGATCATGCCCACCGTCATGGTGGTGATCTCGGCCTCGCGCTTCACCTTTTCGGCGAAATGCACCATGTAGCCGGGCTTCACCGGCGGCAGCTTCATGCCCGGCGCCACATTGCCTGCGGAGGGAATGACATAGTCCATTCCGATCTTCTTCAGCTCCTTTGCGAAGACTACGGCGTCGTCCAGCGTCAGCCCACCCTCAACCCAATCCTCGCCGGTGATGCGAACGCCTACAGGCTTGTGAGCGGGGAAGGCCGCACGAATGGCGCTCGCCACTTCCAGCGGAAAGCGCAGGCGCCCCAGAAGATCGCCGCCATATTCATCGATGCGATGATTGGTGAGGGGCGAGCAAAATTCATGCAGCAGGTAGCCGTGGGCGGCGTGAATTTCAATTACGTCGAAACCGCAGCGGTCAGCGCGGCGCGCGGCCTCCACGAATTTATCGCGCACCCGCTTCAAGCCCTCGGCGTCCAACTCGATGGGCGTGCGCCACTCCGGCGTGAAGGGCTGGGGCGATGGACCTTCCGGCGTCCAGCCGCCCTCTTCATCGGAGACGAATTGTCCCTTGTGCAAATCCCAGGTTGGCCGCGTAGAGGCCTTGCGGCCGGCGTGATCGAGCTGAATGCCCATGGGCATGTCGGAGAAGCTGCGCACATCCGCGAGCAGCTTCGTCAGCGCCGCCTCATTCGCATCAGAGTAAAGCCCAAGACAGCCCGGGGTGATGCGCCCGACCGCGCTCACCGCCGTCGCCTCGAAGATGCACAGGCCAGCGCCTGACTGCGCGAATTGTCCGATATGGGCCCAGTGCCAGGGGCTCGCCGTTCCATCGACCGCGCTGAACTGACACAGAGGTGAGATGATGACCCGATTTTTCAGCGTGAGTCCGGCCAGTTTGATCGGCGTGAACAGATGAGACGGCATTCATTTCCTCCTGAGATGAATTTTTATTTTCGCGATAGGGCGTTTTGATGCGGCTACAAACTGCGCAAGGCGGGCGCCACTTCCGATGCGAAGAGCCGCGTGCTCTTGCGCACGAGGTCGTCGGGCAAGGTGCCGAACTGAATCATGGGCACCATGAGACGGAAGCCCGTGCGCTCATGCAGATCACGGATCCGCGCCGCCACCGTCTTGGGGCTTCCCACGATGCAATTGCCGCGCGTCATGAGGTCGGACAGGGTCTGCTTCGACGTCGCCAATCCCTTGCGGAACTCCATCATGGCCTGAAAGGAGTTGATGGAGGTGTAGCCCGGCGGAAACAGATATTCGAGCGGGATATGGAAGAAATGGTTGAACAGCGCCTCGATATGGGGCGCGGCCTCCGGATAGGCCTCTTCATCGCTCTCGCCCACATAGACCGGCGTTGACCAGCCGAGTTGATCGCCGCTGACCTCATAACCAAAATCAAGCGCCGCCTTGCGATAGGCCTCATGAAACCGCACCACAGTGTCGACGGGACTAAAGGCCATCAGGAGGGGATATTTGCGCTCCGGCGCCGCCACCCAATCGATGGTTTCGCGCGAGCCCTGCGAGGGCACCCAGATCGGCGGATGGGGCAATTGCACCGGGCGTGGCCACAAGCTCACGTAGTTCAGATTGTAATGCTCGCCCACGAAGTCAAAGGGGCCATCGCGGGTCCAGGCCTGCACGATGAGATCATGGGCTTCATGGAAACGCTCATGGGAAAGGATGGGATTGACCATGGAGGAATGATATTCGCAGCCGATGCCGCGCACGAAGCCTGCGATCAGGCGCCCCTCCGACATATTGTCGAGCATCGCGAATTCCTCCGCGATGGTGACGGGATTGTTCACGATGGGCAGCGCGCGGCCCAGCACCGCAATCCTGACCTTGGTTCCACGCGTGCGCTCGATCAGCGCGCTGGCGATGAGATTTGGCGCGGGCATCAGGCCATAGGCGGTCTGGTGATGCTCATTCACGCAGACCCCATCAAAGCCGCATTCGGCGGCATAAGCGAGCTGGCCGATATATTCGGCGTAAAGCGCCGGACCCTTCGAACGATCCCAGAACGTATTGGGCAGGTTGACCCAGTAGGAGCGATGCTTGTCAGCCTCGGCCAGATCGAGGTGGCGATAGGGCATGAGGTGGAAGGCGTGAAACTGCATCACTTGGCCTCGCTTATGAAGCTGGCGATCTTATCCGCGACGGCGTGCGGATGTTCGACATGGGGCAAATGTCCGCAGCCCGGCAGGCTCAAGAGCCGCGCCGCTGGCAAGGCTTCTGTCCAGGCCCTGGCCACCGCGATCGGCGCAATCATATCCTCCTCTCCCCAGATGAGCTGCATGGGCGCCCGCAGGCGCTCCGTCCAACGCATCAATTCGGGGGAATAGAACCGGGGGTTCCAGGTCAGACGCGTGGTCGTATAGCGGCTTTGCAAGGCGGCCTTGACCTCCTGCGGCGTATGTTCGCGTGACAGAACCTTCGCCTGGATGGTCTCGTCCCGGAATGTGTTGCGCACGGTCTCCGGCGGCGTCCACAGGAAGATGTCCCCGAAGGGAACGCCGGGGACGCGCAGGCCAAGCGGCGCCAGGAGCGATATGGACGAGAAGGCGGTGGGGTTGCGCAGCGCGATCTCGGCGGCGAGCCAGCCCCCCAGCGAAGCGCCCACAACGGGGACCGGACCTAACTGGAGGGCGTCCAGGACCTCCAGATAAAAAAACGCAAGATCCCCGATGGTCTTCAGCCAGGCAGGCTCGCTCTGACCGTCAAACCCGGGATGGAGCGGCGCGATCACGCGAAAGTTATGGGACAGCGCCTCGATGAAGGGCTCGCGCAAACCGTAGGAATCCTCGGCGTCGAGGAACAGCAGCGGCGGACCGGAGCCGACCTCCTGATATCGCAAACTCGTGTTCTTGATGACGACGCTGCGCATCGGCTCCACGCATCCCTCCCCGGGCGATTTTCCACATCCTGTTCCCGACATGATGTCGCCTGGAACGCCTGATTGCAATATATTTGCTGGCGTCAACGACAGCTTTTCGATAAGATCAGGAACTACGAACAATATCCTTGCAGGGGGGAAATATGCGGATTGGGATCATCGCGATCACGTTCAGCCTGGCGCTAGGCGCGGCGGTGTCGCCGGCGACGGCGCAATCGAAAGACCCATTGAAAATCGGCGTCCTGATGCCGACCACCGGCGTCTTTGCTGTGCTGGGCGAGCGTCAACTCAAAGGGATGCGCTTCGCGGTCGAGGAAGCTGGCGGCTCCATCGCCGGGCGCAAGATCGAATTGCTGCACGAGGATACGGAGGGCAATCCCTCGGTCGGCCTGCAAAAAGCCCGCAAGCTCGTCGGTTCCGACAAGATCGAGATCGCCACCGGCATCATAAACTCCGCAGTTGCGCTGGCGGTCGGCCCCTATCTGTCGAGCCAGAAGATCCCGCTCGTTCTGTCCAACGCCTCGACCGATACGCTCACTGGCGAGAAATGTGATCGCTATGTCTTCCGCGCCTCCTATTCCAGCGCGCAAATCACCAAGCCCATCGGCGTCTGGATGGCGAAGAACGCGCCAAAGAGCATCTATGTGATCGCTTCAGACTATGTGGCGCCGCGTGAATATGTCGCCGCCTTCAAGGAAGGCATCCTCGCCGGCGGCGGAACCATTGTGGGCGAGGCCTATCCGCCCTTCGCCAAGACGCAGGACTATGGCCCCTATCTCGCGCAAGCCAAGGCGACCAACCCGGGCGCGATCTTCGGCGTCTTCTTTGCTGCGGAGGCGCTGACCTTCGTGAAGCAATATGAGTCCTTCGGCCTCAAGAAGGAGATTCCGCTTTATGGACCCATCGGCCTGACCCCGCCCGTGCTGCGCGCGGCGCAAGGCGCTTCTGCGCTGGATGTGGTGTCGCCCTCCAATTATGTGGCCGAACTCCCTCACAAGGAGAATGTCGACTTCCGCGCCGCCTATATGAAAGCCTATGGGGAGGAGCCTGAGGAATTCGCGGTCATGGGCTATGACTCCATGCGGTTCATCCTTGAGGCGGTGAAGGCGCGCAATGGCGACACCGCGGATCGCCCTAGCATGGTCGCCTCTATCGAGAAAGTGGCCTATGTGGGTCCGCGCGGCCCCATGAAGATGGCAGCCAACCATCAGGCCACGCAGAACGTCTATATCGTCAAGACCGTAAAGAAGGGCGACAGCGTCGGCTTCGACGTGATCGACACCTTCCCCAATTACGAAGACCCAGTTCAGGGCTGCAAGATGCAATAGTCTCCTCGCCGCGCGTCGCCCTGATCGATCCGGGGCGGCGCGCGGCGTCTTATCCTCCGCCTGATAAGTGACCCATGATCTCAGACCCGACATTCCTCATCGAACAGATCCTGAATTCCCTTCAATTCTCGATGTTGCTGTTCCTGCTGGCGATTGGCCTGTCGGTCGTGTTTGGCATGATGGATTACCTGAACCTGTCCCATGGCACGATCTATATGGTGTCAGCCTATCTGGCCTATTCGCTCGCAGGCGCGAGCGGATCCTACTGGCTGGCGCTGCTCTGCGCGCCCATCGCCGCCATGCTGATTGGCGTCTGCCTCTACTATCTCCTTCTCAAGCGGGTCGAACGGCATGGGCATCTGGCGCAGGTGCTACTGACGGTAGGCGTGATCTATTTTGGTACGGAAATGCTGCGCATCGTCTACGGCGACCTGCCAAAGGGCGTGCCCGTTCCTGCCGCGCTTGAGGGCGCTGCGCGCCTGTTTGGCGTCACCTATCCCAAATATCGCCTTTTCATCATCAGCGTTGGCCTCGTGACCATGGGCGTCCTCTATGTCGTGCTCGAACGCACGCGCCTCGGCGCTCTGGTGCGCGCGGGGGTGGATGACCGCGTCACAGCGGAGACGATGGGCATCGATATCGCCAAGGTCTTCGCGGGCGTCTTCGCTATCGGCGCCTATCTGGCGGGGCTTGCGGGCGTCATCGCAGCGCCTGTCTTTGGCGTTTACACGGGCATGGACGTCAGCGTGATCATTCTGGTGCTCATCGTTGTGGTGATCGGGGGCCTGGGCAGTCTGGCGGGCGCCATTCTGGGCTCCTTCCTCATTGGCTTCGCCGACACCTTCGGCAAGATCCTCCTGCCGGATTTCGCCATGGTGATGATCTATCTGGTGATGGCGGTGGCTTTGGTTTTCCGGCCAAGCGGGCTGATGCCAGCCCGTCGCTTCTTGACGCAGGGTTAGCCCATGGCCTCCCGCGTCTTCCTTCGCCGCGTGATTGGCGCCGGTCTACTCGCCGCAGCCCTCGCGGGCTGCAAGCTGGCGAGCTATTTCACCCAGGACCTCATCGCCGAGGCGGCGATCCTCGCCATCTTCGCGCTCAGCCTCGATTTTCTCGCCACATGCGGCCTCGTGTCCTTTGGCCACGCGGGGCTTCTTGGGGTGGGCGCCTATGCCTTCGGGGGTCTCACCGTTCTGAGCGGCTATTCGCCCGGCGCAGCGCTCGGGGCCGCAGTGCTGGCGGGCCTGATCGTCGCTCTGGCCGCGGGGGTCTTTGCGGTTCGCACCACGGGGGCCTTCTTCATCATGGTGACGCTGGCCATGGCGGAGATGTTCTATTCCTGGGTGTTCCGCGACCGCACCTTCAAGGGCGCCGATGGCATGGGCGGCGTGCCTCGGCTGGATTTGAGTCTGATCGGCGTCGACCTCAACGACGCCGCGACCTTCTCCATCTTCGTCGTCCTGCTCTGCGCAGCGATCTGGCTGGCGCTTGAGTTTCTCATCGTGTCGCCCTTCGGGCGCACCCTGGACGCCATACGCCAGAATGCGGGCCGTGTGTCGGCGCTGGGCGGTTCGGTCTTCTCCTATCGGCTGGCGGCCTTCACCATCTCCGGGGGCATCGCGGCCTTCGCCGGCGCCTTCAAGGTGCAGCACACCAACTTCCTGTCACCGGATCTGGCGAGCTGGCTCGCCTCAGGCGATGTGCTGATCGCCGTGGTGATTGGCGGCATCGGCACGCTGGTGGGCGGCATTATGGGGGCGGCCCTTCTGGTCTTCCTGAAGGATTTCCTCTCCAGCCATTTCGGGCATTGGTATCTCTTCCTTGGCGCGATTTTCATGATGGTCGCCATTGGCCTGCCACGCGGAATCGTTGGTTGGATTCTGGATATTGAATGGTCCAGGCTTGGGAGGAAGCGCCCATGACCATCGCCCTGGAAACGCGCGATCTCGGTAAATCCTTTGGCTCGCTGGTCGCCACCCGCAATGTCAGCCTCGCCTTCGAGGCGGGCCTGCGCCACGCCATCATCGGACCCAACGGGGCGGGCAAGACCACCTTCTTCAATCTGTTGGCCGGCAATCTGCGCCCAGATGGCGGGCGCGTTCTGCTGGGGGATCGCGACGTCACCAACCTTGGCCTCGCCCAGCGCGCGCGCCTGGGGATCGCCCGCTCCTTTCAGCGCAATAATGTGTTCATGGATCTCACGGTGCTGGAGAACCTCGTCTTCGCGCGCGCCGTACGCGAAAAGCGAACCGCCGTCTTCTGGCGCTCGCTGCGTTCCTATGACGATCTGCGCGAGGGGGCGGAAGCCATCGGCGAAAAGGTGGGCCTGACAGGAGATCTCGACACCCTCGCCCGCTCGCTCAGCTACGGGGGGCAGCGCCAGTTGGAAGTGGGCCTTGCGCTGGCTTGCGACCCCAAGGTGCTGCTGCTCGATGAGCCCACCGCTGGCATGAGCCCGGAGGAGACGGCGCGGATGCGCGATCTGATCCGACAATTGCCGAACTCCCTCACCATGGTCATCATCGAACACGACATGGACCTTGTCATGGACATCGCCGACAGCATCACCGTGCTGGATTACGGCAGTGTGCTCACCCGGGGCACGCCGACCGAGATCCGCGCCTCGGAACTGGTGCGCGAACGCTATCTGGGCGGCGCCGCCACCAACCCTGCGGGGGCGTCATGACCATGGAGCCCTTGCTGCGCGTTGACGACATCCAGACCTATCTGGGGGAGAGCCATATCCTTCAGGGCGTCTCGCTGGAGGCGCAGGCGGGCGAGGTTGTCGCGCTGCTGGGCCGCAATGGCGCGGGCAAGACCACGACTCTGCGCTCCATCATGCGCATCACGCCCCCGCGTGGCGGCAAGGTATCGTTTGATGGACAGGATCTCGCCGGCATGAAAACCCATGCCGTGGCGCGAGCGGGAATCGCCTTCGTGCAGGAAACGCGCGCCATCTTCCCTTCGCTCACGGTCGAAGAAAATCTGGTGATCGCCCAGCGGGGCGCAGGATGGACTATGGAGCGCGTCTTCGACGAATTCCCCCGGCTTGCCGCCCGCAAGCGCAACGGCGGCGCGCAACTTTCCGGCGGCGAGCAGCAGATGCTCGCCATAGCCCGCGCGCTGGTCGCCAATCCCCGCCTGATCCTGCTGGATGAGCCCAGCGAGGGACTGGCGCCAATCATCGTCGAGCAAATCCTGGAATTATTGCTGAAGCTCAAAGGGACCGGACTGACCATGGTGCTGGTGGAGCAGAGCTTCGCGCTCGCCATGGCCCTGGCCGACCGCGCCGTGGTTCTGGGCAAAGGCCGCGTGCGCTGGAGTGGCCGCGCGCAGGATCTACGTGCGGCTGATGACATTCGCCATGCATGGCTGGGCGTTTGAGGCGCTTTTAGGGTTCAGGCGCGCTAAAGGCCCCTATCATTCACGACCCATATTCCTGCCGCAGCACAAAGTCGGTCACAGCCTTGGCCCGCCCTGTGATGGCCTTCATGAGATCGGTGCGGTTCAGCCCTGCTTTCAACGCATCAGGCTCAAGATCAGTGGCGACCAGCGTGAACACGTAATGATGAAGGCCGGAGCCCGGCGCCGGGCAAGGCCCGAAATACTGGTCCGTATCCGCAGCGCTTCTGCCGCCGAGGAATCGCGGATGCGGCTTGGAATGTTCTCCCTCCTTGAGCGCCGTCACATCCGCAGGAATGCCGTAAATCAGCCAATGATCGACGCCCGTGCCCCCGCGACCTGCAAGGTCCACCATCATCAGCACATAACTCTTCGTACCCGCTGGTCCGGGGGTCCAGGTGAGCGGGACAGAGACATTCTCGCCTATGCAGTTCTTGTTGGCTGAACTGACGCCGCCAAACTTGCGCGGCATGACCCCATTGTCTTCGAAGATGGGAGATTTCAGACGGAAGGGTTCGTCGGCCATAGCTATCACGCCAGAGCACAGACCAAACAACGCGGCCAGCACTGAACGATAAAATTGTTTATGGAGCATGATGACCTCCCCAGCTTTGTGTTTATCGGCATCATAGCAGAGAAGTTTTATAAAAAACCAGATTTTCTTCTCCATGGCCTGTGCTGAAAGACTACGGGGACGCATGAAAGCACAGATCTTTCGAACAGGCCCGAACGGGAGTTCTAGTGCGATAAATCGAAGGCGCCGTTCATGGAGCCGAGCCGCTTGAAGAGAACGGCCGCCGTGACAAGGCAAACGGCGCCCGCCAGCGCATAGGACCAGCGAAGGCCCACAAATTCCGCAAGGCTTCCGAAAAACAACGCGCCAAAAGCAGGAGCGCCGCGATAAATCACGGTATAGAAGGACATCACGCGCGAGCGCATGGAATCCTGCACCGCCGATTGCACAATCGCCTGAATGCTGACCGATAGCGTGTTGAACGAATAACCAAAGATCGCCGACAAACCAATTCCGATCCACAGGTGACGCGTGGCGACCATGCCAATGGTCGCCAAACCTGAACAGGCGAGCCCTATGAAGGCCATTTTGTTCAAACCTGAAAAGTTTCCCAAAAGCGCCACGCGAGTCGCGCTGAGCATGGCGCCAACCCCCATGGCGGAGGTCAACCAGGCGAGACCAACCGCATCGGAGTCAAAGACTGACTGAGCAAAGCCGGGCAGCATATCCTGCATGGGCCGCAAGCAGATGGAGGCGGTGGCGAGCATGATGAACAGCGGTTGGATGCCCGCATGGCTACCGATGTAGTCCAGGCTTTCGCGGATGTCGGACATCAGGTTGCGCGGGCGCTTGTCCCGCTCGGGAGCCGGCATACGCATCTGCTGCATCACAACCGAAAATACAAAACTGCCGACCGTGTGGGTGGCGAAGGCGCCGAAGACGCCCCAGGTCGGAATGACGAAGGCCGCAATGGCTGGCCCCATGAAGCGGCTGGCCTGAAACAAAGCCGAGTCGAGGGAGACTGCAGTCCCCACAAGGGCCTTGGGGACCGTATTGGGCACGACCGCATGGCGCGCGGAGGTCGAAAAGGCGCTGACAATTCCTGAAAAAACCGTCAAGGCGAAGAGAAGTTCTATTTGCAGGAGATTGTTGTACATCGTCACCGCCAAAGCTGCGGCATGGACGAATTGCAGCCATTGCGCGGTCAGCAGAATTTTGTGAGGCGATGAGCGATCAATGAACACCCCCGCAAAGGGCGACAAGAAAAGGAACGGGATCAGATCTGCGGCGGCGATCAAACCAAGCCATGCCGGGGAATGCGTCAATTCCCATGCAAGCCAACCCACGCCAACACGCTGCATCCACGACGAGATGGCCGAGGGCCCAAGCCCCACCATGAACAGCAGATAGTTGCGATGGGTGAAAACCTCCAACGCAGGTGAACGGGCTTTCGTCGTCACAAGCGCGTTTCCTTCATGCAGCGCAGCTTCGCGCGGAACAGAGCTGTCGTTATAGTTGGCGACAGCCCACGCTCCAGCTTTCAATGATCAGCAAAACTGGGACAGCCAGACATTGCGCTTTTTAACCGTCTCCCGGTACATGCCCTCAAAAACATCCGGAGCAAAACTATGGGTGGAGGAGCGCGCCATCAGCGTCGCAGACCATGCCGATAACTTCGGAAAAGCTTCAAGCTTGCCAAGCGGCGCGATGCGGTCAAGGAAGCCATAGCGCTGCAGGAAGGGCGCATAGGCGGCGTCCACCAGCGAAAAATCAGGACCGTTGAAAAAAGGCCCTTCCGACCTGCGGGCCAGCGCCTCCTCAAGCTTGCTGAAGGGGCCCTCGATCTTTCCCACAGCCTTCTCATAATCCCCCTGCGTGCTCGCATAGGCGGCGCCTGTGACATCTGAGGCGAAAGTCGGGAGATAGTCCGTCCAGGCCCTGTTCCAGGCGCGCAGCAGGGGATCGCCAGGGTGAAGGCGGGGCGCAATGGTCTCGTCGAGATATTCGACGATGGCGTTGGACTCGAAGAGCGACACCTTGTCATCGATGCGCAGCACCGGGACCTTGCGGTGGGGCGAGATGGCCACAAACCAGTCGGGGCGATTGTCCCGATCAATATGCTTGAAGCTAAAAGGCGTCTTCTTTTCCCGCAGTACGATGGCGGCGCGCTGGACCCAGGGACAGGTTTCAAAGCTGACAAGGAGATAGTCGGTCATGGGGGGCCTTCATCACGGATGCGAATGTCGATACTAACCTAGCGGCGCAAGACCGCAACATGAAGGCTCGGGCGCAAATTGGGCGCCTTCACTGAGGTTTCAGGCCCAGTTCGGTCGTGATGCCCCTCCATAAATCGAGCTGCGCTGCAAGAAACTGGCGGGCTGCGTCCGGTGAACCTGTCTCAATCTCGAAACCAAGCTTTGGCGCCATTTCCCGGATTTTTTCATCCCCCATGGCCTCTGCGACATCTTTGCTCAACTTGTTCACGATCTCATCCGGCGTTCCCGTCGGCGCCATCAGCATGAACCAGCCCGAGAAGTCGAAATCCTTGATCGTCTCGGCGGCGGTGGGAACATCCGGCAAGGACCCCGACCGCTTGCTGGACGCTATGGCGAGCGGGCGCAATTTGCCATCGCGAATGAGCGCCTCCGCAATGGACACGGAGAAGACCCCAAGCTCCACGCGCCCAGTCATCACATCCTGCAAAGCTGCGTTGATGTTAGGATAGGGCACGAGGCTAAGATCAATTCCGGCGCGCTCGTTGAGGGCTTGCGCGGTCACGCCCGCAAGGTTGCGCGGGGAATCGACGGCGACGGAGAATTTGCCCGGCTGCTTTTTCTCAAGCGCGACAAGCTCGGTGATGGATTTTGCGGGGAGATCAGGATGGGCGACAAGCGCCTGATGGCTCCGCGCGATCATGGTGACGGGCCGAAAGTCCTTCACCGGATCGTAGGTCATCTTCTCCATGAGGAAGGGGTTGGTGGCCAAAGCCGCTGACGTGGCGAAAAAATAGGTATAGCCATCGGGCGCGGCGCGGGCTGCGGCGGTTGCGCCAATCACATTGGCGCCGCCGGGTTTGTTCTCGATGATCACGCTCTGACCCAGGGAGCGGGACAGTCGATCCGCAAGAATGCGCGCCATGACGTCAGGACTCGCGCCGCCAGCCTGGGAGACGATGAAAGTTACGGGGCGATTGGGCCAGGTCTGGGCGCTGGCCTGAGACGGAGCGCTGGCGAAACACATGACGGCGACGGCTAATCCCGCATAGTGGGAAAAACGTTCGAATATAGGTTTCATTTCAAGCTCCCTGGTTCACATGGGATATTATGCCATGTGAACCCATGCGCAACCACCGCGGCGAGGGAGCGTAAGGTTCCGGGAAGCTGTGCAATCTTCATCCCAAGCGCCGCCTGAACAAGGCCGGCCATGGTCTGTCACAAATTCATGAGCTAATGTCTCTCTCACCTGACCAGAAGCGCCAATCCGGGCGAACCGGAAGCAAAGCCCGACTGGTCAAAATGATCGAACAAAATCGGGAGGAGATTATGAAATTCGCGCATTTCGCTCATGTCTGGGGCAAAGCGGGCATGACGCCGGCGCAACGCTATGAACAATTATGGAAGGAGCTGGAAGCCGCCGACGCGACTGGCTTCGATTATGGGTTTTGCGTCGAGCACCACTTCTCGCCGCGCGAAAGCTGGATGACTTCGCCCAGCCTCTACACGGTCGCGGCGGGGGCGCGCACCAAGCGCATTCGCCTTGGCGGCATGGGACATGTGGTGCCCCTCCATCACCCGGTCCGCCTCGTCGAGGACATCACCATGGCCGACCAGATGCTGGGTGGGCGCGTCGAAGTCGGCCTAGTCGCGGGCATCGTCAATTCCTACTTCACCCCCTTCGCGGCTGATTTCGCCAATCGCCGCGACATCGTCCAGGAATTTGTTGGCTTTCTGAAAACGGCCTACAAGGCGGACGGCGCCTTTGATTTTCAGGGCGCGACGATCCAGCAAAAGGCGCTGACCCTGAGCATCCCGGGCGCCCAGAGGCCGCATCCGCCGCTGTGGCTGGAATCGCGGGATATCCCCACGTTGGAATTTTGCGCGCGCGAGGGCCTCAACACCGGCTATTTCATCTTTTTCCCGCGAACGGAAGCAAAGCCACGCTACGAAACCTATCTCGCCAACTGGCGCAAGCACGGCTGGTCCGGCACGCCCAACATCGCCTATTCCACCGTCGTCTATGTGGATGAAACCGACGAGAAAGCCCTTTCCATCGCATTGGCCGACGCCTCTCGCGCCTACAAGGGCATTTTCACCGATTCCGACGACCCGGATGAGATCCGGGCCAGCCAGGAGCGATTTGGAGCTTTCTTCGAAAGTCGTGGCGAGCCGAGCGCTGCGGAGATTGTCCGCAATCTACTCGACCCAGACTATCTCATGGAGAAGGATCTGATTTTGATCGGATCACCCGACACCGTAGCAAAAAAGCTGCGGCGCTGGGCCAGCGAAGGCATGTTCAACACCTTCTTCGGAGAGTTCAACTTCGGCAATCTGCCGGAGGACAACCTGCTGCGCTCGATCAATCTCTTCGGGCGAGAAGTCATTCCGGCGCTGCGGGATTTCGAACCGTTTTGAACAGGGCGGCGGGGCTTGCCTAATGCTGCCCCGCCTCCTAGGTCGTAAACTCATAAACGCGCCTAGGGGGATTCCCAAAATCAGCTGGTCGTGATTCAAACTCCCAAAAGGGAGTTTTCAGATGGCTCGTTACGAACTGAGCGATTTCGAATGGAGTGTGATCCTTCCGCTTCTTCCCAACAAGAC
>CANGTC010000049.1 GCA_947456505.1 Beijerinckiaceae bacterium
CATGACGGTGGCGCCGCCACGGCCGATGAGGCTGCGGTCGGCGAGGATCACGGAGGCGCCGGCGCGTGCGGCCTCAAGCGCGGCATACATGCCTGCGCCGCCTGCGCCAATCACCAGAACGTCTGTATCAAGATGCATCATTGTCTCCCGCCGGCCCAAAGCCGCCGCTTGTTGGCGTCTGCACGATAATCGCTTCGCCCACGCCGATCATGGTCTGATCGCTGCCGCCGAGCAGCTCGATGCGCCCATCGATGCGGCGCACGGAATTGACGCCCAATTGCCCGGGCTCGCCGCCCCTGGCGCCAAAGGGCAGGATGCGCCGATGGCCCGACAGCAGCGCGCATTCCATGGGCTGCAGGAAGCGGATGGTGCGCGAGACGCCATCGCCGCCGTTCCAGCGTCCGCGTCCACCCGAATTCTTGCGGATGTGGAAATCTTCGAGCACCACGGGATAGCGGAACTCCAGCACCTCGGGGTCGGTGAGGCGCGAGTTGGTCATGTGGGTGTGCACGGCGTCGGCGCCATGGAAACCCTCGCCCGCAGGGGCGCCCGAGCAGATGGTCTCGTAGTATTGATAGGAGCCATCGCCGAAGGTGAGGTTGTTCATGGTGCCCTGCGCGCCCGCCAGCAGGCCCAGCGCGCCATAGAGGCAATCGGTGACGGCCTGGCTGACCTCCACATTGCCCGCCACCACGGCGGCGGGATATTGCGGTGAGAGCATGGAGCCCTTGGGCACGATGATGGTGATGTTGCGCAGGCAGCCTGCGTTCAGGGGAATGCGATCCTTCACGAGGGTGCGGAACACATAGAGCACGGCGGCCTGGGTCACGGGCTCGGGCGCGTTGAAATTATCGGCGCGTTGCGGCCCTGTGCCGGTGAAGTCGACGGTGGCGCGGCGATTGGCGCGATCCACCGTGATCTTCACCTTCACGAAGCAACCCTGATCCATCTCATATGCGAAGGCGCAGTCTTTGAGGGTGGCGAGCACGCGGGCGACGCTCTCGGCCGCATTGTCCTGCACATGGCCCATATAAGCCTGCACGACATCGATGCCATAGGCCTCGACCATGCGCATGAGCTCGCTCGCGCCGCGCGTATTGGCGGCGATCTGCGCGCGCAGATCCCCGATGTTTTGCGTGACATTGCGCACGGGATAGCGCGCGCCGGTGAGTAGGGCCACCGTCTCGGCCTCGCGGAAGCGGCCTTCATCGACGAGCTTGAAGCCGTCGATATAGACGCCCTCTTCGTCGATATGGGTAGCGCGCGGGGACATGGAGCCCGGCGCAATGCCGCCGATGTCGGCGTGATGGCCGCGCGAGGCGACGAAGAAGAGGATGTCCTTACCCGCAGCATCAAACACCGGCGTGACCACGGTGATGTCAGGCAGATGGGTGCCGCCGTTATAGGGCGCATTGATGGCGAAGACGTCGCCCGGCTTCATCTTGCCGCCATGGGCGCGGATGACGCTCTCCACTGACTTGTCCATGGAGCCCAGATGCACGGGAATATGCGGCGCATTGGCCACAAGGCTCGCATTGCGATCAAAGATCGCGCAGGAGAAATCGAGGCGCTCCTTGATATTGACGGAGCTGGCGGTGTTCTGCAGCACAAGGCCCATCTGCTCGGCGATGGACATGAAGAGATTGTTGAAAATCTCCAGCATGACCGGCTCGACGGCGGCGCCAACGGTGAGGGCGCGCACTTCGCCCTCGCGATGCAGCACCACATGGTCCTTCGGGCTGATTTCAGCGACCCAGCCGGGTTCGATCACGATGGTCTGATGCGGCTCGATCAACACGGCGGGGCCTGCGATGCGCGCGCCGGGAGTCAGCTCCTTGCGCAGGTGCACGCCCGCGTTCTGCCATTCGCCCTGCGAGAAGAAGCGCGTCGTGCTTGAAGGCGCGGGCCGGCTTTCCACCGTCGGCAGGTCCGGTTCCTCTGCGCCCTGACCGGGGGCGACGGCTTCCACAGCCACCGCCTCGATCACCAGCGCGCGGCCCTCGTCGGCGAAGCCGAAGCGGGTGCGGTGAGCGGCCTCGAAGGCGGCGCGCATGTCTTTGGGCGTGCCGAAATCCACGATCATCGCGGTATCCGTGCCCGCATAGCGCACATGGGCGCGGCGCAGGAGCTTGCGCTCGGCGTCCCCCTGAATCTGATGGGCTAGATCGGCGAGAGCCTCGGCGCCCAGGGCGTTCACGATCTCCTCGGCGGCCTTCGCGCCTGCTTCATCCAGCGGCGCTTCGACGGTGCGCTGGCGCACGGCGCGGGTGTCGGCGAGGCCCATGCCATAGGCTGACAACAGGCCCGAGAGCGGGTGGATCAGAACGGTGCGCATGCCCAGCGCGTCCGCCACGAGGCAGGCGTGCTGCCCGCCCGCGCCGCCGAAACATTGCAGGGCGTAGTGGGTCACGTCATAGCCGCGCTGCACGGAAATTTTCTTGATGGCGTTGGCCATGTTTTCAACGGCGATGCGGATGAATCCCTCCGCCATCTCCTCTGGCGGGCGCGCGTCGCCCGCTTGCGCGGCGAGCGCCGCAAAACCCTCGCGCACGGCCTCCACATCGAGGGGCTGGTCGCGGCCGGGGCCGAAGATTTTCGGGAAGAAGGCCGGGTTCAGCTTGCCCACCATCACATTGGCGTCGGTGACCGTGAGGGGGCCGCCGCGCCGATAGCTGCGCGGGCCAGGATCAGCGCCTGCGGAGTCCGGGCCGACGACGAAGCGGCCGGAATCCGCATGCAGGATCGAGCCGCCGCCCGCCGCCACCGTATGAATGAGCATCATGGGGGCGCGAATGCGCACGCCCGCCACTTCGGTTTCCAGCGTGCGCTCGAATTCGCCGTCGTAGTGGGAGACATCCGTGGAGGTGCCGCCCATGTCGAAGCCGATGACCCGCGAGAGGCCCGCGATCTTGGCGGTCTCCACGCATCCCACGACCCCGCCAGCGGGGCCAGACAGAATGGCGTCCCGGCCCTGGAAGAGGTTGGCGTCCGTCAGCCCGCCCGAGGACATCATGAACATGAGCTTGGCGCCGGAGCCCGCATCGTCGAATTCGGCGGCCACCCGGTCCACATAGCGACGCAGCACGGGGGAGAGATAGGCGTCGGCCACGGTCGTGTCGCCGCGCCCCACGAGCTTCATCAGTGGGCTCACCTCATGGGAGGTCGAGACCTGCTTGAATCCCACTTCGCGAGCCACGCGCGCCACCGCCTGTTCGTGGGCGGGATAGCGATAGGCGTGCATGAAGGCGATGGCGCAGGCCTCGACGCCGGAGACGCGGGCCGCCTGCAGGTCGCGGCGCACCTGATCGAGGTCGGGCGCCAGCTCCACCGTGCCGTCCGCCAGCACGCGCTCGGCCACCTCCACCACGCGCTCATAGAGCTGCTCGGGCTTCTGGATGTCGAGGGCGAAAATATCGGCGCGGGTCTGGTAACCGATGCGCAGGGCGTCGGCGAAGCCGCGCGTGGTGACATAAAGAGTACGCTCGCCCTTGCGTTCCAGCAGGGCGTTGGTGGCGACCGTGGTGCCCATCTTGATGGCGGCGATGCGCGCGGAGGGGATCTTCTGGCCCGCGCTCAGCCCCATATGGTCGCGAATGCCCTGCACGGCGGCGTCCGCATAGGCCTGGGGGTTTTCGGAGAGCAGCTTGCGGGAGGCCAGCGTTCCGTCGGGCAGACGCGCGATCACATCGGTGAAAGTGCCGCCCCGGTCGATCCAGAAATTCCACTGCCCCGGCATATCCGCGCCATTCACGCCCAATTGATCACTCATATCGCCCGTCATTTCTGGAAAACACCGATTATGCGAGTTCAAGCCAATAGAGGCATTCAAACATTTTATCGAGACGCTTGTCAGGTTTTCTTCGGGCCGACGCTCCGCCGGACCCGGGGTTTGCTAGCGGGGCAGGGCTGTTTTTTCAATAGCTGGCGAGGCAAAGGACCGGGGGCATCGGATATTTCTTGCGTTGCAATATGTCCTCATGCTTTTTTGCCGAGGCTGGGCTAAGGCTTGCGAGCGCCTTGAGAGGTTCCGGGCGCGGCGCCCCCAGGGGGCTGAGTTTGTTTTGTGACGGTTTTTCCCGAATCCGTCGGTTCAGTGAGGGGTTTTATGGGTATGCGCGTCAATTTCCTGCGTCAGATCGCCATCGGGCTTCTATTCATGGCCGGGGCCGCCGAGCACGCTTGTGCTCAGACAACCCTGCGGCTTGCTTCGGCTCAAAACTCCATCGGCTCCATCGCCATCGTGCTCGCCCAGCGCGAGGGCCTGTTTGCGGCGGAAAACCTGAAGGTCGAGATCGTCGATTTCAAGGGCGGCGGCCCGGCGGTCCAGGCCCTCGCCTCCGGCAGCGTGGAGGCCTGCATCTGCGCCGAAGAACATGCGGTGCGCCTGCGCGCCCGCGGTCAGGGCGGCCTGGTGCTGGTGGCGCTGACCGAATTCCATGGCTATGGTCTTGTCGCGCTTGCGAATTCTCCGGTCACTGATCTCAAAAGCCTGAAGGGCAAGCGCGTCGGGATCACCTCCGCCGGAAGCCTTACGGACAATACGCTTCGGTATTATTTCGAGGAAGCCGGGATAAATCCTGATCGCGATCTCGAGATCACCGGGGTCGGCACGGGCGGGCCTATGCGCGCCGCCATCGAGACGGGCGCCGTCGCCGCAGGCATGCTCACCACGCCCGATGTGCAGGCGGCGCTCGGCGAACCCGGCAAATTCAAACTTGTGCAGGACTATCGCACGCTGCAATATCCGGCGCTTGGGCTCATCGTGGTGGAAAAGTGGTCAAAGGCCAACGAGGCCAACGCCCGTGCGCTGGCCCGCGCGGTGGTGAAGGCCGAGGGCCTGGTGCGCACCAACCGGGCCGCCGTGGACGCCGCCCTGATTGAGATGTTTCCGACACTGGACCCCAAGCTTCGGACGGTTCTGGCTGAGGAAGCCCCAAGGCTCCTCTCGGCCGATGGGCGCATGGCGCCGGGCGGTTATGCTTTGATGCTGCGCATGCTAAAGGTGAGCGATCCGGCCATGGTCGCCGTACCCTATGAGCAGATCACGGCCTCGGCGCTCTTGCCCCAGCCGTGACGGCGCTCCGGAGTTAGCAGTTGATGGTTGATAATCTGACGGAAGCCCCGCCGACCCATGCAGTGCGCGGGTCTGGCAAGGGCTTTTTCCAAGGCCTGTTTTTCCAGCAGAGCCTGTTTCTGGCCGCCACTCTGGTTGTGTGGGAGCTGGCGGGCGCCTATGCCTTCGATCCCTTCTGGTCGAGCCGCCCGAGCCTTATCGGCGAGCGCATCTGGATTCTGGCCAAAAAGGGCGATCTCACCTGGCATATGTCCGCCACCCTCACCGAGGCGGGCCTGGGGCTGGCCATGGGCTCCATCATTGGGGTGGCGCTGGGCCTGCTCATGGCCCGCTACGCCCGCGCGGCCGCCATCACCGAGCCGCTCTTCATGGGGCTCTACAGCCTGCCGCGCGTGGCGCTGGCGCCCCTGTTCATCCTGTGGTTCGGCATTGGCCTGCCAGCCAAGGTCATGATGTCCTTCTCCATGGTGGTCTTCGTTTTCGTCCTGAATGTGCTGGAAGGCGTGCGCTCCCTCGACCGGGATCCCATCGACCTCATGCGCACCATGGGCGCCAGCGACCGCTACATCATTCGCCGCGTGCTGCTGCCGGCGGTGCTCACCTGGATCATGGCCTCCTTCCGCATCAGCGTCGGCCTCGCCCTGATCGGCGCCCTGGTGGGTGAGCTGATCGGCTCCAGCCGGGGCCTGGGCTGGTATATCGAGCGCTCCGCTGGCCAGCTCGACACCACCGGCGTCTTCACCGGCATCGTCATCCTGATCGCCATCGCCATGGTCGCCAACAATATCGTCGCCCTCGTGTCCAATCGCTTGACCCGGTGGCGCGCATGACAGGCCCCAGCATGACGCAAGCCTCGCCCACCCTGTCGATCCAGCATGTGGCCGTCGCCTTCAACGATGGTCCCCCCGTGATCGAGGATCTCTCCCTCGATGTGGCGGAGGGCGAGTTCGTCGCCATCGTCGGCCCCAGCGGCTGCGGCAAATCCACGCTGCTCAAGGTCATTTCTGGCCTGCTGCCCGCGCGTGCGGGCCAGATCCATGTGGCGGGCCCCGCCGCCAACGGACCGAAGCCCCGCATCGGATTCATGTTCCAGCGCGACACCCTGCTGCCCTGGGCAAGCGTCGCCAGCAATATCGCGGTGGGCTGCGAACTCTCCGGGCTGCCGAAGGAAAAACATGCCGGACGCATCGCCGAGCTGATCGCGCTGGTGCGCCTGCAAGGCTATGAAAACCATTACCCCGGCGCGCTGTCGGGCGGCATGCGCCAGCGCGTGTCCCTCGCCCGGCTGCTGGCCTATGATCCCGACATCTTCCTGATGGACGAGCCCTTTGGCGCCCTCGACTATCAGACCAAGATCCTCATGGGCCGCGAGCTGCTGCGCATCTGGGAGGCCAGCCGCCGCAGCATCATCTTCGTGACCCATGACATAGAGGAGGCGGTGGCCCTGGCCGACCGGGTGATCGTGATGAGCACCCGGCCCGGCCGGATCGTGGCAATCCATCAGAGCCTCTTCAAGCGTCCCCGCGACCCCCGCAGCCTGCGCGGGGATCCCCGGTTCGGCGCGCTGGTGCAAACCATCTGGTCCGAGCTCGCCGTCGCCGATTGAGCGTGGCGCCTCGCGTCCGCTTGCTCAATTTGCTAGTCTGAGCATAAATCCGCTGCGCCCGCCTGAGTCTGGCGGCCTTGAATGGAGAGTTCGTCGTGAGTTCAGATCAGATTACGATCACCCCCTCGTCGCCCCATATCGGCGCGGAAATCGGCAATATCGATCTGACGAAGCCGCTCAGCGACCGGCAGCTCGCAGACCTGCGCGCCGCCTTCCTGAAATATGGCGTCATCTTCTTCCGCGAGCAGGACCTGAGCTTCGCCGACCAGATGCGGCTGGCCGAATATTTCGGCCATGTGCATATCCATGTGGGCGGGGCGGGCACGGCCTCCAAGCCTGCGGAGGGCTATCCGGCGATCCGCTTGCAGCATTTCGACGCCAAGTCCAAGCGCATCTCCGGCGAGGTCTGGCACTCCGACCAGAGCTGCAGCGAGATCCCGCCCGACGGGTCGATCCTGATCCAGAAGATCCTGCCCCCCGATGGCGGCGGCGATACGCTGTTCGCCAGCGCCTACGCAGCCTATGACGCGCTCTCCGAGCCCATGAAGGCGTTGCTTGAGCCCCTGTCGGCGGAGCATGACGGCGCCAAGCTCTTCGACAGGAGCGCCACGGTCTACCCGACCGCCATCCACCCGGTGGTGACGCGCCATCGCGAGACCGGCCGCAAGCTGCTCTTCGTCAATGCGGGTTTCACCACCCGCATCGTCGATCTGCCGCGCGATGAGAGCGATGCGGTGCTGAAATATCTTTTCGACCATATCGCCAAGCCCCATTGGCAGATGCGTTTCCGCTGGCGCGAAAACTCCGTCGCGTTCTGGGACAACCGCTGCACCCAGCATTTCGCCATCTGGGATTACTGGCCGAATGTGCGCTCGGGCTACCGCGTGCAGTTCGAGGGCGTGTCCCGCCCTGCACGGTAGCGGCCCTGGCGGCGCGCTGACCGGTTTTGGCGCTTAACCGCCCATGCGTTTAACAGCATAAGGACCAGAGCCATGACGCAGCGTGTTTGGGACCCCTATCTCACGGCATCCGACAGAGAGCATCTGAGCCAGACGCCGGATCGGCGCGTCGGCATGGGCAAGAAACCCGCCTTGCTGCTGGTCGATCTTTACCGCGCGGTCTTTGGCGACAAGCCGGAGCCCTTGATGGAAGCCATCAAGACCTGGCCCTCCAGTTGCGGCATGGCGGGCTGGACGGCCTTGCCCCATATCCAGAGCCTGATCGCAGGCGCGCGGGCGGCGGGTGTGCCTGTGGTTCACATCACCATGCTGGCGGACTCCGGCATGGTGGGTTGGAATGAGTCGATCCATGGCAGTTCATCCAGGGGTACGCGCGCCCCGCTCGACGAAGCGGCTCTCGACCGCAAGCGCCGGGGCGCCGACATCGTGGATGAAGCCGCGCCGATCTCTGGCGACGTGGTGCTGCGCAAAACCGCTCCCAGCGCTTTTTGGGGCACGCCGCTTGCGGCGCATTTGAATTTTCTGGGCGTCGACACGCTCTTTGTCGCGGGCGAGAGCACCAGCGGCTGCGTGCGCGCCTCGGTGGTGGAGGCCGTGTCCTATCGTTATCGCGTTCAGGTCGTCGAGGAATGCGTCTTCGACCGGCATGAGGCGACCCATGCGATGAATCTGTTCGATCTGCATCAGAAATACGCAGACGTCATTCCGCTGAAAGAAGCGCTGGCGGCGCTGAAGTCCTTCGCCCCCGGCCATGGGGGATAGGCTCTGGCGGCACTGAGCTGGCCTGCGCAGGCGGGCCCTCAGTCGCACACCAGAGGCGCCAGGGCGGGGCCCAGACGGGCCGCGAGTTCAGATGCGCGCGCCTCCCCTGTGGCGGGCGCGGCGGCGGCGATGGCGGGCGCCTGGAGCGCCGCGAGCCCCTGGACGGGGATCAGCGGCCAGCTGGTTTGCGGGACCACCCCCGCCACGCGGGTGGGCGCCGTCCGAAGTCCCACGAACCCTATCCATTCACCCCGGCGGTTGAACACTGGCGCGCCTGCGGCCGTGCTGTCGAGCGGCGCCAGCAATCGTCCCACGGCTGCGCCGTTGGGCGATGAGAGGATCCGCCCCACCGATACGAAGGGCGCCGCGCCCCCGCCGCCTACATTTTCGAAAACAATGAGAGCCTCCGCGCCCGCATCGCCGCTCGCCATGGCGCTGGCGATGGGACGCCCGCCCATGCCGCGCGCTTCGAACAGGGCGAGCCCCGTCGCCTCGTCTTTGCGGATCAGCCGCGCCGGGCGGCCTGCGATCTTTGGATTGTTGCAGGCGCCGATGACGCTGACCGCCATATCCGCCTGCACCACAACCGCCGTCGCGCGCAGGGCGACGCGTGGGGGCGTCGCAGGCGCTACAGGTTGCGGCGCCGCCTGGACCACGGGCGCCGCCGATGGAACAGGGGCCAGCGTGTGCGTTGGCGCGGGGAAGGGATCAAAACCATTGGCGACGGCCATGGCCACATTCTCGAGATTTTTCGGATAGGCGATCGAATAGCCTCGCAACACAGGGACGCCATCGGCGATCCCTCGGGCGAAGCGGATATATTGATCGCCGGTCGGCATCTCGGCGGTGACCACGAAGAAATCCGGGCGCAGCACCTTGTAGGTGACGCGTCTGTTGGCGTTGGAATCTTTCAACTGGTCGAACAGGGCGGGGAGATTGGCGTCCTGCTCCCTGAGCAGCCATGTCTCCATGGCCATGGCGCCGTCGGCCGATATCCAGCGCGACCCCGTCTTGGTGTCGATTCGGCGCGTCAGGATTTTCAGGGGCAGGGCCAGGGATGCGCCCGACCTGGGGTCCGGGGTCGCCGCAAAACCGACAGCGGCCTTCGCCCCATTGGCGCTCGCCAGCAAGGTTGCGCGGGCGCGGGTGTCGAGCAGGCCATCGTCCGGCAGGCCGAGGCGCCGGGCCCAGGCGATCATGGCCGTGCGCGTGCCCCGGCCATAGCCGCCATCCACGGCGCCTTTGTAATCCCCGGTCCAGATCAGGGCCTCCTGCAGGGCGCGGCGGTCGGCCTCAGCCAGGGTCTCGAAGGCGAGGCGCGCCGCCTCGAAAGCCGCGTCCTGATTGCGCGAGGCGGCGGTTTGCGCTTTGGCTGGACCGCTTGAGCCGACAGCGGTGAGAAGGGCGGCGATGATCGCCAGGTGCGCGTACATGTCAGGCTCCTGCTTGACCGCGCCGCCGTGGGCGCGCGGGTCTGGCGGTTGGGGCGCCAAATGATCAATGTCATGGAATTAGGGGCACAAAACTGCCATATCTTCAACCGGCCCACCTCGAGGGTAAGGCAAATTCGACGGATCTACCCACGGCATAGTCAGGGAGCGCGACATGCGCAGTTTCGGTCTTGCTCTTGTTTCGCTTGTTCTTTTGACCTTCGGCGCCATGGCGCAAGAGCGCGCCAAGAGCTTCAGGGACGAGGCTCTCGCCAGCGATGTCATCCGCCTTGAGCAGCAGTTGAAAAAAGACAACGCCGCTGCGCCTGCGCGCGCCATCGGCGATCTCGCCCGCGAAGCCCTGCAGCTTGTGCAGCGTGGCCGACATCGCGACGCCTTGCGTCCGCTGGGCGCGGCTTTGGCGCTGGCGCCCAATGATTTCAATCTCTGGATCGCCTATGCGCGCGCCGCTCTCGCCATCAGCCTGAATGGCGATGAGCCCGACCGCTACACCCAGTTCAAGGCGGCGACTGCCGCAGCCTTCGGCGGCTATCTGCGGGCCGCGACGCCGGTTCAGGAAGCCTCGGCACTGGCTCTGCTTGGCGACATCCACGTCAAGGGTCAGGATTGGCGGCCTGCGCTTAACGCCTATCGGGCGAGCCTTGAGCGCAATGATGTCGCCGCTGTGCGCGCCGCCTATGAACCCCTGCTCGCGCAGCACGGCTTTCGCGTGCTGAAAGAAACCATCGACAGCGATTCAGCGTCCCCTCGCGTCTGCTTTCCTTTCTCCGAGCCTTTGGCGCGCGGCAAGGTGGATTTCTCTCCCTATGTCGCGGTCTCCGGCGGCGCCAGCACGGCGGTCACCGCCGAAGAGCAGCAACTCTGCGTGGAGGGTTTGAAGCACGGACAGCGCTACGCCATCGTTTTGCGGCAGGGCCTGCCTTCATCGGTTGGCGAAAATCTGCGCAAGAACGCCGACTTTGAAATCTATGTGCGTGATCGCGCCCCGCAGGTGCGTTTCACCGGCAAGAATTATGTTCTGCCGCGCGTGGGGCAGGAGGGCGTGCCGCTCGTCTCCGTCAACACGCAGCGTGTTTCCGTCGACATCATTCGTGTTGGTGACCGCAATTTGCCGGGCATGGTGCGCTCTTCGGATTTTCTCGCGCAGATCAATGGCGACAAGGCAAAGACCCTCGTCAATGAGACCGGCGTGAAGGTCTGGACCGGCGCCATCGATGTGCAGCCGGAACTCAACAAGGAGGTGATCACCGCCTTCCCCGTGCTCGAGGCTGTGCCGAAGATGGAGCCCGGCGTCTATGTGATGGTGGCGCGCGCGGGCGACAAGGCGGTGACGGCGGGCCTGCCCAAGCAAGGCGCGGCGAAGAGCGACGATGATGCGGGCTTCTACAATCCGGAAGATTGGTCCATGGAGGCGACCCAATGGTTCGTCGTTTCCGACATCGGCATGACCAGCTTCTCAAGCCCGGACGGCATCCATGTGCTGATCCGTTCTCTGGCGACGGCCCGGCCAGTCGCGGGGGTCGAGTTGCGGCTCGTCGCCCGCAACAACGAAATTCTCGCCACGCGCACAACGGGCGACGATGGCCATGTGAAATTCGATCCGGGTCTCGCGCGTGGTCTGGGCGGCATGGCGCCGGGGGTGGTGATCGCCAGCACCGGGGCGGGGGATTACAATTTCCTCGATCTCGGCGGCTCGCCCTTTGATCTGACGGATCGCGGCGTGAAGGGCCGCGAGGCGTCCTCCGCCATTGACGCCTTCCTCTATGCGGAGCGCGGCGTCTATCGCTCCGGCGAGACGGTGAATATCACCGCTCTGGCGCGCGACCCGCGCGGCCTTGCGGCGAGCGGGGCTCCGCTCACCCTCGTGGTGAAACGTCCCGATGGCGTCGAATACAAGCGCGCCAGCGTCGCCGATCAGGGCCTTGGCGGGCGCGCCTGGTCCATCGGCCTGCTGCCGGGCGTCGCCACCGGCACATGGCGCGTGATCGCCTATGGGGACCCCCGGGCGCCGGCCATTGGCCAGACGAGCTTTCTCGTCGAGGATTATGTGCCCGAGCGGCTGGACGTGACCCTGACGCCCCGCGACGCCTTCGTGCGCAGCGCGCAGAAAACGCGCATCGATGCGGATGCGCGCTACCTCTACGGCTCTCCCGGCGCGGGCCTCGCGGTGACCGGCGACATCATCCTGCGCGCCATTCCCGACGGCGCCGTGCAGGGGCGGCCTGGCTATGTGGCGGGCCTGCTTGATGAGGATTTCGAGACGGTTAAGGCGGAGCTTTCCGACCCCGTCGAGACCGACGCCAATGGCAAGGCGAGCATCGATCTGGCGATCCCCGCCGCCAAGGGCGCAAGGCCGCTGGAGGCCCGGATTCTTTTGCGTGCGGGCGAGACCGGGGGCAGAGCCGTGGAGCGGTCCGTCACCCTGCCTGTGCGCGCCCAGAACGGGCTGATTGCGGTCAAGAAACTTTTCGGCGAATTGTCGGAAGGCGCCATGGCCGGTTTCGACGTCATGGCGCTCGGGCCCAATGGCGAGCCTACGCCCAAGCGCGGCCTCATCTGGTCGCTCTATCGCGTGAGCAATGACTACCAATGGTATCGCTCTGACGGGCGCTGGGGTTTCGAGCGGGTCAAATCCTCCCGCCGCATCGCTGATGGACGGTTTGACGCGGCCAGCGACGGCATGGGGCGCATCTCCGCCGCCGTAGGCTCTGGCGCGCATCGTCTTGATCTGCGCGCGGAAGATGGGTCCCTCGCGCCGACATCGATTTCCTTCACTGTGGGCTGGTCGGGAGACGCCTCCGCAGACAGCCCCGATCTCCTGCAGATCACACTCGACAAGCCCCAGTATCGTAGCGGCGAGACCATGCGCGTCTCCGTCAACTCGCGCTTTGACGGCAAGGCGACCCTCGCCATCGTCGGGGACCGTATGGAGGACTTGCAAACCTTTGACGTGAAGGTCGGCGACACCGTGATCGAGGCGCCCATCAAGGGCGATTGGGGCGCCAGCGCCTATGCGGTGGTCATCGCCCATCGCCCCCTCGATCAGGCCGCCCGGCGCATGCCGGGCCGCGCGCTGGGCCTCGCCTGGTTCGGCGTCGATCAGGAGGCGCGCAAGCTCGGTCTCGCCATGGAGGTTCCCGCCAAGATGGAGCCTCGCCAAAAACTCTCGATCCCCCTGCGGGTCGATGGTCTGGCGGCGGGCGAGGAGGCCTATGTCACCCTCGCGGCGGTCGATGTGGGCATCCTGAACCTCACCCGTTACGAGCCGCCGAACGCCACGAAATTCTTCTTCGGCCAGCGCGTGCTGGGCGCGGAGGTGCGCGATCTCTATGGCTATCTCATCGATGGCATGCAGGGCGCGCGCGGCGCCATTCGCTCAGGCGGCGATGCTGGCGCGCGGCTGGAGGGCGAGAAGCCCACGCAGGAGCCGCTTTCCCGTTATTCTGGCCTTGTGAAAGTCGGCGAGGATGGCGTGGCGAGGGTCGATTTCGACATTCCCGCCTTCAACGGAACCATGCGCCTCATGGCGGTCGCCTGGTCGAAGGGCAGGGTGGGCGAGACGAGCAGCGACGTCATCGTGCGCGATCCCGTGGTGGTGCAGGCGACCCTGCCGCGCTTCCTGTCGCTGGGCGATGAATCGCGGCTGCATCTGCAAATCGCCAACGTGGAGGCGCCGGCTGGCGACTATCAGCTGGATCTGGATTTTCAGGGACCGGTGACCCTGCCCGCCAGCGCCCTGCGCCAGACCGTGAAGCTGGCGGCCAATGGCAAGGCGGAGCTGCGCATTCCCGTCATCGCGGGCGGCGTTGGTCAGGCGCGCATCGATCTGGCTTTGCGCGGGGGCAGTTTCACGGCGACGCAAGCCTTCGGGCTGAACGTCAATTCAGGCGCGGCGGAGCTCTATCGGCGCAGCGTGCGCACCATCGCGCCGGGCGCCAGCGTGACCCTCACCGGCGATCTGCTGGCCGATTTCGTGCCGGGCTCAGGCGCTGTGAATGTGGCTGTGACGGGTTTTGGCGCCATCGATGCGCCCGCCCTGCTGCAGGCGCTGGATCGCTATCCCTATGGCTGTTCGGAACAGATCGTCAGTCGGGCCATGCCGCTGCTCTATGTCAACACGCTCGCCGCGTCCGAGGCGCTGGCCATCGACCCCCGGCTCGATGATCGCATCAGGGATTCCATCGAGCGTTTGATGACGCGGCAAGGGAGCAACGGCGCCTTCGGCCTCTGGTCGCCCAGTGGGGACGACGACCTCTGGCTGCATGCATTCGTCACGGATTTTCTGACCCGCGCGCGGGAGAAGAATTTCGCCGTGCCGCAGCGCGCCTTCGAGCAGGCGCTCGATCATCTGCGCAACACGGTGGTCAACGTCAACGAGGTCAACAAGGACCAGTCTGCGGGCGTCGCCTATGCGATCTATGTGCTGGCGCGAAATGGTCGGCCAGTGATCAGCGATCTGCGCTATCTCGCGGATACGAAGCTCGCCAGCTTCGCCTCGCCTCTGGCTCGCGCCCAGCTCGCCGCCGCCCTCGCCCTGCTGGGAGATCGTGGCCGCGCCCGCGATGTCTTCGCCGCCGCCAGCGATCAACTGGCGAGCGCCTCCGCCATGCCGGTCGCGCGCGCCGATTATGGATCGCGCCTGCGCGACAGCGCGGCTCTGCTGGCGTTGGGCACGGAGATGGGCGCCGAGCGCGCGCAGCTCATCAGGGCCAATGCGGTTCTGGAGCGCGAACGCGAGACCCCGCGCTACTCCAGCACCCAGGAAAACGCCTGGATGGTGCTGGCCGCCGAGGCTCTCGCGCAGGACGCCTCAGGCTTGACGCTGACCGTCGATGGCGCCCCCTACAAGGGCGCCCTTTATCGCCGGTGGAGCGATCTGATGTTGGAGAGCGGCCGGGTGGTGATCGGCAACACCGGGTCCGCCCCGGCGCGCCTCGTGCTCACCACCTCGGGCAACCCCTCCTTGCCAGAGCCTGCGGCGGAGCAGGGCTATCGCGTCGAGCGGAAATATTTCACGCTGGCGGGCGCGCCGCTCGAAGTGGGCCAGTCGCTGGCCCAGACCCAGCGTTTCGTGGTGGCGCTGAAGGTGACGGAGCTGGAAGCCTCCTTCGCGCGCCTGCTGCTGGTGGACCGGTTGCCCGCCGGGGTCGAAATCGACAATCCCGATCTTTTCGAGGGCGGCGATGTGGCGGATCTCGCCTTCCTCAAGCAGACGGTGACGCCGGTGCATTCGGAGGCGCGCGACGACCGCTTCGTCGCCGCTTTCGACCGCAAGGGCGATGAAAAGGCCGAGTTCACCGTTGCCTATGTCGCCCGCGCCGTGACGCCCGGGCGCTATGTGCTGCCGCCAGCCACCATCGAGGACATGTACCGGCCCCAACGCTTCGGCCGCACGGCCTCGGGCGCGCTGGAGGTCATGGAGCGACGCTGATGGGCGGCGATCAGCAAGGGGCGCCTGCAAGGCGGTTCACGCGGGCCCGATGGGCGCTTGGCGCGCTGGCGGCCTGCGTCGCCATGGGGGCGCTGGGCTTGTTGGGCGCTGGTCAGGCGCTGGGGCCGCTGGATGTCTCCGCCGCTTCCCGAGGCTCGACCATTGCGGTGGATCGCGAGGGCAGGCTGCTGCGCGCCTTCACCGCGCCCGATGGCCGCTGGCGGCTGCCTGTGGACGTCGGCGATGTGGACCCCCGCTTCTTCAAACTGCTCATGGCCTACGAGGACCGCCGGTTCCGCAGCCATCACGGGGTCGATCCCCTGGCCATGGCGCGGGCCGCCGGGCAGATGGCGCGCAGCGGCCACGTGGTCTCCGGCGCCTCGACGCTCACCATGCAGGTGGCGCGTCTGCTGGAGCCCCGCGATGAGCGCACCCTCGCCGCCAAGCTTCGCCAGATAGCGCGTGCAGTGCAGCTGGAGCGGACCTACGGCAAGGATGAGATTCTCGGCTTCTATCTGGCGCTGGCGCCATATGGGGGCAATCTGGAGGGGGTGCGGGCCGCGAGCCTCGCCTATTTCGGCAAGGAGCCCAAACGCCTGAGCGACGCCGAAGCGGCTCTGCTGGTGGCCCTGCCGCAGGCGCCGGAAGCGCGCCGTCCCGACCGGGCCCCCGACACCGCCCGGCGCGCCCGCGACCGTGTGTTGGATCGGGCTCTGGCCCAGGGCGCCCTGAGCCAGGCGGAGGTCATGGCCGCGAAGGCGGATCCTGTGCCGCAGGTCCGCGCCGCCTTTCCCATGCTGGCGCCCCATGCCACCGAAGCGGGCCTGCGCGCCACGCCGGGGTTGCGGGTGCAGCGCTACGCCTTCGACGCCCGGCTGCAGGCGGGGCTGGAGGCGCTGGCCCGCGAGAGCGTGGCGCGGTTGGGGCCGAAGCTCTCCATCGCCATGGTGGCCATCGACAACGCCAGCGGCGAGGTGCGGGCCCATGTGGGCGGCGCGGAGTACCTTTCGAGCGAGCGGGCGGGCGGCGTCGATCTGGCGCTGGCGGTGCGCTCGCCCGGGTCCGCCCTCAAACCCTTCATCTATCTGCTCGCCTTCGAGGGCGGCGTCGCCCATCCCGAAACCATGCTGGAGGATCGGCGGGCGCGCTTCGGCCTCTATGCGCCGGAGAATTTCGACCTGACTTTTCAGGGGCAGGTGACAGCGCGCGTGGCCCTGCAAAACTCCCTCAACATTCCCGCGATCGCTCTGCTCAATGAGGTCGGCCCCGCCACCTTTCTGGCGCGCCTGCGCAATGCGGGCGCCGAGATCGTCATGCCTGACGATAGCGCCCCGGGGCTCGCCATTGGTTTGGGGGGACTGGGGATCCGCCTGACCGATCTGGCGCGGCTCTATGCGGGCCTGGCGCGCGCCGGCCGCATGCCGGGCCTCGTGGAGCGGCTGGATCAGCCGCGCCCCCTGGCTGACCGGCGCATCGCCGAGCCCGTGCCCGCCTGGTATGTCTATGACGTCCTGCGCGGCGCCCCGCCGCCGGACCATGCGCTGGGCGGGCGCATCGCCTTCAAGACCGGCACCTCCTATGGCTATCGCGACGCCTTCGCGGTGGGCTTTGACCGTAACCTGACCATTGGAGTCTGGGTGGGCCGCGCCGACAACGGGCCCTCGCCGGGTCTTGTGGGCCGCGCCGTCGCCGCGCCCATCCTGTTCGACGCCTTCGCCCGCAGCGGCGGCGCGCAGGAACTGATCGCCCCGCCCCGCGACGCCCTGATGGCGCCGACGGCCAAGCTGCCGCCGCCCCTGCGCCATTTGCGCAAGGATGCGCCCAAGACCCTTGAGGCCTCCGCCATCGGCGCCCTCAAGATCGCCTATCCGCCGGACGGCGCCCGGATTGATCTGGATCTCGCCCATGGGGACGAACCGCGCCTCGCCCTGAAGGCCCAGGGGGGCTCGCCGCCCTTCCTCTGGATGGTGAACGGCGCCCCGGTGGGCGAGCCGGAACTGCGCCGCCAATCCCAATGGCGTCCCGATGGCGCAGGCTTCGCCCGGGTGTCGGTGATCGACGCCATGGGGGCGAGCGACAGCGTCGTGGTGCGGCTGGAATAAAGCTGTGGCTTGCCAATTGGGCGATGCGGCCGCACAATCGCGCAGCTCTGGCGGAGCCGATTGCAAGCTCAGGACCGCTCGCAGGGCGCCGTCTTTCGTTTATCGGATATGTCCCCATGTGTGACGCGCATCGTCGATTTTTCCTGCTTGGCGGCGCCGCCGGCCTGACCCTCGCTCTCGCAGGCTGCAAGACCAGCGGCCAGCCAGGCCAATTGGCCGCTCGCACGCCCAATCCCAAGGCGGAAACCCTGTCTGCGGCGGAGCGCGCCGCCGCGTCTCCGCGCTACATGACGCTCTATGGCGCAGTGTCTGACAAGTTTCCGATCAATGCGCTGAAGCCCGGCGTCGTGCCTGAAGCGTTCTGGCGCACGGAAGTGGATTACGCCAGCAGCGAGCAGCCCGGCACGATCATCGTCGATCCGCGCGCCCATTATCTTTATTTCGTCATGGGCGGCGGCCGCGCCATGCGTTATGGCGTGGGCGTTGGCAAGCAGGGGTTCAGCTGGAATGGCGAGGCCACCATCAAATCCAAGCAGGAATGGCCGGACTGGTATCCGCCCATGGAAATGATCGAGCGCGATCCCTCCATCAAGGAGCGGGTCGGCACGCTGCAAAGCGGCATTGGCGTGCCCGGTGGATTGAGCAATCCGCTGGGCGCCCGCGCCATGTATCTGTGGCAGGGCAACAAGGACACGCTGTTCCGCATTCATGGCACGCTGGAGCCCTGGACCATCGGCAAGAATGTCTCGTCCGGTTGCATCCGCATGGTGAACCAGGACGTGATCGATCTCTATAATCGCGTCGCTACAGGGACCACCGTGAAGGTGATTTAGCTGCGGCGCGTTTTTGAATGCGCCGCAACCCCGCAACCCCGATCAATGCACCGCGTCGCCCTTGGCGAAGATGGCGTCGAAATCAGCCTGCGAGACCGTGCTGATCTCCCACCAGGTGTTGTTGAGATCCTTCAGCTTGAAGGAGGGATGGCCACTCGAGGTTTCGACGCCCAGCACTTCCGTGATGCCGTAGTCGTCCTTGAGGGACAGGGCGGCGCTATGGGCGGCTTCCACCTCCGCCGCGCTGGCGACGGAGAGCACGAAGCGGTTTTCGACCGGCTGCTCCTTGCATTCGCCATCCTGAATGTTCACGCAGACGACGGACCAGGGTCCGCCCTTCCACATATATTGCGCTTCCTTGACAGGACGGATGATGTCGAGGCCCAGGAACTCCACAAGAAAGCGACGGGTGGCCGCCATGTCCGTGCATTCGATGGTGCCGTGGGAGAAGAAATCATTCTTGATGATGGGCGTCACTGCAGACATATGCGATCTCCCCTGGTTCAGGCCTGTTCGGTCCATTGGACATTTTTCGCGCGCAGCGAGGCGTAGGTGATGTCGGGCGTGCGATACTCGACCTCCCACCAGTTCGTGTCCTTGTCCACGAAATAGACGGCGTAGGAGCCATTGCGGAAGAAGGGTTTTTGCACGCGCGCAATGCCATATTCGGCTTTATTGGCGGCGAGTTTCTCATAGGCTTCGTCAACAGCGGCCTGGCTTGCGACTTCGAAACCCCAATGGTTAAGCATCTCCTGTCCCACGGGGATGTCCGCCATCTCGCGCACTTCCAGCACCCAATAGGGCTTGCCATGCTTGGGGCCACCGGGCTGGTGGCCCTTGTCGCGCACATACATCAGACCCTGCGACGGCTGAACGCATTCCATGCCCATCACGTCCTCATACATGCGGCGGGCGCGTTTGAGATCGGTGGTCACAAGCGTGCCCGCGATCATGGAGGTGGTCTTGATATGGGGGTTGGGAACATTTGGTTGAATGGTCATGGGTTCGTCTCCCTTTTCGTCTAGAGATCCAGGACAAGCGTGTGCCCGGGCATGGCGCGGGATACGCAGACCTGCAGCACCTCGCCTTTTTCATCATCGTCGAGCACGTCGTCCCTGTGATCGACCTCGCCCGCCAGATAGGTCACGCGGCAGGTGCCGCAGCGGCCGGTGGAGCAAAGCGTCTTGATCCTGACGCCTTCGGCTTTCAGCACGGCCAGAATGCTCTTGTCGGCGGGGACCGTGAAGGTCTTGCCGCTTTTCTTGAGTTGAATCTCGAAGGGCTGGTCATTGTTGACGGGCGCCAGATCCGCTTCGCTGCCCTTGAACAATTCATAATGGACCGTGCCCTTGGGCCAATCGGCGGCGGCTTCCTTCACCGCCTTGATGAGGCCAAGGGGTCCGCAGACATAGACGTGCCCAGCGGCGGGGCGCCTGGCGAGCAGGGCTTTCAGATCGACGCCTTTAGCGGGATCGCCGCCGTCGAAATGGGTGTGCAGGCGCTCGCCGTGGCGTTGTTTCAGTTCGTTCAGGAAGGGGGCGTCGTCGGCGGAGCGGGCGCAATAGTGGAGTTCATAGGCCTTGCCCAGCGCTTGCAGCCGCGCCGCCATGGACATGATGGGCGTTACGCCAATGCCGCCGGCGATGAGGATATTGGCGTCGCCGGCTTCATAGAGGGGAAAGTCATTCAGCGGCGCCGAGCACTGCAGGACATCGCCTTCCCTGAGGCTGTCGTGAATGAAGGCGGAGCCGCCGGTGCTCTCCGCTTCCCGCAGTACGCCCAGCACATAGCGATGGGTCTCGTGCGGGTCGTTGAGCAGGGAGTAGCTGCGCGTCAGGTCATCGCCCAGCGCAAGATCGATATGGGCGCCAGCAGCGAAGGCTGGCAGCTCGCCGCCGCCAGCCGCGACGAGTTCGACGCATCTGACGCGCGCCGTCTCGCTTTTGAGATGTTTGACCTTGAGTTCCAGCACCGTCGCGCTCCCAGCGTCATTGCAGTCATGGCGCCCTCCCTTGCGGGAGAGCCGCCGCCTTTATTGGTCCAGCTTGAACAGCTTCGCCGCATTGGTGCGGCCGATCTTCTCCTTGTCGGCGTCGGAGATGTCGAGATTGTCGAACCAGATGGCGGCGTGGTCGACATTTTCGAAAGGCCAGTCCGTGGAGAACAGGATCCGGTCCGTGCCGATCTCCATGATCGAGTTCACCAGCGAGGGCGTGCAGAAATTGCCGGAGACCGTGATCCAGAAATTCTTCTGGAAATAGTGCCGCAGCGGGTGCTTGGCCGGATAGGGCAGGGGCATCTTCATCCAGGCATTGTGGTTGTCGATGCGCCAGAGCGAGAAGGGAATGCCCTCGCCCATATGGCCGATGATGATCTTGAGATTGGGATGCTCGTCGAACAGCCCGGAGCCCATGAGGCGCAGGGCGTGGACAGCGGTCTCGTTGCCGAAGGCCCATTTGGGGCCCAGCAGCCATTCTGCGCCCTTGTACATCTTGCCCCAGGAGGGGATGGGATTGCGCGGATGCAGGTAGAAGGGGACGTCCAGCTGCGCCACCAGCGCCCAGAAGGGCCGGTAGCGGGGATCGTCCAGATAGACGCAGTTCTCG
>CANGTC010000050.1 GCA_947456505.1 Beijerinckiaceae bacterium
AGAGCGTGCAGGAGACCCACTGATGACCGCCAAGCTTCAGGTCTCCAACCTCTCGAAATATTTCCTCACCCGCGATGGCGAGCCCCGCAAGGTGCTCGACGCCATTTCGCTCGACATCGCCACCAATGAATTCGTCTGCATCTTGGGCGCCAGCGGTTGCGGCAAGACGACCTTCATCCGCGCCATCGGCGGCTTGATCCCCGCCGAGGAAGGCGAGGTGCGTATCGACGGCAAGTTGGTGGAGGGGCCGGGCGGCGATCGCGGCTTCGTGTTCCAGCACGATTCCCTGCTGCCCTGGCGCACGGTGCTGGACAATGTGGTCTTCGGGCTGGAGGTGCGCGGGGTGAAGCCTGCGGCGTCCCATCCCCTGGCTGAAAGCCTGCTGAAGCTGGTGGGCCTCACCGGTTTCGCCCAGCACTACCCCAGCGAACTCTCGGGCGGCATGCGCCAGCGCGTCAATCTCGCCCGCGCGCTCGCCATCGACCCCGATGTGCTTCTCATGGATGAGCCCTTCGCGGCGCTTGACGCGCAGACGCGCGAGATCATGCAGCGGGAGCTTTTGAAAATCTGGGCGCAGAAGCGCAAGACCGTGCTCTTCATCACCCACCAGATCGACGAGGCGGTCTATCTGGCGGATCGCGTGCTGGTCTTTTCCTCGCGCCCCGGACGGGTGGCGGCGGATATCGCCATCCCCTTCCCCCGCCCGCGCGAATTGTCCCTCAAGCGCAGCCCGGAATTTCTCAGGATCGTGGACGAGATCTGGACCCTGATCGAGCAGGAGGTCGTGGCCTCCATGCAGGTGGAAGCGGGTTAGCCAGACGGCTGTTTAACCTGGCTCTTGATGAGGGTTCTTCGGTTCCCGTCGCCTTCCCATGTCCTTCAGGCGTGTGGAGGGGCGAAAGGCGCGTGGCTCCTCTTCAGCGCCATCGGGCTGCAGCAGCTTGCGATATTCGTCGCGCTTCTCGTGGACCGAGGCGATAACGAGGCCCATGGGCACGCCGATGTCCACCAGCACGGCCTCCGACAATTGCAGGCTCGCCTCGATGGTTTCGGGGATCGCGTCGGTGGCGCCCAGCGCATAAAGCTGAGTGGCGTGGTGGGCGTCGCGTGCGCGGGCGACGATGGTGATGTCGGGCCGCGCCTTGCGGGCGAGCGCCACGACCTGTTCGGCTTGTTGCGGCCGGTCGATGGTCACGATGAGGGCGCTGGCCTCTTCCAGCCCGCAGGCGCGCAGAAATTCGGCCTTGGTGGCGTCACCCCAATAGAGGTTGCGGGCCTGCGGGCGCTCGCGCGCGACGAGTTTGGGATCGCCATCCACCGCGATGAAATCGAGCTGGTGACGGGCCAGCATCTCGCCCACCAGCCGCCCGACCCGTCCGTACCCCACCACGATCACGCGGCCCTTGCGCTGCTCGCGCGGCGGCGAGGCCGACAGGTCCGGGTTCAGGGTCTGCGGATCGACCGGGCTGCGTCTTGCCCCCAGTAGCGCAAGCAAGGGGATCGCCGCCATGGAGAGGGTGACCGCAAGGATCAGAGTGGCGCCGATGTCGGCGGGCAGCAGGCGTTCGGCCATGGCGGCGCTGATCATGACAAAGGCGAATTCGCCGCCGGGACCCAGCAGCAGCGCCGTCTCCCCCGCCGCAGGCGCGGGCAGGCCCGCCACCCGGGCAAGCCCGAAGAGGATCGCCGCCTTGAGCGCGATCAGGCCTAGCGCCATGCCGATGACGAGGCCCGGCGCGCGGGCGATCTGCGTCAGATCAAGCTCCACGCCGATGGAGACGAAGAAGAGGCCGAGCAGCAGGCCCTTGAAGGGCTCCAGCGTGACCTCGATCTCGCGGCGATATTCGGTCTCGCCCAGCAAGAGCCCTGCGATGAAGGCGCCCAAAGCCATTGAGAGGCCGCTCATGGCGCTCGCCACCCCCGTGCCGATCACCACGAAGAGACAGGCCGCCATGAAGAACTCGGTGGAGTGCGCCAGCGCCACCTGATGAAACAGTGGCCGCAGCAGCAGCCTGCCGCCGATCACCAGCACGGCCAGCGCCGCCATTGCAGGCAGAATGGCGTAGAGCATGTCCGCGCCCGAGCCCCCGCCTCGCTCGCCCGCCATGGAGACCGCGAAGAGCAGGGGCGCCACCATGAGGTCCTGGAACAGCAGCACCGCAAAGGCCGCGCGCCCGGCGGTGGTGGACAGACGCCGTCGCTCCGCCAGCACGGGAATCACGATGGCCGTCGAGGACAGGGCCAGCGCCCCGCCCACCACCAACGCCGCGCCCTGAGGCAGGCCGAAGATCAGGGCGGCGATTTCTCCCAGCACCACGGTGCTCAGCAAGACCTGGCCCGCGCCAAGGCCAAAGACCAGCCGCCGCAAGCGCATCAGGCGTTCATAGGAGAGCTCGAGCCCGATCATGAACAGCAGGAACACGACGCCGAATTCGGCGATCTGGGCGATGCGCTGGGTGTTTTCCAACTGGAAAAAGTCCAGCCAGGGATGGTCCGAGAATCCCCCGAGCCCATGGGGGCCCAGCAAGAGCCCCGCCCCGAGAAAGCCGATGACCGGGCTGACCTTAAGCCGCCTGAACAGAGGCACGACGACGCCCGCCGTAGCGAGGAACAGCAGTACTTCCTTTGTATCTTCGAGCGCTATAGGGCTTCCAGCCAAAGTAATCTCCTGTCTGTGCTGATTAGATTTCCAGACTTATAACTTATTCGAACGATTATATTTAATTATACGATCTCAGTGTTGAGTTGGATTGCAAAATAACAATATTGTTATCATTTTAAGCTGCATACGTGAAATTTAAGCAGCGTGTGGCGGTTGAATTTAGAAATAGACTGTCTAAATTATTATATAACTCGCTTTGATGTCAGTCATGGCGAGCGTCGGCCAAAGTGAGAAAATAGACGTATTCGCCGTTATATTTTAACTCAAGCACGGCTTAAGGAGCATGATATGGCTGAGGGCAATCGTGGGCAAGAGTTCACCATCTTGATTCTGTGTCTGATCGGCGCGGCGGTCGCCTTCCTGATCGCAGGCGCAGTCGGCAATTAATCCCGCCCCTCAAAGGAAAACGCCGGGCGTACCTCCGGCCCGGCGTTTGGCCGCCCGATGCTTGAACGAAAAACGCCGTTCAAACGCATCATCAGGCGATTGAGGGGATGATGAAAGCCAACTGTGAAGCTAGAATGACGTGATCAGGGCGAAACGGAGGCAAGGATGACCAAGGGTTACTGGATCGCGCATAACGACGTTCACGACATGGAGGTCTACAAGACCTATCTGGCGGGCGCCGCCGAGCCCTTCGCGCGCTTCGGGGCGAAGTTTCTGGCGCGGGGCGGGCAATATACGGCGCCGGAGGGTCAGATCCCCGCGCGCAACATCATCATCGAGTTCCCCTCCTATCAAGCGGCGCTCGATTGCTACAATTCCCCCGAATATCAGGCGGCCTCGGTCTTCCGCAAACAGGCCTCCACTGGCCAGATCATCATCATGGACGGCGTGGCGTGAGCGCTCCGCGCGTCATCGGCGAGGTGCGGGATGGGGTGGCGGAGCTGGTCTTCGACAATCCTGCCCGGCTGAACGCCATCACTCTCGCCATGTCGCAGGAGGCGACAGCCCTCATCGAGGCCTTCGCGGACGATGCGCGCGTGCGGCTGCTGGTGGTGCGCGGCGCGGGAGCCTCTTTCGTTTCGGGCGCGGATATTTCGGAATTCGAGGCCCTGCGCTCGCAGCCCGAGGCCATCGCCCGCTATGAGGCGATCTCGTCCGGCATGTTCGCGCGGCTGCGGGCCTTCCCCAAGCCGACCCTGGCCCGGATCAACGGCTTCTGCTTTGGCGCGGGGATGGGCCTGGCGGCGGCCTGCGATCTGCGCTTTGCGGCGCAGGACGCCACCTTTTCCGTGCCCGCCGCGCGGCTGGGCATCGCCTATCGGCCCGATTTCATCTCCTGGCTGGTGCAGATCGTGGGCGCAGCGCGGGTGAAGGAGATCCTCATCACCGCCCGGCGCTACAGCGCGCAGGAGGCGCTGGCCATGGGGCTGGTGCATCAGGTGGCGCCGCCCAAGACCTTTGATGCGGATGTGGCGGCCTATGTCGCGGTGATCGCGCAGAATGCCCCGCTCTCGGTCGTGGCCTCCAAGCGCATGGTCGATGAATATGCGGACCCCGCGCGCCCGCCGGATGCGGCGCTTTGCGCGGCGCTGGCCAACGCTTGCCTTGAAAGCGCCGATTATGTGGAAGGCCGACGCGCCTTCATGGAGAAGCGTCGGCCCGACTTCAAAGGCGTCTAGGGCCTCTCAGCCCTCGCGGCGCTTCACCCGGCGCGCCAGATAATCGAAGTTCACGATGAACTGCTCGGGACGGCTGATGTCGTGCTGCAGCTTCATGATATCCTCGAGCGGGAACTCGGGGGCGGCGGCGCCGGCGGCTTCCACGATCATCTGCACCTGCGCGGCGTTCTCCAGCATGATCACGCTGATGATGGTCTCTTCGATGGAGACGCCTGTCATCACCACGCCATGGTTCTTGAGCAGCACCGTGCGATGGGGACCCAGAGCCTTCGCGACGCCGTGGCCCATGGCGTGGTCGCGAATGAGGTTGATGGTGTCCGTATAGACGCCGATGGCGTTGTAGAACAGCGCGGCAGGCTGGCTATAGGCGCGCATGGGGCGGCCCATGGCGGAGAAGGCGGTGGAATAGGTGGGATGCGTGTGCAGCACGCAATTCAGATCGGGCCGCGCCTTCAGGATCTCGGAATGGATATAGACTTCCGAATGGCGCTTGGCCTTGCCCGCGACCACGTTGCCCTCGAGGTCGATGGTGAGAATATTCTCCATCGTGATCTCGTCGAGGCCGATGCTGTGGGGCTTCATGAAGAACAGGCCGGGATTGTCGGGCAGGCGGAAGGATATGTGGCCGCGGGTGAAATCATCCTGGCCTTCGGCCACGAGGATCTTGCCAGCCATGATCATCTTCTGCTTGATCTCGTCATGCGTGCTCATGTCGCCTCCCGCGTTTCAGATGCGGGCCGCGCCCGCCTGAAACACCTCTAGGTCCATCAGGCGGCTTCCGCAAGCGCGGTGAACATGGGATTGTGCGCAAGCACTTGCAGCAAAAGCCCCTTGGGGGCGGGGAGGATCAGCATGTCCATTTCACTCTCGCAGGCGTCGCTCGACGTCATCGCGCAGACCATTTCTGGCCTCACAGGCGTCATCGACAAGGCCATCGCCCATTGCGCCGCCTCGAAATACGACCAGCAGGCCTATCTCACCGCCCGGTTTTTCCCGGACATGTATCCCTTTGACAAGCAGGTGCGCATGGTCGCCCGCTGGGCGGAGAGCATTCCGGCCATGCTGGCGGGCGTGAGCGTCGACAAGCCGGCGGATGATGAAAAGAGCCTTGAGGACCTGAAGGCCCGTCTGGAGCGGGCGCTCGCCTATGCCCAATCCTTCGACCGGGCCGTGATCGACGCCGCCGCCGACAAGGTCCTGTCCTTTCCGGCGGGAGGCGGAACGCGGCGCATGACGGGGCGCGATTTTGTGCTGCACTATTCGTTGCCGCACCTCTTCTTCCACGCCACGACCGCCTATGATCTCCTGCGCCACAGCGGATTGCCGCTGGCCAAGCGAGATTTCATGGGTCAAGTGCAGGGGATCATCGAGGGCTGACGCAAAAAGGGCCAGCACGCGGCTGGCCCTTCATTTTTCCCGATCAACCCATCAGATCGCGGCGATGACCGCGATCTCGACCGTATATTCGGGCGCAGCCAGCTTGGCCTCGACCGTGGCGCGGGCGGGGGTATGGCCTGCGACCACCCAGGTGTCCCAGACCGAGTTCATCTGGGCGAAGGTCGAGATATCCGAGAGATAGATCGTCGCGGAGAGGATCTTCGTCTTGTCGGAGCCCGCCTCCTTCAAGAGCTCGTCGATGATGCCGACGATCTCCTTGGTTTGCTCGGCGACGCTCGCGCCCTTGGATTTATCCGCGACCTGGCCCGCCAGATAGACGGTGGCGCCATGGACGACGGCCTTGCTCATGCGGGCGCCTGCGCCGATGCGACGAATGCTCATGCGATGTCTCTTTCTCTCTTTGAACGGACGTCAGGCCTTGGGGAAGCCCGGCATGACGCCGAGGAAGTCACGCTTGCCGATCTCCACGCCGCGATGGCGCAGGATGTTGTAAGCGGTGGTGGCGTGGAAATAGAAGTTCGGCATTGCGAAATGCAAGAGATATTCGTGACCGCGCATGGTGACCTGACGGGGCCCCATGGGGAAGGTGATGTCCTGGCTCGCATGGGCGTCCACATCGGCGGCGGAGACGGATTCCACGGCGGCGAGGGCGTTGACGAGGCGCTGCTTCAGCGCTTCGAAGGTGGTCTCTTCACGCGGCGGGATCGGCGCATCCTTGCCCGCGAGGCGCAAGCTGGCGCCCGAGGCATGGTCCGCGATGGCCTGGAACTGGCGCACCAGCGGGAACATGTCGGGGTAGAGGCGATCGCTGAGCAGGTTGGCCTGATCGATCTTCTTGGCGGCGCAATGGGCGATGGTCTTGTCAAGGACCTGCAGCGAGCTGTTGAGGATCTGCACGAAGACGGGGATCGAGATTGAATGAAGCGACATGTTCCCTCCCGGGGGTTAACGTTGGGCGTCAATTGATAGACCAGCAGGCTTGGCGCATCAACCGTTCCCCTCCTGCTCCCCATTCAGCGGGTTTCCGGGGTCCCACCCATAGGTCAGGGTCTCAAAGCGCATGGCGCGGGTGTCCATCAGCAGCAGGCGGCCGACCAGCGTCTCGCCGAAGCCTGTGAGTTCGCGCAGCACCTCCAGCGCCATCATGGAGCCGACGACGCCGGTGAGCGCGCCCAGCACGCCCGCTTCCGCGCAGGCGGGGACGGCGCCGGCAGGGGGGGCTTCGGGGAAGAGGCAGCGATAGGTGGGGTTGGGGCGGCCCTGCGCGTCACGTTCATAGGGGCGCAGGGTGGTGAGCGAGGCGTCATAGGCGCCCACGGCGGCGGTCACCAGCGGACGGGATTCGTAAAAGCAGGCGTCGGAGACCACGTAGCGCGTGGCGAAATTGTCGGAGCCGTCGGCCACGAGGTCATAGGCGCGCACCAGTTCGCGGGCGTTGTCGGGATCGATCCGCAGGGGATGCATGGTCAAGGTCACATGGGGGTTGAGGCGCGCGACCGCGTCCCGGGCGCTCTCCACCTTCAACCGACCGATGTCGGCGGTGCTGTGCAGCACCTGCCGTTGCAGGTTGGAGAGCGAAACCGTGTCGTCATCCACCACGCCGATCTCGCCGACGCCAGCCGCCGCCAGATATTGAATCAGCGGGGAGCCCAGCCCGCCCGCGCCGATCACCAGCACCCGGGCCGCCTTGAGTTTCTGCTGGCCAGGCCCGCCCACCCCATGCAGGACGATGTGGCGGGCGTAGCGTTCGATCTCGTCGGAGGAGAGGGTGGGGGCCATGATCATGGAGGCAGTCTACCAGCGCTGGCCGGCGCTGACGAGGGATCGCGCGTTCCCTCAGTCATGCGCGCGCTTTCGCCCCGGGCGCCTCTCCGCTAGAGAAGGGGCTGGAGGTATGTCTTGCGTCTGTCCCTGATCACTTTGCTTGCTCTGACCTTGCTGACGGGAGCCGTCTTCGCCTTGTGGCCGGAGCTGGATCTCATGGGCTCCGCCTTTTTTCATGGATCTGGCAGTTTTGCAGGCGATGGGCATGGGTTGAGGGGGTTGCGCGGCGTCCTCTATTTCCTCCCGGTCATCGTCATGGGCCTCTTCTTTCTGGCCTGGATTCTCGGCTGGCTGGCGGGGTGGTTTGGTTTGCCTTGGCCGGAGGCCATGCAGCCGCGCGGGCGCAGCCTGCTTTTCCTCGCGCTCGGCCTCGCCCTTGGGCCCGGCCTGCTTGTCAATGTGATCCTGAAGGACAATTGGGGCAGGCCCCGGCCCCTGCAGGTGCAGGAATTCGGCGGCCCGCTGGAATTCCGCCCCTGGTACAAGACCGATGGCGCCTGCCCGAAGAACTGTTCCTTCGTCTCGGGCGAAACCTCCGGCGCCTTCTGGCTTGTCGCCCCCGCCAGCCTGGCGCCAGCGCCCCTGCGTCTCCCAGCCGTGGCCCTGGCGCTGGGCTTGGGGCTGACAACCGGGGCGCTGCGGGTGGCCTTCGGGGGGCATTTTCCCTCCGATGCGCTCTTTGCGGGGCTTTTCACCCTCATTCTCGTGGCCTTCCTGCGCAAGATCCTGATCAAGCCCGACAAGCAAGGCTTGCGCGGCGACGATCCGTATCTATAGTCCCGGCCGACCGTGGCCGCCTCCGGCCCGTACTGACGAGTTCCGATCTATGGCCCAGAAAGACATCAAGCGCGTCGTCCTCGCCTATTCCGGCGGCCTCGACACATCCATCATCCTCAAGTGGCTCCAGACCACCTATGGCTGCGAGGTCGTGACCTTCACCGCCGACCTCGGTCAGGGCGAGGAGCTGGAGCCCGCCCGCAAGAAGGCCGAGTTGCTGGGCATCAAGCCCGAGCACATCTTCATCGAGGACCTGCGCGAGGAATTCGTCCGCGACTACGTCTTCCCCATGTTCCGCGCCAACGCCCAATATGAGGGGCTCTACCTGCTCGGCACCTCCATCGCCCGCCCGCTGATCGCCAAGAAGCAGATCGAGATCGCCCGCAAGGTGGGCGCGGACGCGGTCTCCCACGGCGCCACCGGCAAGGGCAACGATCAGGTGCGCTTCGAGCTGGGCTATTATGCCCTCGAGCCCGAGATCAAGGTCATCGCCCCCTGGCGCGAATGGGACTTCAAGAGCCGCGAGCAGCTCATCGCCTTCGCCGAAGAGCACCAGATCCCCATCGCCAAGGACAAGCGCGGCGAGGCGCCCTTCTCGGTGGACGCGAACCTGCTGCACTCCTCCTCCGAGGGCAAGGTTCTGGAGGATCCCTGGGTGGAGCCGCCGGAATATGTGCACATGCGCACCATCTCGCCGGAAGACGCGCCCGATGTGGTCACCGAAATCATGATCGACTTCGAAAAGGGCGATGCGGTCGCCATCGATGGCGTGAAAATGTCCCCCGCCACCCTGCTCACCAAGCTCAATGAACTCGGCAAGGCCAATGGCGTTGGGCGCCTCGACCTCGTCGAGAACCGTTTCGTGGGCATGAAGTCGCGCGGCGTCTATGAGACCCCCGGCGGCACCATCTTGCTGCAGGCCCATCGGGGCATCGAGTCCATCACGCTGGATCGCGGCGCGGCCCATCTCAAGGATGAGCTGATGCCGAAATACGCGGAGCTCATCTACAACGGCTTCTGGTTTTCGCCGGAGCGCGAGATGCTGCAGGCCCTCATCGACCGCAGCCAGGAGCTGGTGACCGGTCGCGTGCGGCTCAAGCTCTACAAGGGCAATGTGCGCGTGGTGGGCCGCCAGTCTCCCTATTCGCTCTATGATCAGGACCTCGTGACCTTCGAAGAGGGCGCGGTGGCCTATGACCATCGCGACGCCGCAGGCTTCATCAAGCTGAACGCCCTGCGCCTGCGCACCCTCGGCAAACGCGACCGCAAGACCGGGCGCTGAGGCTTCAGGGAACTCACAGGCGGCCTCCGGAATCCTAACTACAGCGCGCGCCCCTGTGCGGGGCGGCGCCTGGAGGCTGAATGCGCCGACATCTCTTGGCTCTGGTCGCAGTCGTGCTTGCGCTGGTGGCGGTCGTCGCGCTCTCGGCCTGGTATTTCGAGCGGCCGACCGTGGTGCGCGTGACGGTGGCGCGCGACACGCCTGATCTTCAGCTCATGTCAGCCGTCGCTGGCGTGATGTCGCGGGAGCGCGAGACCCTGCGCCTGCGGGTGGTTCCGGTTGAAAGCGCCAGCGTCAGCGCCGCCGCCATCGACGATGGCTCAACCGATTTCGCAGTGGTGCGCACCGACATCGACATGCCCCGGCAGGGTCAGACCGTCGCCATTTTGCATCGCAGCCCCGTGGTGATCCTCGCGCCGGTGGACTCAGGCGTATCCCAGATCGCCGATCTCAGGGGTCGCAGCATTGGCGTGCTGGTGCCGCGTCCGGGCGCGGAGGCCAATGCGCGGCTGGTGGATCTCCTGCTCGCCCATTACGATGCGGGCGCGGGAACCCGCAAGGTCACGCTCACGGCGGACGAATTGCCCCAGGCCTTCGCCGACCGCCGGATTGATGCGCTGTTCGCGGTGGGCGAGCCCTCGACCAACCAGCTCAACGACATCCTCTCCGCCGTCGCCGCCGCCGGGCAGGGCCCTGCCGAATTCGTGCCGGTGCTGGAGGGCAAGGCGATCGCCCAACGCGCCCCGGTCTTCGAGCCTGTGGAGGTGCCGCGCGGCGCCTTTGGCGGCGCCACCCCCCGCCCCCTGCGGGACATTCAGACCATCGGCGTCAGCACAAGGCTGGTGGCCCGCGCCAAGGTCTCCGATGGAACCGTGGGAGAAATGGTGCGCATTCTCTTCGCCACCCGGCCCCTGATCGCCGCGTCCGCGCCCCAGGCCAATCGCATGGAGGCGCCCTCGACCGACAAGGGCGCGACCCTGCCCGTACATCCCGGCGCCGCCGCCTATCTGGATGGCGAGGAAGAGACATTTCTCGATAAATACAGTGATTTCATATATATCGGCGCTATGCTGCTGTCCGTGCTGGCCTCCGCCGCCGCCGCCTTGGCCAGTCGCCTGACCGCCGCCAACCACGCCCGCTCCGAAGAACTGATGCAGCTCCTGCTGGAGCATCTGGCGACCGCGCGGGAGGCGACCTCATCAGCCCGCCTCGACGAATTGGAGCGTGAGGCCGACACGGTTCTGGGGCAGGCGCTGGAGGCGGGCTCCCTGCGCCACCTCGACACCCATCGCGTCACCGCGCTGGGGCTGGCCATCGACCAGGTGCGGCTCGCCATCCGCGACCGGCGCCGCCAGATCGAGGCGGGCGACCCGACGGTGCGGTTTGAAACCCCAAGGATTCTGGCGGGTTGAGTTCTGCCCGGCATTGCGTTAGCCGCCCCCCATTCCCAAATCTTCTTTTATGCTGTATGGCACCGCAGCAATCCGGGGAAAGTCCCGGCGTTTTCCTTTTCACCGCGTCTGTCGCGCATCCGTCATGAGGACGGGGCAGGACTACGCTTTGCCGCTCGTCTGGTGACGGGCCGCCGCAGCCAAGAGACCCAGATGAAGCTCCGCAATATCGCGATCATCGCGCACGTCGATCACGGCAAGACCACCCTTGTCGACCGCCTCCTCCAGCAGTCCGGCGCTTTCCGCGACAACCAGCGCGTCGTGGAGCGCGTGATGGATTCCAACGATCTGGAAAAGGAGCGCGGCATCACCATTCTGGCAAAGGCGACCTCGGTCGTGTGGAAGGATGTGCGAGTCAACATCGTCGACACCCCTGGCCACGCCGATTTCGGCGGCGAGGTGGAGCGCATCCTGTCCATGGTCGATAGCGCCATCGTGCTGGTGGACGCGGCCGAAGGCCCCATGCCCCAGACCAAATTCGTGGTCGGCAAGGCCCTCAAGATCGGCCTCAAGCCCATCGTCTGCATCAACAAGGTGGACCGTCCCGACGCCCGGGTGACCGAAGTGGTCAACGAGGTGTTCGACCTCTTCGCCGCCCTCGACGCAACCGACGAGCAGCTCGACTTCCCCATCATCTACGGCTCCGCCAAACAGGGATGGATGTCCGATTCGCCCGATGGCTCGCAGGATCAGGGTATGGCCGCCCTGTTCGATCTCGTGCTGCGCTATGTGCCCGAGCCCAAGATCGAGGAAGGCTCTTTCCGCCTGCTCGGCACCTTGCTGGAAGCCAACCCCTATCTCGGCCGCATGGTCACGGGCCGCGTCTTCGCTGGCTCCATCAAGCCGAATCAGCCTGTGAAGGTGCTGGACCGCACGGGCAAGGTGGTCGAGCAGGGCCGCGTGTCCAAGATCCTCGCCTTCCGCGGCATCGAGCGCCAGCCGATTGACGAAGCGGAAGCCGGCGACATCGTCGCCATCGCGGGCCTCGAGAAGTTCAACGTGGCCGACACCCTCTGCGCCCTAGACGTGAGCGTGCCCCTGCAGGCTCAGCCCATCGATCCCCCGACCCTCTCCATGACCTTCATGGTCAATGACAGCCCGCTGGCGGGCACCGAGGGCGACAAGGTGACGAGCCGCATGATCCGCGCCCGCCTCTACAAGGAGGCCGAAGGCAATGTGGCCTTGCGCGTGGAAGACTCGCCGACCGGCGAATCCTTCATCGTATCGGGACGCGGCGAATTGCAGCTGGGCATCCTCATCGAGACCATGCGCCGCGAGGGTTTTGAGCTTTCGATCTCCCGACCGCGCGTGGTGTTCCAGCGCGACGAAGAGGGCAACCTGATGGAGCCCATCGAGGAAGTCGTCATCGACGTGGATGAGGAACATTCGGGCGTCGTCGTGCAGAAGATGGCCGAGCGCAAGGCCGAGATGCTGGAGATGCGCCCCTCCGGCGGCAACCGCCTGCGTCTGGTCTTCCACAGCCCCACCCGTGGTCTTATCGGCTATCAGGGCGAGTTGCTGACGGACACCAAGGGCACGGCCATCATGAACCGCCTGTTCCACGAATATGCGCCCCATCGCGGCGAGATCCAGGGCCGTCGCAACGGCGTGCTGATCTCCAACGAGCAGGGCGAGGCCGTCGCCTACGCCATGTGGAAGCTGGAAGATCGCGGCCCCATGATGATCGAGCCGGGCTGGAAGGTCTATCGCGGCATGATCGTTGGCGAACATACCCGCGAGAACGACCTCGAGATCAACGTGCTCAAGGGCAAGCAGCTCACCAACATCCGCACCCAGAGCAAGGACGAGGCCGTGCGCCTCACCCCGCCGATCCGCATGACCCTGGAAAAGGCGCTGGCCTATATCGAGGACGACGAGCGCGTGGAAGTCACGCCAAAGTCCATCCGCCTGCGCAAGACCCACCTCGACCCCAACGAGCGCAAGCGCGCCGAGCGGGCGAAGGAGACGGTTTAAGCAAGGATTGAACGCTCCCCGGCGTATCGCGATGAGAATCGCGCTACGGCGGGGAGCGTTTTTCTTCTGAGGCCCCTGCGCAAGCCCCCTGCCCCGCAGTTGACGCGCCCCGCGCCCCGGCCTTAGAAGCAGAGCATTGGAAGGGTGGCCGAGTGGTTTAAGGCAGCGGTCTTGAAAACCGCCGTGGGTGAAAGCCCACCGTGGGTTCGAATCCCACCCCTTCCGCCAAAAAGCAGCCTCGCGTTCCCCGGCATTCCCAATGTGTTCCGGCGCTGGCCGGTCGCCGTGTTCCGGCTCAGTTCATGGTGATCTTGTTCTCCACCACGATCTTGTTCCAGCGGACCACTTCGCCTTGCACGAAGGCGTCGAAGGCTTCTGGCGCGCCGGGGGTCACGATCAGGCCTTCGGGTTCGACGCGCCGTTGGAACTCCGCTTTCTGCACGACGGCGTTGAGCGTCGCGTTCAGTTTCATGGCGATGTCGCGCGGCGTGCCTGCGGGCGCATAAACACCGTACCAGCCATCCACCACATAACCCGGCAGACCCTGTTCGGCGATGGTGCTCACCCCGGGCAGGGGTGACTTGCCGGCGGGCGCGGTGCTGGCCACCGCATGGAACTGGCCGCCATTGATCAGCGCGGTTGCGGCTGCTGAGGTCGGCCACATCATGTCGACCTGTTCGCCGAGCACATCTTGCAGGGCCTGCGCGACGCCGCGATAGGGCACATGAACAATATCGACGCCGCCAAGGTTCTTGAAGAGTTCGCCAGCCAGGTGAGCCGAGGTGCCGATTCCCTGCGACGCATAGGTCAGCGAGCCCGGCTTCTCCTTGCTCGCCTTGAGGATGTCATCGACCGTCTTGAGTTTCGACTTCGGCGAGGTGACGAGCACGTTGTAAGAGCGCCCGATCAGGCCAATCGGCTGGAAGGCTCTGGCGGTGTCATAGGGCATTTTGGCTTGCAGGCTCGGGTTCACCGCATGGGCGAAGGAGGCCAGCACCAAAGTGTAGCCATCGGGCGCGCTCTTGGCGACATAATCCGTCCCCATCAAGGTGCCGCCACCTGGCTTGTTCTCGATGATGACAGGCTGGCCCAGCGCTTCTGAGAGACCCTGACCAACGAGGCGCGCAACCAGATCGACGCCGCCGCCGGGAGGGAAGGGCACCACCAGTTTGATCGTGTGGTCAGGATATTGCGCCTGCGCGGGCAAGGCCCACAACAGCCCGCCAAAAAACGCCGCTCCAAGCTTCAACAATCGCCGCATCTTTCCGCCCACCAAGTGCATATCAAGCAAAGCGAAAGTAGATCATGCCCCTGCGCGGAACAAGGCGGGCCGCATGACCTCGGCCGCCCCCAAGGAAAAGCTTAAGCTGATCGCCATGAAGCGAAATCGCCTGGCTCATCTTTTGTGTGGGTTGCTTCGCGCGGTTTCGACGGCTTGTTGGGCATGTCGGCTCTCACGGGTCTCTGATCCCCGAGCCGTCGTCTCTCGCGCCGCCGCGCGGGCTGGCGGATGCGCGAGGATGGACGATCAGCCGATCAGCGCAATGGGCAATCGTCCGCCCCGCGCACCAGCGCTCCCCGGTCGCCTCGTCGCTGGCTCAAAGCTTCAACTTGATTTAACATCTTTGCGGCGCTCTTCTGGGGGCGGATTCTTTTTTGCGACAGTCAGAACAGGGCGAGGCGGCCTTTATCGGGGAAATTCGCCTTTGCTCGCAAACAGGTGGCGCCCTGGCGGCGATTCTCCCCTGAGGAGGATTCGGCGCGGCGCTCGACGACGGGAGAAACGACATGGTGAGCGCGGTGGTGGAAATGGGCGGCATTGGCGATCCGGTGCTGCGCAAGGAGGATTTGCGGTTCGTACGCGGGCGCGGCAAATATGGCTCCGATCAGTTCCCCGAAAATCTCGCCCACGCCGCCTTCCTGCGTTCGCCCCACGCCCATGCGCGGATCCAGTCCATCGACGTCTCCGCAGCCAGGGCGGCGCCTGGCGTTCTGGGGGTCTATACGGGGGCGGATCTGGTGGCTGCGGGTTGCCAGCCCATTCCGCACAATCCCGGCTGGGAAGGCCCGCCGGATGTGACGCTGCGCCTGCGCGATGAGGTCTATCTGACCGAGCATGAGGCCATGCCCTCGAAGATCGTCCATTTCGTGGGCGAGGCGGTCGTCATGGTGATCGCCGAGACCCAGACCCAGGCGCGCGATGCGGTGGAGTTGGTGGAGATCGCCTACGAGCCGCTGCCCGCCATCGTGAATTCCGTGGACGCCATTCGACCGGGCGCCCAGCGCCTGTGGCCGAACTGCCCCACCAATGTGTCGCTGGATGCGGAAGTGGGCGACAAGGCCGCCACCGACGCCGCCTTCGCCAAGGCGGCCCATGTGGTGAAGCTGCACACCTGGATCCAGCGCGTCACGGGCAGTCCCATGGAGCCGCGCGGCGCCATCGGCGAATATGACGGGGAGACCGACACTTTCTCGGTGCATGCGGGCACCGGATCGGGCGTCGTGCGTGAGCGCGCCCAGCTCGCGGGCACCCTCGATCATCCCTATGAGAAAACGCGCGCCTGGTGCGGCGACATGGGTGGCAATTTCGGCACCCGCAACACCTTCTTCCCAGAATACGCTCTGGTTCCCTGGGCCGCCCGGCAGGTGGGGCGGCCCGTGAAATGGGTCGGCGAGCGGCAGGAAAGCTTCCTCACGGACTATCAGGGCCGCGACCTCGACGTGAATGTGGAGCTGGCCCTCGACAAGGACGGCAAGTTCCTCGCGGTGCGCGGGACGAACCTGAGCAACATCGGCGCCTACGCCACCCATTTCACGCCCCTGCGCAAGGGGCTGGGCATCATGCAGGGGGTCTATGAGATCCCCGCCGTGCATTTCAGGGGCTGCGCGGTGCTGACCAATACGGTGCCCACCACGCCCTATCGCAGCGCGGGTCGTCCCGAGGCGATCTATGTGATCGAGCGCCTCGTCGATCTCGCCGCTGATCTCCATGGTTTCGACCCCATCGAATTGCGCCGTCGCAATTTCATCAAGCCGGAGATCATGCCCTTCACCAATGCGGTGGGCATCACCTATGACAATGGCGAATATGAGCGGGTCATGGACGCGGCCCTGAAGCTGGCGGATTGGGATAATTTCGCCAAGCGCCGGGCGGAGGCCAAAGCGCGCGGCAAGCTGCGGGGTCTGGGCCTCGCCAATTACATCGAGGGCGCAGGCGGCGCCCCGCGCGAGCGCGCCGAGGTCACCATCCAGCCCGAAGGCCGCACGGAACTGGTGCTGGGCACCATGAACAGCGGGCAGGGCCATGAGACCAGCTTCGCCCAGTTGCTCAACACCTGGCTGGGCGTGCCCTTCGAGACCGTGGACTATGTGGCCCATGACACGCACCGGGTGAGCGCGGGCGGTGGCTCCCATTCGGGCCGCTCCATGCGCATCGCGAGTCTCGCCATGGGCATCGCCGCCGACGAGATCATCGAGAAGGGCAAGGACATCGCCGCCCATCTGCTGGAAGCGGGCCGAGGCGACATCGAATTCGCCAAGGGGACCTTCAGCGTCAAGGGCACCAATCTCAGCGTCGGCATCTTCGATGTGGCGAAGGCGGCGGCGACCCGGGAAGACCTGCCCGAAAATCTGAAGGGCAAGCTCGATGGAACCGGCGATTATACGGTGAAGGTCGGCGCCTTTCCCTCGGGCACCCATATCTGCGAGGTCGAGGTCGATCCTGACACGGGTGAGGTGAAGATCGTGGATTGGTTCGGCGTCGATGACGTGGGGCTCGCGGTCAATCCCATGATCCTCCATGGCCAGACCCATGGCGCTGTGGCGCAGGGGGCTGGGCAGGCGCTGCTCGAACATACACAGTTCGACGCCAGCGGGCAGATGCTGTCGGCGACCTTCATGGACTACGCCATGCCGCGCGCCTCGGACATGCCATCCTACACGACCGAGCTTGTGGAGGTTCCCGCCACCAGCCATCGCTATGGCATTCGTCCCGGTGGCGAGGGCGGCACCACGCCGGCCCTGGGCGCTACGGTCAACGCGGTCGTGGATGCGCTGGCGGAACTGGGCGTGCGCCATGTGGAAATGCCGCTGACGCCCCAGCGCGTCTGGCGCGCCATCCAGGCCGCGAAACAGGCTTGAGACAGGATAGCGCGGTCCTCTCGTGGCCGCGCCCCTTGTTCACATGCGGGGTTTCAGGCGCTGTTGTCGTCGCTCGAGCCGCCGCCAAACAGCCCGCCTAAAATGCCGCCAACGGTTACGGCGGCGGCCGCGCCGCCAACCGAGCCCGAATTGCTCGCCTCGGCGCGGCCGGGCAGGTAGCGGCCGATCTCCTCGGCGAGGTTCATGATCGGCATGGATTGCAGCGCTACGTGGCCCGGCCCGGTAAGGGTCGCCAGAAACAGTCCCTCGCCGCCGAACAGAATGTTCTTGAATCCTTTGACCATCTGGATGTCGAAGGTCACCGTGGGGTCCATCACGCCCACATGGCCCGCATGGACCAGCAGTCGCTCGCCCGGCGCCAGATCCTTCTCCACCACTTCGCCCGACAAATCGAGGAAGACCGTGCCGGGGCCGGTGACTTTCTGCAGGATGAAGCCTTCGCCGCCGAAGAATCCGGCGCCCAGGCGCTTCTGCCAGGCCACTTCCAGCGTGACGGATTTTTCCGCACAGAGAAAGGTCTCCTTGCGGCAGATGAGGGACTGACCCGCCGCCAGCGGCACGGGCATGATCGTGCCGGGAAAGCGCGGCGCGAAGGCCACATGACCCTCGCCGCGCGCGGTGAAATCGGTGATGAAGAAACTGCCGCCACCGAAACTGCGCATGAGACCCGAGAAGATCCCGCCGCCGGTATGGGTGTTCATCTCGATGGAGTCGTTCATCCAGCACATGCTGTTGGTCTGACTATAGACGACCTCGCCGGGCGCAAGATCGATGGAGACCGTCTGCATGACGGTTCCGGACAATTCGTATTTCATGCGTCGGCCTCCATGATCACCACGTCAAATGGTTCCCCCATATTCACAGATCTTTCAAACGCGGCAAGAGCGCCAGCGCATTCTCCCGATCAATGGCGGTGCGCATGGCCAGACTCAGCGGATAGGCGTCGAGCTCGTCGATGCTGTGGGATCCCTCCACGAAGGGATAGTCGCTGCCATAGAGGATATGGGAGGCGGGGAAGAAGTGCATCATGGCCGCCAGTTGCGGCCCGCTGCCTGCGGAGGCGGTGTCGCAATAGAGCCGCTTCAGCGTCGCCTCGATGCCATCGGGATTATTGTCGGCGAAGTGCTTGTAGCGCCCGCCCACATGATCGATGCGGGCGGCCAGAAAGGGCAGCACGCCCCCGCCATGGGCGAAGATGAACTTGATGTTTGGGCAGCGCGCCAGCACGCCATTCAGCACCAGGCTGGTGATGGTGCGCGTGGTGTCCAGCGGAAACTCGATGCCCTGGGGCGCGAGGCCCGGAATGAGGCCGGAGGTGCAGGGATGGGCGGTGGGATGCACATAGACGACGGCCTTGCGTCGGTTCAGCTCTTCGAACACTGGCATGAAGGAAGGATCGCCCAGCGCCTTGCCGTCATAGTTTGAGAGCAGGCCGATACCATCGGCCTTCAGGGAGTCGAGGGCATATTCGATCTCCTTCAACGCGCCTTCCGTGTCGGGCGGCGCCACGACGGCGAAGAAGCCGAAGCGAGTGGGGTGATCCTGTACCGCGCGGGCGGCGCATTCGTTCCAGTCGCGCGAGAGGCGACGCGCGGCTCTGATGTCGCCGAACCAGACGCCGGGGGTGGAGACCGAGCCGATGGCGCAGGCGATGCAGTGCTCGTCCATCATCTCGATGGCCTGTTCGGGCGTCCAGCTGAGCAGCCGCTCCGGGGAGGCGCCGGTGTGCTTGTAGGCGGCGTTGCGTTCCTGCTCTTCCTTCATATAGGCGCGCGGCAGGAAATGGTGATGCATGTCGATGCGGCGCGGCGTCATTCTGGCCATGGATTATGCTTTCTGGTTTTGAAGCCTTCAGTCCGGCTTGATATTGGCGGTCTTGATCACCTTGCTCCATTTGTCGTGTTCGGCGAGGAACAGCTTTTCAAGATCCGCAATCGACAGGGGCAGGGGAGCCGCATTGGCCACGCCGATGCCCGCCTTGACGCCAGGATCGGTCAGAACGACTTCCATGGCGCTATTGAGCGCCTGGACGATTTCGCGCGGCGTATCCTTGCGCGCCACATAGGCGTACCAGATGCCGACCTCATAGCCAGGCACGGTCTGGGATATGGGCGCGATCTCCGGGAATTCCTTGTTGCGTTCGTCGGATGTGATTCCCAGTGCGATTAGTTTGCCAGTCTTGATATATTCCCCCACCGGCAGGTTGCTGAACATGACTTGCACGTTCCCGGCGATCAGATCGGTCAGAGCCATCGCGCCGCCGCGATAGGGCACATGGGTCATCTGGATGCCTGTCATCATCTTCAGCAGTTCCGAGCTGAGATGGGGGTCGCTGCCATTGCCGGGGGTCGAATAGTTGATCTTCGTGGGATTGGCCTTCGCATAGGCCAGAAATTCCGGGAACGTGCGCGCGGGAACGGAGGGATGCATGAGCATCATGAGATTGCCGGTGGCGATGCCCGCTACGGGAGTGAAGTCGCGCAGGAAATCGAAGTCGAGTTTGTCATAGAGCAGATTGGCCAGCACATTGCCCTTGGAGATCGACAGCAGGGAATAGCCGTCCCCAGGCGCGCGGTAGACCGCATCCGCCGCCAGATTGCCGCCAGCCCCGGGCCGGTTTTCGATGAGGAAGGTTTGGCCAAGGCGTTCTTGCAAAAGGCGCGCAGTCAGCCGGGTCAGAACATCGGACGTGCCCCCCGCCGCCACTGGCAGAATGACGCGAACCGTGCGCGACGGGTAGTCTAGCGCCCGGACGCTCGCGGAAAACAGCGGCGACAAGGCCGCCGCGATTGCGCCATGGACGACATTCCGGCGTGAAAACATTCTTTATCCTCCCCATTTCGCCCCACTGACCGCCCTATCAACTTAAAGTGAAGTCGAAAACGCGGCGGGGCTTACGGGCCTCCACCGGATGTCCCGGCTGGCCTGTCCTTGCGGCGTAATCTGGCTTGGGCGGAGGCTTTTGACAACCCGCGGGCTTCTTGTGGTCTGACTTTGGCCGGGTCGCGCCCCCAATTCGCCTGCCATAGCCGGGCTGCTGTTGATCCCACTGGCGAAGACGTCCGCCTTGGGCTATTTTCGCGCCAACTGCGCTTGGCTCGCCATACGCAGCTTCAGTCGCAGGAAAGCGATTTTCAGAGGAAGGAAGCCGGCATGTTGGGAAAAACGATCCAGGCAACCCTGCTCGGCGCCGTGGCCGCAATGGCCGTGTCGGCGACCGCCAGCGCACAGACGATCAAGATTGGCGTCATCAACTCCTATTCCGGCTTTCTCGCGCAACAGGGCGACGAAATGGAAAAGGGGATGGATCTCTACATCAAGACCCATCAGGCCAATCTTCCCCCAGGCGTGAAGCTTGAACTGGTGCGCCGCGATGATGGCGCCAATCCCGAGACCGGCAAGCGCGTCGCCCAGGAACTCATCACCCGCGAACGCGTGCAGCTTCTGTTCGGCATCGTCGCCTCGCCCGTCGCCGCCGCCGTCGCCCCCCTGACCGCCGAGGGCAAGACGCCTCTCGTCATCACCAATGCGGCGGGCTCCGCCATCACCCGCATCTCCCCCTATGTGGTGCGCGCCTCCTTCACCCAATGGCAATTCGCCGTCCCCATG
>CANGTC010000051.1 GCA_947456505.1 Beijerinckiaceae bacterium
CTCATCCGCATCGTCGAAGGCCTGATGAAGCGCAAGGGCCAGTTCGACGCCATCATCGTGGAGACCACGGGCCTCGCCGATCCCGCCCCCGTCGCGCAAACCTTCTTCGTCGACGAGGACGTGCAGGAGCGCTCGCGCCTTGACGCCGTGGTGACCGTGGCTGACGCCAAATGGCTGAGCGACCGCCTGAAGGACGCCCCCGAAGCCAAGAACCAGATCGCCTTCGCCGATGTGATCATCCTCAACAAGACCGACCTTGTGAACGCAGCGGAACTCGCCGAAGTCGAGGGCCGCATCCGCGCCATCAACCCCTACGCCAAGCTGCACAAGACCACGCGCTGCCAGGTGCCGCTCGACGCGGTGCTGGGCCGCAACGCCTTCGACCTCGAGCGCATCCTCGAAATCGAGCCGGATTTTCTGGATTGCGGGCCAGATTGCGACGACCCCCATCACGACCATTCCCATCATGGCCATGACCACGGGCATCATCACCATCACGGCCACGACCACCATGGCCATGGGCACCACGGCCATGATCACGGCGGCTCCAACCTGAAGGTCTATCACGACGAGGAAATGCAGTCGGTTTCGATCCGCCTCGATGGCGATCTCGATCCCAACAAGTTCATGCCCTGGATCAATGATCTCGTGCAGCGCGAAGGCCCGAACATCCTGCGCTCCAAGGGCATCCTCGCCTTCAAGGATGACCCGAAGCGCTTTGTGTTTCAGGGCGTGCACATGATCCTCGACGGCGACTCCCAGCGCGAGTGGAAGCCCGGCGAGCGGCGCGAGTCCAAGGTGGTCTTCATCGGCCGCAATCTGAAGGAAGACGAGCTGCGCAAAGGCGTGCAGAGCTGCGCAGCCTGATGGAGCCCGTCGCGCTCGGCATCGTGCTGCGCGTCGAAGTGCGGGGCTGGACCGGCCCCGCGCCGCGCCTGCCCAATGAGCCAGTGCGCGCCGACGAGGGGCGCGAGGGCGCGCGGACCTTCATCTATGATCTCTCGCCCAAAGACACCGGCCTTTCCGTCACCGACGCCTGCCTGCGGCTATCCTCCAGGCTGGAGCGCCTGCTCGCCCCGGAGCGGACGCCCTTTGGCGAACCTCATCACGCCGCGCGCTGCACGCTCGAATTCGGCGTGCTTGCAGACCGGGAAACCGAGTCCTTTTCCTACTCATGGCCGCTTGAATTTCTGGCCGTGCTGGTGGATGCAGGCATAGAACTCAACGTGTCGCATTATCTTCCAACGCCTGACGAGGAGGACGGGGACGCGTAACTTGATCCGCTGTTCCTGTCGCAAACATAGCCATGGCCCAGACGCAAACCTCCCTCACCCAGAATGTCACGCCCATTTCGCTCGACGGCGAAGCCGTCTGCGCCGGTTTTCTGGGACGCACGCCCGTTTTCGCTCTCGCCAATGGCGAAGCGCTCTTCGCGGAGATTGGCGCGGAGCGGCGCATCCAGATGCATGAGAAGGCCGCGATCCTGACCGCGCAGTGCCTGGATGGTCGTCTGGTCACAGGCGGCGATGATGGCCGCGTGATGGAGCTGCGCGCGGACGGCGCCGTGAAGGAACTTGGCGACGAAAAGGGCAAGTGGATCGACGCTCTCGCCCTGCGCGATGACGGCGCGACCGCATGGACCGCCGCCAAGACCGTGCGCGCCCGCGACGCCAAAGGCGAAATAAAGACCTTCACCGCGCCCAGCGGCGTTCGCGGCCTGTGCTTCATGCCCAAGGGCTATCGCCTGGCGCTCGCCCATTACAACGGCGTCTCCATTTGGTTTCCCAATACGGCGGCGGAGCCAGAGAGCCTCGCCTGGCGCGGCTCCCATCTCGACGTGACGATTTCGCCCGATGGTCGGTTCGCGGTCACAGCCATGCAGGAAAACGCTTTGCATGGCTGGCGCATCGCCGATCACAAAGACATGCGCATGACCGGCTATCCGTCGAAGACGCGCTCCTTCTCATGGTCCAGCGATGGCAAATGGCTGGCGACGTCAGGCGCCGAGGCCTGCATCATCTGGCCCTTCGACAGCAAGGATGGGCCCATGGGCAAAGGCCCACGCGAATGCGGCGTGCGCCCGGCGCGCGTCACACGCGTCGCCTTCCATCCGCGCGCGCTTGTGCTGGCCGCAGGTTATGATGACGGCTGGGTGCTGCTGACGCGCCTCAGCGACGGCTCGGAATTGCTGGTGCGCCAGACCGGCGACGCCAAGGGCGGCGCCATCAGCGCGCTCGCCTGGAACGAAGACGGCCGCAAGCTGGTGTTTGGCGCAGAAGATGGCACCGCGGGCGTTCTGGATCTGCCTGCGTGAGGATGCTGCACAAGCACAACAGTTGCCCTGGCATGACGTTGCAAAGCAGCATTTAGCGCACATCTTCAGCGCATCCGGAAAAATGCGCTTACATTGATCACGATAACGACATGCATGGGTAACCCATTGATTGTTTCAATCAATGTCTCAATCCCAACAAGCGAGAAAGATCGCGGACGAGAGCTTGATTTCGACTCGGGGTTTCGTGTTTATAGCCTCTGACTGAGTTTGGAGCCGCTCCGGGGGGGAGCTCAAATGTCCGATTTTATGGATCGCCTTGAGACGCGAGCAGTCAAGTCGCGGGAACTCGCGCTCTATCGCGATCTCAAGACGATCATCGCTGTCGCCAAGCCGCGCGCGCCCGGGCTGCGCCGCTTGATCCGCGCCGCTAAAATCACCGAATTCCGCGGCAAGGAGGAGCTTGCGCAATTTCCTGTTTTGCGCGGCGACGACATGAAGCGCATGCGCGATCTTGATCCGCCCTTTGGCGGCTTCAACGCCACGCGTCCGGGCCTTTTGCGCCGCATGTTTCCCCTTGTGCTCGAAGGTCACGCGAAGGATTGGTGGGGCTGTGCGCGCGGCATGCATGCGGCGGGCTTTACCCGCGGCGACGTCATTCTGAACAGCTTCTCCTATCATCTTTCCGCAGCCGGACATATGGTGGAGAGCGGCGCGCAGATGCTGGGTTGCGCCGTGATCCCAGCAGGCTCGGCTTCCATCGAGCGGCAACTCGACGCCATCGAGACCCTGCAGCCCAACGCCTTCTGCGGCAAGGCCGCTTTTCTTGATCTGCTGCTGCAAAAGGCGGCGGAGCTGCGCAAGGATGTCTCCTCGATCAAGAAGGCCTTCGTTTTCGGCGCGCCGCTTTCGCAGCATTTGCGCACCAGCATCGAGGCGCGCGGCGTGCGTCTGCGACAGGGCTACGCCACCTCTGCGCTCGGCCTGATCGCCTATGAAACAGATGGCCCCCACGGCGCCGTCAACGACGGCATGGTCGTCAACGAAGGCCTGATTCTCGAGATCGTGCGCCCCGGCGCCAATGAGCCTGTGGCCGCTGGTCAAATTGGCGAAATCGTGGTGACGCGCCTCAATCTGGATTGCCCGATGTTGCGCTGCTCCACCGGCGATCTCTCGATGATCATGCCAGGCGCTTCACCTTGCGGGCGCACCAATATCCGCATTAAGGGCTGGCTCGGCCGCGCTGATCAGGCTGCGCTGATCGCAGACCGCACGCTCTTGCCATCACAGGTTCTGGCCATTGGCGCGCGCCATGCCGCCGTGCAACGGCTGCGCCTGGTCCTGCGCCATGAAAACGCCCGGGAAGCGCTGCTGCTGCGCGCGGAGGCGCCGCGTGAGAACGCCGCCCTCGTCAGTGAACTCGGCGCGTCGCTGAAGGACGTGACGGGCCTTGAAGGCGCCGTGGAGATTGTGCCGCTCGGCGCCCTGCCCGACGATGGCAAGCTGATCGTCGACGAACGCGCGCTTGCGTGATACGCCGCAAGGCATGGCGGAAATTCCCAATGTCCTCTCCATCGCAGGCTCCGACCCCTCGGGCGGCGCTGGCGTTCAGGCTGACCTGAAGACCTTCGCGGCTTTGGGCTGCTATGGCATGGCCGCCATCACCGCACTGACCGCCCAGAACACGCGCGGCGTCAGCGGCGTGCACCTGCCCGATGCTAATTTCGTCGCCAAACAGATCGACGCCATTTTCGATGATATCCGCGTGGACGCGGTGAAGATCGGCATGCTGGGCTCAGGCGCCATCGTGGAGGCGGTGGCGGCGACGCTGGCTCGCCAGGAGGCGCGCAATATCGTGCTGGATCCGGTGCTGGTGGCCACCAGCGGCGACAGTCTGGGCGCGCCTGACGTCATCGAAGCCATGCGCCGCGCCCTTATGCCGCTCGCCGCCGTGGTGACGCCCAACATTCCCGAAGCCATGCGCTTCACCGGCCATGGCGAGCCCAGCGACCTCGATGATCTCGCCGCCATGGCGCAGGCCATGATGAGCCAGGGCGCCCGCGCGGTGCTGGTCAAGGGCGGCCATATGGAGGGCGCAGAGGCCAGCGACGTGCTGTTTGACGCGCAGGGCCGACACATCTTCACCCAGCCCCGCGTCGCCACCACGAATACCCATGGCACCGGCTGCACCCTCTCCTCCGCCATCGCGGCGGAACTCGCCAAAGGCGCCGCCCTGCCAGAGGCGGTGGAGCGCGCCAAGGCCTATCTCACCCAGGCCCTGCGTAGCGCGTCTCGGCTCGAAGTTGGCCACGGGCATGGGCCCGTGAATCATCTGTGGCCGCTGCTCAGCGCAGAATGATGCGGCCTTCCACGCGGGCGGAGACCTCGCCCAGCTTGCGCGCATGGACCATCACATCATTGGCCACGAGCCGGTCGCCGTAGTCCTCCGTGGCGGCGGGATCGCGGAGCGCCCCATAGCCGTCACCACCCCGCAACATGAAGTCATAGGTCGCCAGCGAGTAGCTTTTCGCCGGGTCCAACGGCTTGCCATCGACCTCGATGGAGACCACGCGCGCGCCCACGGGCCCATTGGCGTTGGCCACGACCACCATGCCGGAGACCTGCGGAAAACGCCCCGCCCCGATCTGTGACAGGCCGTTCTCGAGGGCCGCGCGCACCTGCGCGCCGGTGACGCTGGTGAGCACGGTCTTCGATCCGAAGGGCAATTCGGTGAGAATGTCGCGCCGCGTCAGGCGGTGGCCCGCCGCATACTGGCGATTGCCGCGAATGCTGCCGCCATTGATGATGGCGATCTGCGCCCCCGTCTGCGCGCGCATCGCGTCGGCGACGAGATCGCCAATGGCGGCCTCTCCGCCGCGCACGACCCTGTTGGCGCTGTCGAGCGGCGTTCCCAGCGTGGCGACCTCCACATCCAGCTCCTGGCTCAGGAGCTTTTCATATTCGCGCACCCGCAACAGCATGGCGGGATCGGGCGTCACGTCCTTGGTGTCGAAGATGCGATAGTTCGGCCACCAGGACGCCTTGCGGGCGCCACCCTCGACCTTGATGGTCACATCCACATCCACGGCGACCACATAATCCGCGTCCGACCCCGATTCCGTCAGGGAGACACGGCCATCGAAGTCGATATGCAGATCATGGTTGTGGCCAGACAGGATGATGTCGGCGGCGCGGGCCGTCATCAGCTTCTGCCCGGTGGCCTTGTCCGCATGCACCACCGCCACAGTGATGTCCGCCCCCTGCTGCTTCAGCGCGCGGGAAGCGGCGGCCACGGTCTCAAGGGTGGCCATGAATTTGAGCGGCGCAGAGTTGGACAGGAGCGGCGTGGTCTCCAGCGTCGCGCCGACCAGGCCGATCTTGATCCCGCCCCGCTCCAGCATGAGCGTATCGGCATGGTGGGGCAGGATCGCGCCATTGGCGTCGCGCAAATTTGCCGCGAGCACGGGAAAGCGCGCCTCGCCCATGCGCCTGAGATAGATCTCTGGCCCGAAGTCGAACTCGTGATTGCCGGGTGCGAAGACGTCAGGCGGCAAATCATTGAAAAGCGCCATCATATGCGCCCCTTGGTCGAAACCCGACATGAGGCTGGGGCTCAGGGTGTCGCCCGCATGGGCGAAGATGACATTGGGGCTCTTCGCCCGCTCGGCCTTCACCACGGCGGCGAGGCGCGGCAGGCCGCCCCGGCCGTCGTCCTCGTTCATCTTGTAGATGTCATTGACCAGCACGAAGGTCAGGCGCACGGGTTCGGCGGCTTGCGCGAGGCCCGCCCCAATCAAGGGGGCGGCCAGAGTGGCGACGCCCGCCTTGAGGGCGCGGCGGCGGTCAAGCATGGTCATGCTAATGTCCTGTTCACTTTGTGGTGTTCGCATCATCATCACCAGTCGCATTTCCTGAAGCAAACCGGTAGCCAGATCGGGCGTATATGTACTAGACCACGCCTTCCGCCGCTATGGACCTCCCATGCTCGCCCTGACGCCTGACCCGATGCGCGCCACTGGCCCCCTTCCCGAGGGCCATCCGCCCGTGCCCGCCCGCAAGATCGGGGTGCTGCTCGTCAATCTGGGCACGCCGGACGCCACCGACTACTGGTCCGTGCGCCGCTATCTCAAGGAATTCCTCTCGGACCGGCGGGTGATCGAGACCTCGAGGCTGATCTGGTGGCCGGTGCTGAATCTCATCATCCTGACCACAAGGCCCGGGCGCAAGGGCCGCGACTACGCCTCCATCTGGAACCATGAGCGCAACGAAGGCCCGCTCAAGACCATCACCCGCGCTCAGGCGGAAGGCTTGGCCGCTCGGATCGAGGCGGGCGCGCTGGGCGCTGGCGGGGCGCAGGTGATCGTGGATTGGGCCATGCGCTACGGCAATCCCTCCATCGCCTCGCGCCTGACCGCCCTGCAGGAGCAGGGCTGCGACCGGGTGCTGCTGGCGCCGCTCTATCCCCAGTATGCCGCGGCCACGAGCGCCACGGTCTGCGACAAGACCTTCGAGGCCCTCGCCGCCATGCGCTGGCAGCCGACCCTGCGCGTCGCGCCGCCCTGGCATGACGACCCCGCCTATATCGAGGCGCTGGCGACCTCCATCCGCGACGGCCTCGCCAAGCTCGATTTCGAGCCCGAAGCGGTGCTGGCCTCCTTCCATGGGGTGCCCATGGACTATCTGCTGAAGGGCGACCCCTACCATTGCCAATGCGCCAAGACCGCGCGGCTGCTGCGCGAGGCGCTGGGCTGGTCGAAGGAGAGGCTGATCCTCACCTTCCAGTCCCGCTTCGGGCCGACGGAGTGGCTGAAGCCCTATACGGATGAGACCGTGAAGGAGCTGGCGCAAAAGGGCGTCAAACGCCTCGCCATCGTGACCCCCGGCTTTTCCGCCGACTGCCTTGAGACCATCGAGGAGATCGGCATGGAGAACCGCGACTATTTCCTGCAGAACGGCGGCGAACGCTTCGCCCGCATCGACTGCCTCAACGCCAGCCCCGAGGGCATCGACGTGATTGAGGCCGTGGTGAAGCGGGAGCTGTCGGGCTGGGTGTGATCAGCCCGCCAGACGCTTCTCCAAACCCCGCTCCCACTCCAACGCCTGCCGCACGATCTCTTCGAGATCGTCGTGGCGGGGCGTCCAGCAGAGTTCCCGGCGGATGCGGTCGTTGGAGGCCACGATGCTCGCCGGATCGCCCGCGCGGCGGCCCGAGCGACGCACCTCGAAATCGACGCCCGAGACGCGCTTGACCGTATCGATCACCTCCAAGACTGAATAACCCCGTCCATAGCCCACGTTGCAGGTGATGTTTCCACCCCCCGCGCGCAGGCGGCGCAGGGCGTCCATATGGGCGCGGACGAGATCGGTCACATGGATATAGTCGCGCAAGCAGGAGCCGTCGGGGGTGGGATAGTCCGTGCCAAAGACCTCCATGCCCCTGCGCTTGCCCAGAGCCGCCTGCACGGCCACCTTGATGAGATGGGTGGCGTTGGGGGTGCTCTGGCCGGTGCGGCCCTGCGGGTCGGCGCCAGCCACGTTGAAATAGCGCAGGGCCGTATAGGTCAGCTTGTGGGCGGCGGCCACATCGGCCAGCATCCATTCCACCATGAGCTTGGAGCGGCCATAGGGATTGATGGGATCTTTCGGCGCGTCCTCGTTCACGGGGGAAACCTTCGGCTCGCCATAAACCGCCGCCGTGGAGGAAAAGATGAAATGAGGCACGCCCGCCTGCACCGCCTGCGCTAGCAGGTTGCGCGCCTTGGCTGTATTGTTCTCGTAATAACCGAGGGGATCGGCGACAGACTCGGGCACCACGATCTTCGCCGCGAAATGAATGATGGCGTCGACCTCGAAGCGGGACAGCAGATCGCCCACCAGAGCAGCGTCGCCAAAATCCCCTTCGATCAAAGTGGCTTGCGGCGCCACGGCCCAGCGGAAACCGGTCGAAAGATTGTCCAGCACCACCACGCGCTCGCCCGCATCGAGCAATTCGAGCACCATATGGCTGCCGATATAGCCAGCCCCGCCTGTCACCAGAACGCTCATGCGAACCTCATATATCCCGCGATCTAAGCAAGGATATGCGCCAGACCCTAACATTTTGGAAAATTTGCAGATTGGGGCATGCCGCTCACAAATCGCGATTGCGCCTGAATGAGACCAGTTTTTTTACCAATTTCTGGTTAAATCAGCCTCCTCCGCCGCCATGGCCCCATGATCTGGACTGATGATGACGAAAAAGATCCGCAAAGCCGTTTTCCCCGTCGCAGGCCTTGGCACCCGCGTGCTGCCCGCCACCAAGGTGATCCCCAAGGAAATGCTGACCGTGGTGGACCGTCCGGTGCTCCAGCATTGCGTGGAGGAAGCGCGCGAGGCGGGGGTCGAGCATTTCATCTTCGTCACCGGCCGGAACAAGGCGGTCATCGAGGACCATTTCGATCTGGCCTATGAGCTGGAGGACACGCTGGCCAAGCGCGGCAAGACGAAGGAGCTGGAAGCCCTGCTCGCCGACACGCCCATGGCTGGCGCCACCAGCTTCACCCGCCAGCAGGCGCCGCTGGGGCTTGGCCATGCGGTCTGGTGCGCCCGCGACATCGTGGGCGACGAGCCCTTCGCGGTCATGCTGCCGGACATGATCACCCTGCCGGGCGCGCGCGCCAGCCGGTGCCTCGCCCAGTGCATCGAAGCCCATGAGGCCCATGGGGGCAATGTGATCGCAGTGGAGGAGGTCCCGCCCTCCGACACCCACATGTATGGCGTCGTCTCCATGGGGCAGGATTTCGGCCATACCTTCGAGATCAACGGCATGGTGGAGAAGCCCCCGCAGGGAACTGCCCCCTCCAACCTCATCATCTCCGGCCGCTATGTGCTGGAGCCCCAGATCTTCGACATTCTGGAGAAGGTGGAGAAGGGCGCAGGCGGCGAGATCCAGCTCACCGACGGCATGAAGTCGCTGGCGACTTCGCGGCCTTTCTTCGGCGTGCGCTTTGACGGCAAGACCTATGACACCGGCTCGAAAGTGGGGTTCCTCGCCGCCAACGTGGCCTTCGCCCTTTCACGACCGGACATTGCGCCTGCGTTTCGGGCGGAGTTGAAGAAGATCGTGGGGACGATTTAAAACACCATCAAAACAAACATCCCCACCGACGCCGCCGCCATCACCCCCGTCGAAATCCACCCGATCACGCGCAGCCTTCCGCGCACGGCGAAGTCGCCCATGATGGCGCGGTCGGCGCCCATGATCATCATGACGACCATCAGCGGCACGGCGATCACCCCGTTCAGCACCGCCGCCCAGAAGAGCGCGCTCATGGGGGAGATGGGCGCGAAGGTGAGGGCCATGCCGACCAGGGTCGCCATCGCCAGCGCCCCATAGAAGGCCTTGGCCTCCAGGGGTTTGCGCGACAGACCGATGGTCCAGTCGAAAGCCTCGCCCAGCGCATAGGCCGCCGACCCCCCCAGCACCGGCACCGCCAGCAGGCCCGTGCCGACGATTCCCAGGGTGAAAACCATGAAGGCGAAGGAGCCCGCGAGCGGACGCAAAGCCTCCGCCGCCTGGGCGGAGGTCTCCACATTGGTGATTCCGGCCGCATGCAGCGTCGCCGCCGTCGTCACGATGATGGCCAGCGCCACCAGATTGGAGAATCCCATGCCAAAGAGCGTGTCGAGCTCGATGCGCTCCAGCGCGCCCGGCCCCTGTTCGGGCGCCGCCAGCAGATCCGTGCGGAAGGGGAAGAGGCGGATGTCCTCGGCCTCTTCGGAGGCCTGCCAGAAGAAGAGATAGGGGCTGATGGTGGTGCCCAGCACCGCCACGATGGTGGTGAGGTTATCCTTGTCGAAAACAAGGGTCGGCAGCACCAGATCCAGCGCCAGACGACCCCAGTCCACATCCACCACCATGACGGTGGCGAAATAGGCGAAGAGCGACAGGGTCAGCCATTTCAGCACCCGCACATAGCGGGCGTAATCCACGAAGATCTGCAGCCAGATGCAGAAGGCGCCGAAGCCCAGCACCAGCAGCCAGCGGGGCGCGGGGACGAGGAGCGCGGCGGCGTCCGCCATGGCGCCGAGATCGGCCCCCAGATTGATCACATTGGCGACGAGCAGCAGGCAGACCATGGCCCGCATGATCGCGGGCGGGTAATTGCGGCGCAGCACCCCCGCCAGCCCCAGCCCTGTCACGCGGCCGATACGCGCGCTCACCATCTGGGCGGCGGCCATCAACGGCCAGGAGAACAGCATGACCCAGGTCAGCCCATAGCCGAACTGGGCGCCCGCCTGCGAATAGGTGGCGATGCCGCTGGGATCGTCATCGGAGGCGCCGGTGATGAGGCCAGGCCCCAGCACGTCGAGCCAACGCGAGCGGCGTGCGCCCGAAACAGGGTCCGGGCTTTCGGGATCGTCGGGTGGCTCAGGCTGGGTCATAGGGCGCAGATTAGCCCCGCCACGCGGCAAATGACAGGCGGCCCCTCATAATGGTAAGCAGAGCCCATGAAAGCAACGCCCCTGCCCCACGATCAGACCCCCGCCTCGACCCTCTCAGCCCTGCGCACCCTCGGCCTCGAGCGGGCCGGGATCGCGGCCCTGGAGTCCGCCTTGCTGGAGCCCGCCTCCGGCCTTGCCGCCCGGTTCGACGCCGCCGTGGCCCTGATCACCCGCGCCACGGGCCGCGTGATCGTCACCGGCATGGGCAAATCCGGCCATGTGGGCCGCAAGATCGCCGCCACCCTCGCCTCCACCGGCACGCCCGCCTATTTCGTCCATCCGGGCGAGGCGAGCCATGGGGATCTCGGCATGATCCAGTCCGGCGACGCCATTCTGGCCCTGTCCTGGTCGGGCGAAACGGCGGAGCTGGCCGACATCATCACCTATTCGCGCCGCTACGGCATCGCCCTGGTGGCCCTCACCTCCAACGCCGAATCGGCCCTCGGTCGCGAGGCCGATGTGTGCCTTGATCTGCCGAAATCCGAGGAGGCCTGCCCCAATGGGCTCGCGCCGACCACCTCGACCACTATGCAGCTCGTCATGGGCGACGCGCTGGCTGTGGCTTTGCTGGAAGCGCGCGGCTTCACGGCGCAGGATTTCCGTCAGTTCCACCCCGGCGGCAAACTGGGGGCCAATCTCTCCTTCGTGCGCGACATCATGCACAAGGAGGAAGCCATTCCGCTCGTGCCTCTGGGAGCGCGCATGGAGCAGGCTCTCATCGAGATGACCGGCAAGCGTTTTGGATGCGTGGGCGTGATCGATGAGGCCGGCCTTCTGGTGGGCATCATCACCGACGGCGACCTGCGCCGCCGCATGAAGGTGAGCCATGACCTGCTGGCCGAGCCCGTGGAGCAGGTGATGACCCCCCGCCCCATGACCATCGGTCCCGACACCATGGCCGCCGAAGCGCTCGCCCTGCTCAACGAGACCAAGCGCTCCGTGGTTCTGGTGGTGGACGGTCATCTCAAGCCCGTGGGGATCGTGCATCTGCACGACCTCTACCGCGTGGGCGTGGCCTGAGCCTTAATTGACGACCACCCGCGTCCCCGTGCCGACCCGCTGATAGAGGTCGATGACATCCGCGTTCATCATGCGGATGCAACCTGAGGACACCGCCTGCCCGATGGTGTCGGGCTCGTTGGTGCCATGGATGCGGAACATGGTGTCCTTGCCGCCCCGATAGAGATAGAGCGCCCGCGCGCCGAGCGGATTGTCGATGCCGCCATTCATGTGGCGCGGCAGGTCGGGACGGCGGCGCAGCATTTCCGGGGGCGGCGTCCAGCCGGGCCAGGAAGCCTTGCGGCCTACATGGGCCACCCCGCGCCATTCGAAGCCCCGACGCCCCACGCCAATGCCGTAGGCCATGGCCTGACCACCGCCCAGCGAGAGATAGAGCCTGCGCGCGCGCGTATCGACGGTGATCGAGCCTGCGGGCTGGCCGGTAGGATCGGACACAACCTGGCGCGTGCCGCCATAGCGGGCGGCGCGCGGTTCGTAACCGCGCGCGCCCTGATCCGCCTCTGGCCAGAAACCGGCCATCCGGACCCGAGCCTCCTGCTCATCCGCGTAGCGGGGATCGCGATAGAGGTTGGGCGGCAAGATGGGACGACCGGGGGAGGCGTCGTAGGTCAGGCCCAGGAAAGGGCGGGCGAATTGCGCGGCGGCGGGCGCTTGACCCAGGGCGAGGCTGCAAAGGGCAGTGGCGATGGACAGGGCGCGGTTGGAGAAGGGCTTGAAGGCCATGGCGGAGCACTCTTTCGGCGAGAGATGCGACTGAGCAGTTGCGTCTCGAAAACGTCGCCGGAAGAGGAAAGGTTGCGCCGATATGGCGGCCTGCCGTTAAGCCTTGAGGGTTAGCGAGCGCCCTTCAGCGTCTTGGCCAACTGAAATCGTCCGCCCGGCCCGGGCGTGGGTCCTGCGGGCGGCCCTGAACGAGGGCGCGGTCCAGCAGGGCCTCCGCCTCGCTGGTCTCCCCGGCGCGGCGGGAGCGGGTCGTCGCCAGTTCCCCGCCCTTGGCGTTCACCGGACCCGTCAGGGGAACCACGGCCCCCGCCACAGGCCGTACGGGAATCACCACCTCAGGCGTGGGCGCAAGGGCGGGCAATGTGACGAGAGGGTCCACAGTCGCCTTGACTGGCTCCGCAACCGGGCTCGCGGGTGCCAACGCGGGCTGCTCCGGCGTTACGCCGGAATCGATGGTGATGACGGCCGGGTCCACTTTTGGATGGACGGCGTCCACCAGACGATTGATCTCCATCTCGACGAAATGGGCGGCCTTGCGGGCGCCGGGCCGGGTGAAAAGCACTCCGTCGGGGGCGCGAAGCTTCTGGAACTGACCATTCACATCTGGCCCATAGGTGGCGAACTGACCGCGATCATCCAGAAAGGCGTCCCAGACATCCACATAGATGGCGCCCGCCTTGACCGCACGCTCGCGGATGACCTCGTTCAGCCGCTCCATATCGCTGGCGACGCGCTCGTTCTTCATCACCGGCAACCCCACCCAGATGAGGGGAACGCCGCGCGTCTTGAAGGCCTGGGCGATGGCCTCCACACGATCGCCGTAGATCTGCTTCCAACGCTGCGTCCGCAGATCGAAAGCGCCGGTCTCATCGCGCAATGGCTGACGATCATTGCTGCCCAGCAGGATGACGCCCGCGCTGATCTTGTCGTTGGCCTCAAGAAGATCGCGCGCGCCCTTCACCCAATCGAAATAGTCGTTGCGGACAAGGCCCGAGTTCTCCCGCGCCCTGCGCAGCACGGCGATGCCTGGCCTGTCTCCATAGGCCTCCGCCAGACCCTGTCCAAGCGTGACCCCAAGGCTGTCGCCAAGAACGGCGAGGGTGAAAAGGTCCTCGGCGGGGCGCTGGGCTGCAGATTTATCCTCCGCCCCCGACGCTTCATTGGCGGTGGGGGCGTCAGCGGTCTGGGCGGCGGGCGCACCGGGAGACGCCGGCTCGGCGGGAACGGCGGGCGCAGGCTGCTCGACGGTGGAACCTCGCACAGGCGCCGCGCGACGAATGAGATGGGTCGGGCGTTGCTTAAGCGGAGCGGCGCTTGGTCGCTGCTGCAGGCGTTCGCGATCTGCGCGGAAAAAGGAGGCCGCGCTCTCCTCCTCGATCGCCAGGGCGGGCGCGCAAGCCAAGACCACCAGACAGAGGGTCGTCGCGAGCCGCCGCAACCCGCGCGAGCAACTGCGCGCGCCGACAGGAACGCTCAATGGTTCAGATCGAGATGAATGGCTCAGCATGGCGAGAATATAGCGCAAATGCGGGAAATGTCAGCGTTGCTCGGCGGAGGCTTCGACCACTGGCCAGGGCCTGCGCAGAGGCTGCCCGCCCGCGATGCGATCAGCCAGCAGGGCGACGCCCAGCGCATAGGCGAGAGCGTTGTTATAGCTGCGGATCACCTTGAAGTTCCTCGTCACGAGAAAGGCGGGGCCATTTTCACCCGTGGGGGCCAGCAACATGGCTTCGCCCGTTTCGGGCATGGGCCCGCCATCGGCGCGCGTCACCCCAAAACGCGAAAAAGCCCCGAAGGGCCCGTAATTGCCGCCGAAGGTCGCCGTTGCGCCCGGTGGCGCCAAGACCTCGAAGCCCCAGCCCTGATCCTTGTCCCAACCGTGCCTCGCCAGATAATTCGCGCTGGAGCCAAGGGCGTCCGCCACATTGGACCAGATATCCTTGCGCCCGTCCCCATCAAAATCCACCGCATAGGCGCGGAAACTGGAGGGCATGAACTGGGTCTGACCCATGGCGCCCGCCCAGGAGCCCTTGAAGTCCTGCGGGGCGACATGGCCCTCCTGGAGGATCAGCAAGGCGCCGATCAACTCACGCTGGAAATAATCCCCGCGATAGCCCGAGAAAGCCAGAGTGGCGAGAGCGCGCAACACAGGCGTCTCTCCTGTGAAGCCACCAAAATTCGTCTCCATGCCCCAGACCGCCAGCAGGATGTGGCGGTCAACGCCATGGCGCGCCTCTATCTGCCCAAGCAGCTCGCCGAGTTCTGCTGCCTTGGCGAGGCCAGTCTCGATGCGCCGCGCGGAGACGGCGCTCGACAGATAGTCCGGCAGCGTCTTGGAAAATTCAGGCTGACGACGGCTCTTCGCCAAGACGGATTCATCCGCCGCCATGCCTTCGAAGGAGGCTTCGAACAGGGCGCGGGAAACGCCCCGCCGCTGGGCCTCGGGCCAGAGCTTGGCGATAAAGCTCTGGAACTGCGGATCCGCCGCAGTCTGGGCCCGCGCAGGCAAACGCACGAGGCTCAGAAACAGGATGATGAAGACAAGCATGACGCCCGCCGTCCGCAGCCCCTGGCCCAAGGCGGCCGATTTGCTTCGGATGAAAGGCGAAGGCCTGATCTGCACGCAGGGCAAGTTCATATTTACCATGGCCATTCCCGTTGTCTGTATTAGCAATCAGGAAGGCCTAGGCTGACTGAAATAGCTTAATAAGTTATTTACTATAAAAATAAAAATGCCCGCAATTGCCAAGCTTAAAATCAATTTATTCACACAAACACCAGTCGACCTCGCCAGACTTCATCGCTGAACTTGAATAAGACCGCCTGATTAATTGTTAAGATTAAGTCGTCTCCATACTAATCAATCTGAAAACAGATTCATTGCTGACAAAGACGACGCCGCCGGTCTTGCGCCGCGATGAGGTGGATTGGTTGACACCAGCGGTGATTTGATGACTTTCGCGCCAAGTCAGGAGAATACCCATGAACAAGATAAAGATGCTGCCCGTGGCGGCGGCTTTAGCCGTCTGCGCTCTCTCGGGCGCCGCCCAGGCGCAGGGCGTCGGCAAGGTCCCGACCATGATCATCGGCTTTGGTCCAGGCGGGGGCTATGACCTGTGGGGCCGTGTGGTGGCGCGGCACATCGGCAAATTCCTTCCCGGCGCCCCGAACCTCGTCACCCAGAACATGCCCGGCGCAGGCAGCTATGTGGCCGCGAGCTGGATTTACAACATCGCGCCCAAGGATGGTTCTGTGATGGGGATCATCGCCCGCGACGCCGCTCTGGGGCCTCTGACCGGGGCGGACGGCGCGCGTTTCGACGCCACAAAAATGTCCTGGCTCGGCACGCCCGTCACTGAAACCAATGTCTGCATCGCCAACGCGACTGCGGCGGTCAAAAGCGTCGATGATCTCTACACGAAGGAACTCATCATCGGCGACACCGGACCGGGCACGGGCACCCGCAGCTATCCGCTGGCCCTGAACGCGCTGCTTGGCATGAAATTCAAGCTGGTCTCTGGCTTCCCGTCCTCTTCCGACGTTTTCCTCGCCATGGAGCGCGGCGAGGTGGACGGCATGTGCGAGTCCCTCGACAGCGTGACGGGCAAAAGGCCGGACTGGTTGGCGACGAAGAAGGTGCGCATCCTCTTCCAGGGCGGCTCCGAGCCCAATCCCCATGTGGACGCGCCCTTCGTGCTCAATCTGGCCAAGACCGAAGAGCAGAAGGCGGAAATCACCTTCCTCTATGCAGGCCAGGGAATCGGTCGCCCCTTCGTGGCGCCGCCGAACCTGCCCGCCGACAAGCTGAAGATGCTGCGCGACGCCTTCGACAAGACCATGGCCGACCCCGACTTCATCGCCGACGCCAAGCGCCAGAAGCTTGATGTGGAGCCGAAGGACGGAGCTCATCTGGAGCAACTGGTCCGCAGCATCTACGCGACGCCAAAGCCCATCATCGAGAAGATCGGGAAGTTGATTCAGTAAGTCGGCAGTCGGCAGCAAGAATTTTGGGTCAGCTAACTGCTGTCAAAAACAATCTTCCCGACTGCCGAATGCCTAATGCCTACTGCCGCTTAACGCACCAGAATATTGCGGAACTGCCAGGGATCGCTCTCGTCGATATCCTCGGGGAAGAAGCCCGGGCGATTGGCGAGCGGCGTCCAGTCCGTGTAGAAGCCCTTGACCGGGCCGAGATAGGGCGTCTGCACCTCGAGGCAGCGCTTGTAGTCCATCTCATCGGCCTCGACGATGCCAGCATTGGGATTCTCCAACGCCCAGACCATGCCCGCGAGCACGGCTGAGGAGACCTGAAGGCCAGTGGCGTTCTGATAGGGAGCCACTTCGCGGGTCTCTTCGATGGAGAGTTGCGAGCCATACCAATAGGCGTTCTTGCCGTGGCCATAGAGCAGCACGCCAAGCTCGTCGACGCCGCTGACGATCTCTTTCTCGGTGAGGATATGATGGTCCTCCTGCACCACGCCCGCGCGGCCGAACAATTCATGCAGCGATAGCACCGCATCGTCAGCCGGGTGATAGGCGTAATGGCAGGTCGGGCGATAGACGACCTTCTCGCCATCGCGCACGGTGTAATAGTCCGCAATCGAGATGGACTCGTTGTGGGTGACGAGGAAGCCATATTGCGGGCCGGGCGTCGGGCACCAGGAGCGCACGCGCGTATTGGCGCCGGGCTGGTTGAGATAGATCGCCGCGCCGCAGCCAGCCTTGTGAGTCCCGGCGTTGGCGGGCATCCACTTTTCATGGGTGCCCCAACCCAGTTCCGCAGGCTGCATGCCTTCCGACAGGAAACCCTCGACCGACCAGGTGTTGACGAAGACGTCGCGGGGCTTGGCGGTCTTGGCGACCTGCGTGTCGCGCTCGGCGATATGCACGCCCTTGACGCCCAGACGGTGGGACAGGCTGGCCCAGCCCTCGCGGGTGGTGGGCTCGGGCTCGGTGTGGCCGAGATCGCGGGCGATGTTGACCAGCGCCTGCTTCACGAACCAGGAGACCATGCCGGGATTGGCGCCGCAGGTGGAGACGGCGGTCGTCCCGCCGGGGTTGCGACGGCGGGCGGCGAGCATGGTCTCGCGTAGCGCATAGTTCGAGCGCTCATCCGGGCCGAGCGAGGTGTCGAAATAAAAGCCGGTCCAGGGCTCAACCACAGTATCGATATAGAGCACGCCGAGTTCACGGGCGAATTCCATCAAGGCGACCGAGGAGGTGTCGACCGAAAGGTTCACGCAAAAGCCCTGACCCGCACCATTGGTGAGGAGCGGCGTCAGCAATTCGCGATAGTTCTCCTTGGTCACGGCGGCCTTGATGTAGCGCACGCCGCGCTCGTCGAGCAGGGCCTGGTCGCGATCATCGGGATCGATGACGACGACACGGCTACGGTCGAATTTGAAGTGACGCTCGATAAGCGGCAGGGTTCCCTTGCCGATTGAGCCGAAGCCGATCATCACGATGGGGCCGGTGATGGTCCCGTGGACGGGCCAGTTGGTCATGCTTAGTCTCCAAACAGAGCGGGGTCCGATGGACGGACCCCGGGAATTCGCCGCGTTTCAACCAAGCGCGGCAGATGAGGTCAAGAGCGGATCACGCCGCCCGGGAAGTGCGCCTGCGCTCCAGAACGCCGGTGGCGAAGACCATGCCCTTCGCATTGGCGAGCGCGCCGGGCGTGAGTTCAAGCCCCAGAAAGCGGGCGGGGTCGAACCCGCCCGGCAGGTCGAGAGCCTGCGCATGGGCGCGGGCGAAGCCGAAGCGGCTGTAATAGGGCTCGTCGCCCACAAGGATGACGGCTTTATGACCAAGCGCCTGCGCGCGGTCGAGGCCCATACGCATCAGCGCCGCTCCGAGTCCCAACTCACGATGGCCCTGCGCCACCGCCAGCGGGCCAAGCAACAGAGCCGGGACGCCGCCCGCCTCCACATGCCAAAAGCGCAGGGTTCCCACGAGGGCTTCGCCATCCACGGCGCTGAGGGCGAGACCGCGCGCAGCGATGCGCCCCTCGCGCAGACGCTCGCAGGTCTTTTCGAACCGGGCGGGGCCGAAGGAGGCGTCGAGCAGACGCTCGCGCGCCAAAACATCGCCCGCGCGTTCATCGCGCAGGGTGACGCCGGAATTTTCGACGACGAGCGGAAACACAGGCGCGAGCGAGCGCGCGGCAGCAAGCAAGGTCATGCAAGCCTCCTTCGGAGACGAGACGACCCTCGCACCCCCAAAGGGCCGCTAAGGGCAAAGGGGCCGTTCGGGACAGGGGTGGATGAAAGCTCCCCGCGCAGCAGGCGGGGAGAGGGCTGCGGGAGATGAACCCGTCAGATGACGTAGGACTTCAGAGGCGGGAAGCCGTTGAAGCCCACGGCGGAATAAGTGGTCGTATAGGCGCCAGTACCCTCGATCAGAACCTTGGTTCCAATTTCGAGGCTCACGGGAAGGAAATAGGGGTCCTTCTCGTAAAGCACGTCCACGGAATCGCAGGTGGGACCAGCCAGCACGCAGGCCTCAAGCTCATCGCCGTCGAACTCGGTGCGGATGGGGTAGCGGATCATCTCGTCCATGGTCTCGGCGAGGCCATTGAACTTGCCGATGTCGAGATAGACCCATTTCACCGTATCTTCAGACGACTTCTTCGAGATCAGAACCACCTCGGCCTCGATGACGCCGGCGTTGCCGACCATGCCGCGGCCGGGCTCGATGATCGTCTCGGGGATGCGGTTGCCGAAATGCTTGCGCAGGCTGCGGAAGATCGCCTGACCATAGGCGCGCACCGCAGGCACGTCCTTGAGATACTTGGTGGGGAAGCCGCCGCCCAGATTCACCATGGACAGATGAATGCCGCGCTCGGCGAGATCCCGGAAGATGGTCGCGGAGGCCTTCAGCGCGCCATCCCACATGCGCGGATTACGCTGCTGCGAGCCGACGTGGAAGGAGACGCCATAGGCCTGAAGCCCAAGCTGATGGGCGCGGTCGAGCACGCTCGTCGCCATTTCCGGCACGCAGCCGAACTTGCGCGACAGGGGCCATTCGGCGCCCGAACCGTCGCAGAGGATGCGGCAGAACACCTTTGAGCCCGGCGCGACGCGCGCGATCTTCTCGACCTCTTCCACGCAATCGACCGCATAAAGGCGGATACCGAGCTCATAGGCCCGGGCGATGTCGCGCTCTTTCTTGATGGTGTTGCCGAATGAGACGCGGTCGGGCGAGCAGCCCGTCGCAAGCACCTGCTGGATCTCGACCACGGAGGCCGTGTCGAAGCAGGAGCCAAGGCGCGCCAGCAGATCCAGCACTTCCGGGGCCGGATTGGCCTTCACCGCGTAGAACACGCGGGTGTCGGGCAGGGCCTGGGCGAATGCGCCGTAGTTGTCGCGCACGACATCGAGGTCGAGGACCATGCATGGCCCTTCGTCGAGACCCTCTTCGCGTCGGGCGCGGAGAAATTGTTGAATCCGATCAGTCATCGCGGCATCCCTTCGACGCATGCGGCCTTGGCGCATGCATTCACAGTGGCTTCCTGGATGACGATGCCCTGCGCGGCGCGAGGTGGAGACGCGAGCGCTACAGGTGAACCGCCAGCCATAACCGCTCGCCCTGAGCCCGCAAAGGCGTCAGAACACGCGGTCGGTTGAAGCGCCGTGGACACTTTCACACGCGAGCATGAGCCTGCGCATTAGGTGGCCTTCGTTTGGATGGGATGAGCTCCCCTCCGCACGTGCGGCAAGATAGACAAGCCTCTTCGGTACGCTGGCTTTGGAGGCCAACAGAGACGAAAAAGCCCGGTCCGTCGTTGCTTTAAGTCGCGTCCCCCGTTTGGCGGGGTTCGCCGGTTCGCTCCGGCTGCCGGTTTTTTCTGACGGTTAACCGGCCTCTTGTC
>CANGTC010000052.1 GCA_947456505.1 Beijerinckiaceae bacterium
CCGCTGGCGCCGGGCGGCAGAACGGCGCTCTGGCCAGGATATTCGATGATGCAGGGCCCCTCGAACCGCACCCCGGGCGCAGGAAAGCGCGTGCGCCAGATGCGCGTCTCCACCGGTATTGCGGGGTCGTCGAAGATCACGGCGCGCATCCCATGCTCCACCGGCGCATCGCCGTTGGCGCGAAGGGGCGGCGGGGGCAGGGCGCCGCTGCCGGTGATGCGGATGGAGAGGATCTCGTGCCCCGCGCCAGCGAAGGCGGCGCCACGCCCGAACAGCGTGTCGTAATTGGTCTGGAAGGTCGCGATGGCCTGCGCCACGGAGGCCTGCGTGAGCTCGCCTTCGGCCATCGGCACATCCAGATGATGAGTCTGTCCGCGAAATCGAATGGAGGCGTAACGCTCCATCTTCTGGCCGCTGGCGAGGCCTGCGCGGGCGAGATTGGCGCGCACCTCGGCGCTCGCATCCTCCAGAGCGCGGGCGATGCGGGTGATTTCCTCGCCATTGGCCGCACGGCGCGCTTGCAGGCGCACATAGCAGGGGCGTTCGGTGGAGAAGGACACATCCGCATTGGCGGCGCCGAAGGCCGATTGCGCCGTCGCCGCCGCAGGCACGACGAAGGAGGTCAGCCCCAATTCTGCCGCCAGCACCCAGGCGTGGGACGGCCCTGCGCCGCCATTGGCGAAGAGGGCGAAATCGCGGGGATCATAGCCGCGCTCCACGGTCATGCGGCGCAAGAGATCGGCCATGCGGGAGTCGAGGATCTTGCGGATGCCCCAGGCGGCTTCGATGGTGCTGAGGCCAAGGGGCTTGGCCACCTTCTCCTCGATCGCGCGCCGCGCCGCCTCCACATTCAGCGCCATGCGCCCGCCAATGAAATAGCTGGCGTCGAGCACGCCCAGCACGAGGTCGGCGTCCGTGGCGGTGGGCTCGTGGCCGCCGCGTCCATAGCAGGCGGGGCCGGGATTGGCGCCAGCGCTCTGCGGGCCGACCTGCAGGCTGCCGCCCACGACGCGGGCGATGCTGCCCCCGCCGGCGCCGATGGAATCGACGTCGATGGAATGAACGCGGATGTCGGCGCCCGCCACCGATATGTCGGCGCGCATGATGGGCTGTCCTTCCACGATCACGCCCACGTCGAAACTGGTGCCGCCGATGTCGGTGGTCAGCACATTGCGCAGGCCGATCTGCGCGCCCATGGCCTGCGAGCCCATGACGCCCGCCGCAGGGCCGGAGAAGAGCGCATAGGCCGGGCGGGCGTCGAGCACCGAGGTGGGGAGGACGCCGCCTGCGCAGGTCATCATCAGCACGGGAACCCGCATGCCCGCCTGCGTCAGCGTCTGCTCGAGCTTCGCCAGATAGCGCCCCGCCAGCGGCCCCAGCGCCGCATTGGCCGCCGTAGTCGACATGCGCGCATATTCGCCCACGTTTGGCGAAATCTCGTGGGAGAGGCTGACGAAGACGCCGGGCAGCATCTGCCCGATCAGCTCGCGCAGGCGCTTTTCATGCACGGGGTTGACGGTGGAAAACAGGGTGCAGACCGCCACCGCCTCCACGTCGCCATAGGCGAGGCCCGCGATGACGGCCCGCGCTTGGCGCTCGTCCAGCGGGCGGATGATGGCGCCATTGGCGTCGATGCGCTCGTCTATTTCGAAGATGAGGCGGCGGGGCGCCAGCGGGGGATGGCGGTTGCGCAGATAGGAATCCGTGACCTCGATTTCATTGAGGCCGGAGGTCTGACGGCGCATGCGGCCGATTTCCAGCGTATCGGCGAAGCCGCGCGTGGTCAGCACGGCGGTCTTCGCCGCATTGCCGGTCAGCAACGCGTTGAGGCCCACCGTCGTGCCATGGCCGAAGCGCTCGATGCGCGCGCAGAACTTTTCAAAGCTGAGGCCGCAATCGGCGGCGGCCATGCGCAGGCCTTCGATCACCCCGCCGAGCACGTCGCTCGTGGTAGGGGTCTTGAACACGCGCAGGCCCGCGCTCTCCTCGGCGATCCACAGATCCGTGAAGGTGCCGCCGACATCCGTGCCTACGAAAAAGCCCATGGTGTGTTTCCGTCAGGAGCGTTGCGGGCGCCAGCGCAGGAGGCGGTTTTCGGCGATCTGCAGGCCATGGTTGATCAGCACGCCCAACAGGCCGAGCATCACGAGGCCCGCATAGAGTTCGCCGCTGCGAAAACTGCGCTGGGCGAGGAAGATGTCGCGACCTAGGCCCGGCAGGGAGGCCTGCATCTCCGTCACGACCGCCAGGATCAGCGACACCGCCAGCCCCGAGCGCATGCCCGCCAAAATATCAGGCATGGCCGAGGGAATGGCGATCTTGCTCAGGAACTCGACGCGGCTCAGGCCCAGCAGGGCGGAGACTTCCTGCAGGCGCACGCGCACCGCGCCAAAGCCATAGATGCTCGACATCAGCACCGGCCAGATCGAGCCGAAGGCGATGACGGAGACCGCCATGTTCTCCGACAGGCCAAAGAACAGGATCGCCACGGGGATCATGGCGGAGGCGGGCAGGGGCCGCACGAATTCGAGGGTGGGCTCCAGCAGATCGCGCGCCAGCGGCGTCAGGCCAATGGCCGCGCCCAGGGCGATGCCCACCAATGAAGCCAGAAACCAGCCGAAGATCATGCGCTGGACCGTTGCGCCCAGCGGCTCCCAGATCGCGCCATCGGCGAAACGCGAAGCCAGATCGCCAAAGGCGCGGCCCGGCGTTGGCAGAAAGACCGGCGACACGAGCCGCAGGTCCGTCACCACATGCCAGATCAGCAGCAGCGCACCTGCGAAGGCCAGCGGAGGCAGCAGGTTCAGGAGTTTCTTCATGCGCTCCTCCGCGCGCCGCCGCCGGGCGCCTCGACCGTCTTCAGGATGGCGTTGAGGAGATAGCCGATCAGCGCCAGCCAGAGCAGCTGCGCATACATGAGATCAGCCTTGAGAGATTGTTGCGCCAGCACCAGGCTATAGCCGAGGCCGCGCGGGTTGACGGCGATCTCCACCGTCACCGCCACCACCAGCGCCACCCCAAGCGCAATGCGCAGGCCCACATTGATGCGCGCGAAGGCGGCCGGCAACACGATCTTGCGCAGGCGTTCGCTGAACTGCATCTCCAGCACATCGGCCACTTCCAGCAGGCGCGGCTCCACCCCCCGCACGGCGGCCCAGGTGGCGATGAGCACCGGCCATGTGCAGGCATAGGCGACCACGCTCGCCTCCATGCTCAGGCCCCAGCCCATCATCAGCAGAAACAGCGGCATGAGCGCGATGGAGGGAATGGCGCGCAGGGCGTCGAAGGTGGGGCCCGCCATGCGCGCCATGAAGCTCCAAAGGCCCAGAATGGAGCCCAGCAGCACGCCGATGGCCGAGCCGATAAAGAGGCCCAGCAGGGCCGCCTGACAGGTCTGCCAGGTCGCAAGAAGCAAAGACCCATCCCGCAGCGCGCCGAGGCCCGCAGCAAGGATCGCGCTTGGCCAGGAGAGCGAGTCATAGACGAGCCAGCCGGACTTTGCCGCAAACTCCCAAAGGAGGAGGAACAGGACGGGCAGGAGCGCCCCGCGCAGCAAGCGTCCCATCGTCAATGCCCCTGCAGGAGACCGAAGAGGTGGTGGCGATGGGCCAGAAAGCGCGGGTCCTCGCGGGTGGTGAGCTGATTGCGCGGACGCGGCAGCTCCACCTCAATGGTCTCCGAGATGCGGCCGGGATTGGCCGCCAGCACGATGACGCGATCTCCCAGATAAATGGCCTCTTCGAGATCATGGGTGATGAAGACCGTTGTGGTGCGCCGTTCGGCGGCCAGCGCCATCAACTCGTCTTGCAGGGTCTGGCGTGTCATGGCGTCCAGCGCGCCGAAGGGCTCGTCCATGAGCATGATGCGCGGGTCCTGCGACAGGCAACGGGCGATCTGCACGCGCTGTTGCATGCCCCCCGAAAGTTGGGTTGGAAAACGGTCGGCGGCGTGGGAGAGGCCCATCTTCTCGACGAGCTGCGCCACCCGCGCATCGCGCTGCGCCTTCACCGGCATGGTCTTCTCCAGCGCCAGCGCCACATTGCCCGATACGGTGCGCCAGGGCAGCAGGGCGTTGGTGTAATCCTGAAACACGATGGCGCGCTCGCGCGAGGGCGCCATGATCGGTTGGCCGTCGAACAGCGCCTCGCCAACGGTCGGGCGCAACAGGCCCGCCAGCATGCGCAGCAACGTGGTCTTGCCGCAGCCGGAGGGGCCAACGATGCTGAGGAATTCGCCTTCGCGCACATCGAAGCTTATGTCTTCGAGAACCGGACGGCCCATGACGGAAAAGGTGACGCCGACATTGCGCAGGCTGACGGCGATCGGAGCGCCTGCGGAAGCAGGGTGATCGGCCTTGGTTGAGGCGATGGTCACAGCGTTCCACCCAGTGCCGGAACAACCGGCTTTTTTGCTTCCCAACCTGATCAGGCGGGGCTAAACTTGAACGTGTTCAATATTCATGGGCAGCATCGAAAAGTCAAGATCGACCTGCCCGCATCCACGCCCTGATGATGGTTCCAGGCGAGATAAAAACGGAGGAGACGCAGGACCCCGCTGGCGCCGAGCGCCCGCAGGCTGCGCCCGGCCGCCGCGCCTCCAACAAGCTCGACAAATTGAACCGCATCAAGGCGGCGGCCCGTCAACTTTTCGTGTCTCGGGGCTTTGACGACACCACCGTGCGGGAGATCGCGACCCGTGCCGGTGTGGGGCTGGGCACGCTCTTCAGCTATTCCCTCAACAAGCGCGATCTGCTCTTCCTGCTCGGCAACGACAGCCTTGATGAGGCCGCCGAACAGGCGGGCGCGGGGATCAGTCCTCAGGCGCGGCTGATCGACAATCTCAAAAGCATTTTCGGCGCGCACTACGCCTGTTTCGCCAGCGAGCCCGCATTGTCGCGCCTCGTGCTGCGCGAGATGACCTTTTATGACAGCGGCGCCCAGGCCCAGCGCTTTCGCGCCATCCGCCAGCAGTTGATGGACCATGTGGCGACAGCCCTTTCCATGGCGGTCGCCAGCGGCGAAATCGGGCCGCGCGCCGACCCGGGTTTTGACGCCTGGGTGCTCTTCGCGATCTATCAGGTGGAGCTGCGCGCCTGGCTCTCCGCCAGTGCACCCGACCCTGAGGCTGGCCTGAAGCGGCTGGAGCGGGCCCTCAGGGTTTGTATTGAAGGTCTGTCCTAAGCGAAGCGCGGGAACAATTTCAACGCGCTCTCGCGGTTGATCGCGCCCAGCAGATCCTGTCCATAGCCCAGACGATCAAGCCCGCCCACGGTCTTCTCCATCTGCACATAGGGATAATCGGACCCGAAGAGAATCTGCGAAGGCGCCGAGAGCGCCAGCAGGGCCGCCATTGACGAGGGATTCACAGTGGAATTGGCCACTTCGAAATAGAGCTTCTTCAAGGTGGCGGGGACGCCGTCCGGCACGCGCTCGGCGATCTTCGGGTTGCGCATCAACTGGTCCATGCGCGTGGCGAGCACAGGCACAGGCCCGCCTGCGTGGGAGAAAATGAATTTGATGTCGGGATATTTGCTCACGGCGCCATTGAACACGAGGCTCGCCACCGCGCGGGCTTCATCGAAGGGCAGTTCAAGGATGGAGGGCGGGGCGCCCGTGTTCAGGGAGCCGCAGCAATTGGGCGCAGTGGGATGGATGAAGACCACGGCCTTGCGGTGGTGCAATTCGGCGAAGACGGGATCAAAGCTCGGATCGCCTGGCCAGCGGTCGTCATAGCTCGTCAGCAGATGCACGCCATCCATCTTCAGCGTGTCGAAGGCGTAGGCGATTTCTTTCAGGCAACCTTCCACGTCGGGCAGGGCGAGGGCCGCGAAGGCGCCGAAGCGGCCGGGGAAATCCTGGCCAAGCTGCGCCATATATTCGTTGCACATGCGCATGAGCGCGCGGGCCTCCTGCACATCGCCAAACCAGACGCCGGGATTGCCGAGGCAGGCGATGGAGGTGGCGATGCCGTGCTTGTCCATCTGCTCCACGGCGCGCTGGGGCGTCCATTGGGTCATGATGGTCGGCGGATTGTCGGAGCTTCCCAAAATCAGGTCGCGCTTCGCCGCGAACCATTTGGTGGGATAGACATGGTGATGAACGTCGATGCGGCGCGGCGCGGGCGCTGGCTGCTGGGCCAGAGCGATGGAGGGCGCCGCGAGGGCGGCGGCGCCGAGGCTTTTCAGAAAGCCGCGCCGTCCGTGCAGGCAAAGGCCCGGCGAGCAGCCATCTTCAGCAGGCCCGGCTGCTTCCGCGCGAAAAATCCCCATGACGCATCCTCCTGTTCTTGAGGGCACGATAGAGGAGGGGCAGTCCAACGCCAAGTAGCCGCGTTTGCGCCGTCAGTTGAAGACGAAGCCCGCGTCGACCGGCAGCACCTGCCCGGTCAGGCAGAGTGCGCCGGGCGTCAGCAGGAAGGCGATGGCGTCTGTGATGTCTTCGGGAAGCTGAGGGCCCGGCGCGGCGCGGCCTGTCTCATAGAGCTGGTGGCGTTCGGCCGGCACATATTCGGTCGCCTCGTTGCGCATGATGCCCGGCGCCACGGCCACCACGCCGATCTTGCGGGGCCCCAGTTCGCGAGCGAGCGAGCGGGTCATGGACATGACGGCGCCCTTGCTGGCCACATAGGCGAGCAGGCGCGGGGCGCCCCACAGGGCCGTGTCGGAGGCCAGATTGACGATCTGGGATCCCGCCCCCAGCAAGGGGCTCATGGCGCGGGTGACCAGCCATGTGCCGCGAATATTCACCTGCATCACCCGGTCCCAAAGGTCGATGTCGATATCGTCGAACATCTTGCCGCCCACGTTGGTGGCGATGGCGGCGTTGTTCACGAGACCATCGAGCCTGCCTTCATGGGCGCGGATGTCATTCGCCAGCGCCTCTATGGATTGGGGATTGGCGAGATCGACCGGCAAAAAGCGACATTGGGCGCCATCGGCGCGCAGAGCGGCGGCGGTCTCCTCGCCCTGTTCGGCCAGAATGTCGGCGATGACGAGCTGCGCGCCCTCTTTGGCGCAGGTCTGGGCGATGGAGCGGCCGACGCCTCGCGCCCCGCCTGTGATCAGGACGATTCGGTTGTTCAAGATCACGCTGGTTCTCCTGTCTTGTGGGCGCGGACGAGCCGCCCCTGGCAAGCTGCTACAGCATCCGGGCGCGGGGTGAAAGCGTCCGCCCATGGCTCGCTTCGGGCCGAAGGGGTGGTCCTGCGCCGGGCGCGCCCTATCTAGCCAGCAAACATTCATGGCCGCCGCAGCGCATCCGGCGCCTCTTGGGAGAACAAGCCAATGGCTGGATTCGTCGACTTTTTGCTGGAGCTGGGCAGGCGAATGGACGATCCGCAAGAACTGGAGAATGAAATGCGCGCGAGTCTTGATCCCGCGCTCGTGGACCGCCTCAGCGCCTTCAGCGCAGCGCGCAGGGCGCCCCTCTCCCAAGCGGTTCTCTGGGCGGTGGAATGCTTCACCCTCAGCGCTGCGGACGAGGCCTGGCGCAAGCTGGGGGATGAAGCCTCATCGGAGCCGGTCTTCGACGCAGCTGCGCTGAATGTCGTTGTGGAGCGATTTTTATCAGTCAGCGTCGACCTGTCCCATCAGGGACGGATTGAGGGGCCGCCCGGGTCCCCCGATCATCATGCCTTTCGCCGGGTGGCGTGACCTAGGCTGGGCGCGCGGCCACCACGCTCTTGTGCACTTCTGACGTCAGCGCTTCGACACGCTGGGTCAGTTGCTTGATCTGCTCGGTGAGTTCGGTGTTCTGCCGCATCATCTCCACCAGCAGGCTGGTTTGCGCCTGCAACTGGGCCTGCCGCTTTTCGCTCATCTGATGGATCTCTTCCCGGTGGGCGGCGTCCGCTTGGGCATGGGCCTTGTCGCGATCCGCCTGCCGCGTTTGCGCCAGCAGAATCAGCGGGGCCGCATAGGCCGCCTGCAGGCTGAAGGCGAGATTCAGCAGGATAAAGGGATAGATGTCGAATGAGGTGAAACCCATGGTGTTCGCAGCGATCCAGGCGCCCACTACAAGTGTCTGCGCGATGAGAAACACCGGGGTTCCGAAAAAGCGCGCGAAGGCCTCGGCCTTCAAGGCGAACCAGTCGCCGCCGAAGACGCTTTCGAGATGTTGATGGGGCAGGTGAAAGCGGAAAAAATGTGTATCGGCTTTGGTTCTGTGAGTCGTGTCGTCCATGATGCGCCGCCTCGCTTGTATGAAGCGTCAGCATAGCCCTTATTCCCGATTCTCACCTGAAAAATTCGTTAGCCCCCTCCGTCATCACGCAGCGAAAGCCCAGATGGCCTGCGGATGTGTCGATGGGCTCGGGGTGGCGGGCGGCGGGTCGGTAGCGCCTGCAGTAGCTGGGCGCGCACAGATGCGAGCCGCCCTTGAGAACCTTGCGGGGTATGCGGATGCCCGGTTGCAGGGGGTCATAGCTGCGCTCCTCGCGCCCGCCCCGGGGGTTGCGGGGAATGCAGCAGGCCTTCAGGGCCTCGTCCGGATGCCCTGGTTCATACCAGTCGCAGGTCCATTCCCAGACATTGCCGATCATGTCGAAGAGGCCATAGCCATTGGGAGGATAGCTCCCCACCGGCGATGTGCGCTCATAACCGTCCTCGGCGGTGTTCTGGAACGGGAAGGCGCCCTGCCAGATATTGGCCATCTGGCGCCCGCCGGGCGTCAGCTCGTCCCCCCAGCCGAATTCGGCGCCCTCCAGCCCGCCTCTGGCGGCATATTCCCACTGTGCCTCCGTCGGCAGGCTCTTGCCCGCCCAGCGCGCATAGGCCAGCGCATCGGTATAGGCCACATGCACCACGGGATGATCGTCGAGCCCCCGGATGGAGGAATCCGGGCCCTGGGGATGGCGCCAGTCCGCGCCGAATGTGAAACTCCACCATTGGCTCCAATCTCTCAGCGAGACCGGACGGGACGTCGGATTGAAGACGAGGGATCCCGCCCGCAACATATGCAAAAGCGCGCCGGGATAGTCCTTCGGATCAGGCCTTCGCTCGGCCATGGTGACATGGTCGGTGGCTTCGACGAAAGCGGCGAACTGACCATTGGTGACGGGGGTGGGATCAATCCAGAATCCATCCACGATCACGCGGTGAGCGGGCGCCTCTTCGACATAGTGCCGGTCCGAGCCCATGCGGAAGGCGCCGCCTTCGATCCAGATCATCGAGTCTGTCTGCGCCGATTTTTGTGCGGCTATCCCGTCGCCAGAGGTCATGCTGTCCATCGCTTCTGCGAACATTTTGAAGATGGCTTAAGTCTTCCATGAATCGGCTGCGCCCGCGCCCGCCCCATTCGGTTATGGACCTACCCATTTGGACAGAGGCTATGGCTGACAGGGCAATGCGCACAAATGTTGTTGGGTCTTTTGCAGGCTTGCAGTGGATTGGCCAGGTCTTCGCAAAAGGAGCTATGAATGAGCCAGGATCGTTTGGGCGACCAGGACCGCAACAGCCTCGCCACGCGCCGCGCCCTGATGTTGGGCGGAACCTGCGTCGCGGCCTTGAGCGCGGTTTCGCCCCTCGCCGCGCAAGTCCCCCAGCCCCAGCCGAGACCGCAGACGCCAGCGCGGAAGCCGAACATCGTGGTCATCATGGGCGACGATATCGGCATGTGGAACATTGGCGCCTATCATCGCGGCATGATGGCGGGGCGCACGCCCAATATCGACAGGATCGCCGCCGAGGGCATGCTCTTCACCGACTATTATGCGGAGGCGAGCTGCACGGCGGGCCGCGCCGCCTTCATCACCGGCGAGTTGCCGATCCGCACGGGCATGACGACGGTCGGTCAGGCGGGCGCGCTCACGGGCCTGCCTGCGGAGGCCGTGACCATGGCGGCGGCGCTGAAAGCCATGGGTTACGCCACCGGCCAGTTCGGCAAGAACCATCTGGGCGACCGCAACGAATTTCTGCCCACCGTGCATGGCTTCGACGAGTTCATGGGATACCTCTACCACCTCGACGCCATGGAGGATCCCTGCCACCCCAACTATCCGCAAAACCTGAGAAATGAGGTCGGCCCGCGCAACATGGTCCACTCCTTTGCAACCACGGTGGATGACGCAACCGTCGATCCGCGCTGGGGCAAGATCGGCAAGCAGCGGATCGAGGATGCGGGGGAACTGTGCCAATTGCGCATGGAGACCGTGGACGACGAGATCCGCGATAACGCGCTGCGTTTCATCGAGAAGGCGAAGAGCGAAAACAAGCCCTTCTTCGTCTGGCTCAACCCCACGCGCATGCATATCGTCACCCATCTGTCCCCGAAATATCAGGCTCTGCGCAACGCTGAAAATGGCTGGTCGATTCACGAGGCGGGCATGGCGCAGTTCGATGACGACATCGGCCTCGTCATGCAGAAATTGAAAGACCTCGGCGTCGACGACAACACGATCGTGCTCATCACCACCGACAATGGAACCGAGGTCTTCACCTGGCCCGATGGCGGGCAGACGCCTTTCGCGCAATCCAAAGGCACGGTCATGGAAGGGGGCTTCCGCGTCCCCGCCATTCTGCGCTGGCCGGGCAAGGTTCCCGTAGGCAAGGTGGAGAATGGAATCATCTCGGGCCTCGACTGGTTCCCCACGTTCGTGGCCGCGGCGGGCGACCCGAACATTGGCGAGGATCTGAAGAAGGGCAAGCAGATCGGGGAGAAAACCTACAAGGTGCATCTGGACGGCTATAACCAGCTCGACATGATCACCGGCAAGGGGCCGTCGAACCGGCATGAAGTCTGGTATTTCGGGGAGAGCGAACTGGGAGCTGTGCGCATCGACGATTACAAATACCGCTTCATCGATCAGCCCTCGGGCTGGCTGGGCGAAAAGAGCCGGGTCGACGTGCCCATCATCACCAATCTGCGCCTCGATCCCTTCGAGCGCACGGGCTGGCCCGACAGTGGCACGAAGATCGGCTCGCAGGACTATTTCGGCTGGTTCAAATACGAGTTCTGGCGCTTCGTCTTCGTGCAGCAGCAGGTGGAGAAGCTGGCGCAGACGGCCATCGAGTTTCCACCCATGCAGAAGGGCGCGAGCTTCAATCTTGAGGCTGTGAAGCAGAAGCTTGAGGCCGCGCGGGCGGCCATGGCGAAATAGCTGATATCACAACCGCTGCGCGAGGAGACGCCATGTCTCCTCGTCGGCGGGCACGCCAAAACGCAGCGCTTGGGGCTGGCTCTGGAAGGCGCGGGCCAGCACGCCGCGTTCCGCCAGCGCGTGAAAGGCGCCATGGGCGTCGGCGCAGGTCATCCAGCGAAAGAGCGGCGTTCCGCCTGCGGGTTGGAAGCCTGCTGCTTGCAGTAGCGCGTCAAGGCGCTGTGCATCTTCCCGCGCCTTGGCGCGGGCGGCCTCAAGCCATGCAGTGTCTTCCAGCGCCCGCAAACCAACCTCGATGGCGGCGCCGCAAACCGGCCATGGGCCGAGCGCCCTGCGGATCAGCGCGCCGTCTTGCGCCCCCGCCAGCGCAAAGCCCAGCCGCAGGCCCGCCAGCCCAAAGGTCTTGCCGAAGGAGCGCAGCACGATCAGCCCCGCTTCGGGCAGCAAGGGCGCCACGCTCGCGCCCTCCGGCAGCAGATCGACGAAAGCCTCGTCCACGATCAGCCGCCCGCTCTTGGCGGCCAGTTGATTCGCCAGCGCCAGCAGGGCGTCGGGGGCAACGAGCCGTCCATCGGGATTGTTGGGGTTCACGATCACCGCGCAGTCGAAGGCGGCCAGAGCGTCGAGGCGCCCCACCGTCTCCACCTGCGCGCCCGCCCCGCGCCAGCACAGGTCGTGTTCCGAATAGGTGAAATCGAGAATGCCGACGCGCCTCGCCGGGAAGAGCAGGGGCAGCAGCCCGATCAGCGCCTGGGTGCCCGGCGCGGCGATGACCTGCGCCTGCTCCGACGCCCCATAGGCGCGCTTGGCTGCGGCCTCCAAGGCTGCGGTCGCATTTTCTTCTGGCAAACGCGCCCATGATGCCGCAGACACTTCCCCCACCGGGTAAGCTCTGGCGTTGATCCCGGTGGAGAGGTCGATCCACGGTTCAGGCGCGCCGGGGAAAAGCCTCCGGGCGGCGGCGAGATTTCCGCCGTGCTGGAGGAGCCGTTCCGCATCGCCGCTCACGCCCATTGGTAGGCTCATGCTCACCGCGTCCCTGCTCCTCGCCGCCGCAGCGCTCACCTGCGAAGCCCTGTTTGGTTATCCCCAAGCGCTCTATCGCGCAATCGGCCATCCCGTGACCTGGATCGGCGCGCTGATCCGGCGGCTCGATGGCGCGCTGAACCGCGAGGGCGATTCCTTTCTGGTCCGCAAGCGCGCCGGCTGCCTGGCGCTGGTTCTGCTGCTGGCGATCACGGGGGGCGTTGCGCTGGGTTTGCAATGGGCTTTGGCGGGCTGGGCGGGCTTCGTCCTGCTTGCCTTGCTGGCCGCCAGCCTGCCCGCCCAGCGCAGCCTTTACGAGCATGTGGAGCAGGTGGCGCAGGCGCTGGAAACGCAGGGTCTGGAGGCCGGACGCCATGCGGTCTCCATGATCGTGGGGCGCAACACCTCGGTGCTCGACGAGGCCGGGGTGGCCCGCGCGGCCATCGAGAGTCTGGCCGAAAATTTCTCCGATGGGGTTGTGGCGCCCCTGTTCTGGACCGCTGTGGGCGGCTTGCCCGGCGGCGTCCTCTACAAGGCCGCCAACACCGCCGACAGCATGGTCGGCCACCGCACGAAGCGCCATGAAGCCTTCGGCTGGGCCGCCGCGCGTTTCGATGACCTCATCAATCTCCCGGCCTCCCGGCTGACCGCCCTGTTCCTGCTGGTGGCCGCCAGCCTCACCCCGGGCCTCTCCGCCCGGGACGCCTGGCGGGCTATATGGCGCGACGCCAGCCTCCACCGCTCCCCCAATGCGGGCTGGCCGGAGGCGGCCATGGCGGGGGCTCTCGGGCTAAAACTGGCGGGGCCTCGGGTCTATGGAACCGAGTTGACGCAAGACGCCTTCATGGGCGCAGGCCGGGCGGAGGCCACGGCCGCCGACATCCGCAACGCGCTGCGCCTCTATCGACTTGCGCTGATGGTGCAGGCGCTGACGCTCTTCGCCCTCGCGGCGCTCGTCATCTGGCGAGGCTGAGAATTCGGTCGCAGTCGATATGCTGCTCCAGATGCGCCGCCAGCGCGTCCAGCGTGTCCTCGACGCCCTGCTCGTAAGCTAGATCGGAAGCCTCCGCGCCGATCCAGCGCAGCCAGGCTGCGCGCTGGCGGTCGTCGTTGAAGAGGCCGTGCACATAGACCCCGCGCACCCGCTGATTCGCCGCCATCGCGCCATCGCGCCGCCCGTCCGCCATCTCCAGCACAGGCCGCAGGGCGTCCGGCCCGGTTGTGACCCCCAGATGCATCTCGTAGCCGGTGAAGGGCGCGCCCTCGATCAGGCAGCGGCCCGATACCTGCGCCAGCGTCTTGGCGGGCGCCATGATCGTCGAGACGTCCAGCAGCCCCAGCCCCTCGCAGGCCCGCTGGTCCCCCTCGATTCTCTCGGGATCCTCAATGCGCCGGCCCAGCATCTGATAGCCCCCGCAGACCCCCAGCACCCGCCCGCCGCGCCGCACATGGGCGGCCAGATCAATGTGCCAGCCTTGCTCACGCAGGGCCGCAAGATCGGCGATGGTCGCCTTGGAGCCGGGGATGATGACGAGTTGCGCCTCGACGGGGATCGTCTCCCCTCGCCGTACGAAAACCAACCGCACGCCGGACTCGGCCTTCAGCGGATCGAAATCGTCGAAATTGGAAATGCGCGGCAGTTGCAGCACCGCGATGGTGATGGGGGCGTCGCCGGGCGCATTCCGCTGGTCCAGCGCCAGCGCATCTTCGGCGGGCAGGCGCGCGGCGTCGGCGAAATAGGGGATGAGCCCCAGCGAGGGCCAGCCCGAGCGCTCCGCGATGGCTTGTAGCCCCGCCTCGAAGAGGGTGGGATCGCCACGAAAGCGGTTGACCAGAAAGCCCGCCACCAGCGCGGCGTCCTCGGGTGCGATCACCACCTGCGTGCCCACGATCTGGGCGATCACCCCGCCCCGGTCGATGTCGCCGAGCACGATCACCGGCACATCGGCGGCGCGGGCGAAGCCCATGTTGGCGATGTCATTGGCGCGCAGGTTGATCTCCGCCGCGCTGCCCGCGCCCTCCACGATCACCAGATCCGCCTCCGCCCGCAAGCGCTCGAAACTCTCGAGCACCGCGCCCATGAGGCGGGGTTTCAGCGCCTGATAATCCCTGGCGTTGGCGGCGCCCGTCACCTTGCCCTGCACCACGATCTGCGAGCCGATCATGCTCTGGGGCTTCAGCAGCACCGGGTTCATATGCACGTTGGCGGGGGCGCCGCAGGCCCGCGCCTGCAGCGCCTGCGCGCGGCCGATCTCGCCGCCATCAGCGGTCACCGCCGCATTGTTGGACATGTTCTGCGGCTTGAAGGGCCGCACGCTCAAGCCCCGATTGCGAAAGACGCGGCAGAGCCCGGCGACGACAAGGGATTTGCCGACGTCCGAACCCACGCCCTGAATCATCAGGGCCTTGCCGCGCAGGGGGGTCAAAACTCGATCCCCTCCTGCGCCTTCACGCCAGCGCCGAAATGGTGCTTCACCGCGACCATCTCGGTCACCAGATCCGCCGCCTCGATCAGCTCGGGCTTGGCGTTGCGTCCGGTGACGACCACATGCAGATCGCTCCGCCGCGTTTTGAGGGTCTCCACCACCTCGGCGAGCGGCAGATAGTCATAGCGCAGCGCAATATTGAGCTCATCAAGCACCAGCAGGCGGATGGTCGGGTCGGCCATCAATTCCAGCACCTTGCCCCAGGCGGCCTCAGCCGCCGCCACGTCGCGGGCGCGGTCCTGGGTCTCCCAGGTGAAGCCCTCCCCCATGGTGTGCCAGCGCACCTGATCGGGAAAATGGTCGAGCGTGCGCCGCTCCCCGGTCGCCCAGGCGCCCTTGATGAATTGCACGATGCCCACATGCCAGTCATGGCCGATCGCCCGCATGATCAGCCCGAAAGCCGCCGTCGATTTGCCCTTGCCCGGGCCGGTGTGGACGATGAGCAGGGCCTTCTGCGCGATGGTCTTGGAGGCCACCTCCGCATCCTGCACCGCCTTGCGCTTGACCATTTTCTCGCGGTGGCGGCGTTCGGCTTCCGTGTCCTGTTCGTTCATGGGCTTGGCCTGTTGCTGGGAAAAGCCCCGGGAACGTCCGCGCGGCCAGAAGGGATGCCCAAGGGATGCCACGGAAAGGAGATTGACATCAATGCCCCTCTCCCGCAGGTTATGAACGTCGATTGGTCCCTCCCCGGAGGGTTAATCGGGAATATGGTGACGGCGGCGCGAGCCGCCCATTCCATAGCTGCCCTCGCAACTGTGAGCGGGTAGCCGCATGCCAAAAAGCCACTGGCTGACCCCTCGGGGGGTGGCCGGGAAGGCGGCATGGGGCGTTGATTCGCGAGCCAGGAGACCTGCCATCGACCTCATGCAACGCTTTGGGCGGGGTGCCCCAGAGCTGTTTTTGGCCATCAGGTCTTGAACACGGCTTACGCCGTTGCCGCGCCCCTGCTTCGCCCCTGGCGAAGCGTCGAAAGGACGAGCGCATGGCGGTGACCAATATCTACGTCTGCACGACCTGCAAACTGGCCGAGGAGGCCGGTTGCGCCGCCTCTGACCGCTCCGGCGCGCGCTTGCACCGCGCCCTCAGCGCCCTTGCCAGCGAGCGCCAGTCGCCGGTCGAGATCGTGCCCGTGGAATGCCTGAGCGTGTGCAAACGCGCCTGCACCATCAGCTTCGCCGCCCCGGGCAAATGGACCTATGTCTACGGCGACCTGCCCGCCGACACGGGCGCCGAGGTCATCCTCGACGGCGCGGCCCTTTATGGCGCCACGAGCGACGGACTCATCCCCTGGAAGCAGCGGCCCGAGGCGCTCAAGCGCGGCGTCGTCTCGCGCGTGCCGCCGATGATTTCCCCTTCGGAGAAACAGCCATGAGCGCATCCGATTTCGCCAAGATACCCGTCACCATCGTCACGGGCTTTCTGGGCGCCGGCAAGACCACGGTCATCCGCAATCTCCTGGAGAACGCAGGCGGTCGGCGCCTCGCGCTCATCATCAATGAATTTGGCGATGTGGGCGTGGATGGCGACATTCTGCGGGCCTGCGGCGTGGAGGCCTGCCCGGAGGAAAATATCGTCGAACTCGCCAATGGTTGCATCTGCTGCACCGTGGCCGATGATTTCGCCCCCGCCATTGAGACCCTGCTGAGCCTGCCCCAGCGTCCCGATCATATCGTCATCGAAACCTCCGGCCTCGCCCTGCCCAAGCCTCTGGTGAAGGCCTTCGATTGGCCCGCAATCCGCTCGCGCCTCACGGTGGATGCGGTTGTGGCTGTCGTCGATGGCGCCGCCGTGGCCGCAGGCCGTTTCGCCGATGATCCCGAAAAGCTGCTGGCGCAACGGGCGGAAGATCTGGCCATCGACCACGATAATCCCCTCGAGGAAGTCTATACGGATCAGCTGCTCTGCGCCGACCTCATCATCTTGAACAAGACCGACCTGATGGACGCAGACTCCATCGCCCGCGTGTCAGCCGAGATCGAGGCCGCCGTGCCGCGCGCCGTACGTATCGTGGAGACGCGCGAGGGCAAGGTGGCCGCCGAAATCCTGCTGGGCCTCAAGGCGAGCGCCGAAGACGATCTGGCGAACCGTCCCTCCCATCACGATGGCGAGGAGGATCACGACCACGAGGATTTCGACAGTTTTGCCCTGCCCGTGGGCGCCATAGCCGATGCGCCCGCATTCATCGCGCAGTTGCAAAGCATCGCCAGCGCCCATGACGTGCTGCGCATCAAGGGTTTTCTGGAGGTCTCGGGCAAGCCCATGCGGCTTCTGGTGCAGGGGGTGGGCGCGCGCTTCCGCCATCATTTCGATGGCGCCTGGCCCGCCCATGCGCCGCGCGCGAGCAGTCTGGTTTTCATCGGCGAGAAGGGCATGGATCGCCAGGCGATCACCCGCGCTCTCGCAAGTTCGCTGTAACGGGCGCGGCCATGCACCTTCTGCGCACAGAAACTGTTTCTCTGGATGAAGGCGCCGCCGCGATCGACCTTGGGCAAAAGCCCGCCGATATTCTCTTTCTCTCCTTCTCCGACAGCGATCTTTCGGGCCTCGCCAGCGCCTGGCGCACGGGTGGCGCGCTTTATCCCGATCTGCGCGCCGCCAATATCGGGCAGTTGCTGCATCACTATTCCGTCGATCTCTATGTGGAGAAAATGGCCCCGAAGGCGCGCTTCGTGCTCGTGCGCCTGCTCGGCGGCCTCGACTATTGGCGCTATGGCGTTGAAGAACTCGCCAAGGCCGCGCGCACCCATGGATTTGACCTCGCCATCGTGCCCGGCGACCATCGCGCCGACGCAAGGCTTGATGCGGCGTCAACGCTGGGGAAGGAAGAGCTTGAAAGGCTCCACGCCTATTTCCAATGGGGCGGGCGCGAGAATTTTGCGCAGTGCCTGAATTACATTGGCGCGCGTCTCGGGCGGGCCCTGCCATGGGCTGAGCCCCAGCCCATGCGCGCCGCCGCACTCTTCGACGAAGCTTGTCGCACAGCGCCGCAGGGGGCGTCTCGTGCGCTGATCGTCGCCTATCGCTCCATCGTTATCGCAGATGATGCGGCGCCTCTCATTGCGTTGGCCGATGCGCTTGGGGAGCGCGGTTTCGCTGTGACTTGCGTGGCTGTCTCCAGCCTCAAGGATCCATCCGCCGTGGCCGAGCTTGCGCCGCTGCTGGATGACCTCGCGCCCGATGTGATCCTCAACACGACCTCCTTTTCCGGCCGCGAAGATGGCGGCGCTTGTGTGCTGGATCGCGCTGACGCGCCGGTGTTGCAGGCCGTGCTCTCCACTACGCGCCGCGCCCAATGGGAGGCGGCGAGCCGGGGCCTATCCGCCGTCGATCTCGCCATGAATGTGGTGATGCCGGAACTTGACGGACGCATCGTGACGCGCGCGATTTCCTTCAAGGCGTCGGCGCCGGACGATGCGGATTTCAACCGCGTCATTCACCAGCCGGAGCCTGACCGCATCGCCTTTGTCGCCGATCTCGCCAACGCCTGGACGCGGCTGCGCAGCCTTGAGCCCGCGCAGCGTCGCGTCGCCTGCATATTGTCGGATTATCCCCACAAGGGCGGGCAGGCTGGTTACGCCGTGGGCCTCGACACGCCAGCCAGCGTGGCCTCCATTGGGCAGGCGCTGCAAGCGCAGGGCTATGATGTCGGCCATATCGACGCTGCAACGCTGATGCAGCGTTTGACGCAAGGTCAGCCGACAGCGCAGCTCAAACTCAAGGCCTATGCGCGCCTCTTCGCCGCCTTGCCGCAAGAGTTTCAAGATCAGGTGATGGCCGCCTGGGGCCCGCCCTCGCGCGATCCCGCGCTCCGCAAGAGCGCCTTTCACTTTCGCCTGGTGGAGGCCGGCAATCTGCTCGTCGCCTTGCAGCCGGTGCGTTCTGGCGCCGATGTGAAGGCCGATTATCACCACCCCAATCTGCCGCCCTCCCACGCCTATTGCGCGTTCTATCTGTGGCTGCGCGAGGCGCGGGCCTTTGACGCCATGATCCATTGCGGAACCCATGGCACGCTGGAATGGCTGCCTGGCAAGGCGGTTGCTATAAGCGATGCCTGCGCGCCCGAAGTTCTGCTCGGCGCCATGCCGCTGATCTATCCCTTCATCGTCAACAATCCCGGCGAGGCCGCGCAGGCGAAACGCCGCCTTTCCGCCGTCAGCATCGGCCATCTGACGCCCCCGCTCACCTCTGCGGGAAGCCATGGCGCCGCCATTGAAATCGAAACCCTGCTCGATGAATACACCAGCGCCCAATCCCTTGATCCCGCCCGCGCCGTCCGCATTGCAAAAGCGATCATCGCGCGCGCCGCCGAAACCGGGCTCATGCAGGATGCTAGCGTCGTCAGCGAGGATCCCGATGAGATTCTCGTTAGCCTCGACGCCTGGCTTTGCGACCTGAAGGACATGCGCATCGCCGATGGCCTGCATGTCTTCGGCCACGCGGCGCAATGGGGCGATGGGAATTTGTCGGCGCAGGATCGCGCCAATCTTGAGGCGTCCCCGAAGGCGGAAATCGGCGGATTGCTGAGGGCGCTCGATGGTCGCTTCGTGCAGCCCGGCCCCGCTGGCGCGCCCTCGCGCGGCAGGTTCGATGTGCTGCCGACCGGGCGCAATCTCTATTCCATCGATCCGCGCTCCGTGCCCACGCGCACCGCCTGGGAGATTGGCAAGCGCACGGCGCAAGAGGTGGTTGCGCGCTATGCGCAGGACCATGGCGATTGGCCACGCGCCATCGTGATTGACCTGTGGGGCAGCGCCACCATGCGCACGGGCGGCGATGATTTCGCGCAGGCCATGGCGTTGATCGGCGCGCGTCCTGTTTGGGATCAAACCTCGTCGCGCGTGTCGGGTTTCGAGATCCTGCCGCAGGCCTCTTTCAATCGCCCGCGCGTGGATGTGACCCTGCGCATTTCCGGCCTTTTTCGCGATGTCTTCGCCACGCAGATCGCTCTGTTTGATTCCGCCGTGCAGGCCATTGCGCAGCTTGATGAGGAAGATGAAGACAACCCCATCGCCGCCGCCCGCCGCGCCGCGCAAGCCGAGCCCCTGCGCATCTTTGGCGCCGCGCCCGGCGCTTATGGAATCGGCCTTGCCGCCACGCTTGCTGACGACCTCTGGACCTCGCGAGATGAATTGGGCGAGGCCTATCTGGCGGCGAGCTCCCACGCCTATCGCGCGTCTGGCGATGGCGTGGAGGCGAGCGCGGCCTTTCGCGATCAGGTCGCGGGCGCCGACGCCTTCGTGCATGTGCAGGACATGGCCGAACAGGATGTGCTGGACGCCGACGCCTTCG
>CANGTC010000053.1 GCA_947456505.1 Beijerinckiaceae bacterium
GAACGCTCGGCCTTGGCCAGCGTCTCGAACCAGTCGGCGATTTCGTCGAAGCCTTCTTCGCGCGCCGAACGGGCCATGCCCGGATACATGTCGGTGTATTCGTGCGTCTCGCCAGCGACGGCGGCGGCGAGGTTCAGTTGGGTCTTGCCGATCGGCAGGCCGGTGGCGGGATCGCCGCATTCCTCGAGGAACTCGAGATGGCCGTGCGCATGGCCGGTCTCGCCTTCCGCAGTGGAGCGGAACACGGAAGCCACATCATTGTAGCCTTCGACGTCAGCCTTTTGAGCGAAATAAAGATAGCGGCGGTTGGCCTGGGACTCGCCCGCGAAAGCGGCCTTCAGGTTGTCTTCTGTCTTGCTGCCCTTGAGAGCCATGGTCTCACTCCTCCAGATGAACTGCAGCCACGCCGGACATCGGCCGACTGATGCGGCCTATGATTCTGATGCAACGGCTTCATGTCAAATGCCGCTCCATCCTGACGGTGCACGCTCAGGGGTAATCAATTGGCTTGTGCGAGGGAAATTGGTTTTGCCTCTGGAAATGATAGGCGCAGCCTATGGACGCCCCTCATCCCAGCCGCCTCACGCAGTCGGGTAAGCTGGCCCGGATCACTTCCGCCAATGTTTCCATGGCCTTGCGACGCGGCATGTCGCGGCGGAACGCGAGCCTCACCTTGCGGCACGCCTTGTCGCCCTTGATGGGGCGGAAGGCGATCTGATCCTTCAGCCCGGCCCAGTTGGCCATGGCGAGGCGCGGGGCGAGCGTCAGGCCATATTTGGCGGCGGTCAGATGCACGAGGGTCTCGAGCGAGGCGGCGCGCACATCCGCCGAGCCCGCCAGCGAGCTCTCGGAACCCTGGTGGGCGCACAGATCGAGGGCCTGATCCCTCAGGCAATGACCGTCGGTCAGCAACAGGAGCTGCGCTGGGTCTATGGTGTTCAGATCGATTTCCGTCTCTTTCGCCAGCGGATCGTCCACGGGCATGGCGAGCCAGAAGGATTCCTCGAAAAGGTCGATCTCCGCCAGCCGGTCCGCGCCAGGATCGGTGGCGATCAGTGCGGCGTCGATGCGGCCATCGGCGAGGGGGGGAAGGAGATTGCCGGTCAGGTCCTCCACCAGCATCAGCGGAGCGTTTGGCAGGTCTGCGGCGGCGCGTGGCAGCACAAAGGGCATGAGATAGGGCGCAAGGGTAGGGATCACCCCCAGCCTGATGGGGCCTGCGAGGGGGTCGCGGCTGGCGCGGGCGGCGGTCACGATATCGTTGGCCGCGGCGACGGAGCGGCGGGCATTCACAAGGATTTGTTCGCCCACGGGAGTGACCCGCACCTGCTTGCCGACCCGTTCGAAAATGGTGATCCCCAGCTCCTCCTCCAGCTTCAGAATCTGGCCGGAGAGCGTGGGCTGGCTGACGTTACAGGCCATGGCGGCGCGGCCGAAATGGCCGAGTTCCGCGACGGAGATCACATAGCGCAGGTCACGCAGGTTCATGGGGGGCTCTTGGCTGAATAGGCAGGCTCGATCAAACTAGATCATCTGATCGGGATTTTCAATTCCAGGGGCCCGCTTCGGTTCGCGCCGCCTGGCGCCTTGTGCCGCTGGGGCGGGGCGGTTATAAGCGCGCTCCTTCTCAACACAGAAAGTTCGAGCCCTGCCATGGCGGTTCAGCGCACCTTTTCCATCATCAAGCCCGACGCGACGCGTCGCAACCTCACCGGCGCGGTCAATGCGACCATCGAGCAGGCTGGCCTGCGCATCGTCGCCCAGAAGCGCGTGCTCATGACCCGCGCCCAGGCCGAAAAGTTTTACGGCGTCCACAAGGAGCGTCCGTTCTTCGGCGAGCTCGTCGACCAGATGACCGCTGGGCCTGTGGTCGTGCAGGTGCTGGAAGCCGAGGACGCCATCGCCCGCTACCGCACCGTCATGGGCGCCACCAACCCGGAGAAGGCCGACGCCGGCACGATCCGCAAGCTCTTCGCCCTTAACATGGGCGAGAACACGGTCCACGGCTCCGACGCCCCCGAGACCGCCGCTGTCGAAATCGCCCAGTGGTTCTCGGAAAACGAGATCGTCGGCTGAGCTGACGTCCCTTGCAAGTTTGAAGAGGGGTCGCCCGGCGCGGCCCCTCTTTTCTTTTGCGCCATGCGCTGCAATGCTGGGCCATGAGCACAGCTGAAATCGCAACCGCCCACCGCCCCTCCGTCTGCCCGCATGATTGCCCCTCGGCATGCGCGCTTGATGTGGAGGTCATCGAGGGCAAGCGCATCGGGCGCATTCGCGGCGCGCAGGACCAGACCTATACGGCTGGCGTCATCTGCGCGAAGGTCGCTCGCTACGCCGAGCGTATTCATCATCCCGACCGTCTGCTTTATCCGCTGAAGCGCACGGGGCCGAAGGGATCGCGCCAGTTCGAGCGAATCTCCTGGGACGAGGCGCTGGATCTCATCGCCCAGCGCTTTCTCGCCGCCGAGCGCGCCCATGGGGCGCAGAGCGTCTGGCCCTATTATTACGCGGGCACCATGGGCCGGGTGATGCGCGACGGTCTGAACCGCCTCACCCACGCGAAGAAATATTCGCGCTTCTATGGGACCATATGTGTCAATCTCGCCTGGCCCGGCGTCGCCGCAGGCCTTGGCAAGATCGCCGGTCCAGATCCTCGCGAAATGGCCAAGTCCGATTGCGTGGTCATCTGGGGCACCAACGCGGTCTCGACCCAGGTCAACGTGATGACCCACGCCATGCGCGCCCGCAAGGAGCGCGGCGCGAAGATCGTGGTCATCGACATCTATCGCACGCCGACCATGGAACAGGCGGATATGGCTTTGTGCCTGCGTCCAGGCGCCGATGGGGCGCTGGCCTGCGCGGTCATGCATGTGCTGTTTCGCGATGGTCTGGCCGATTGGGATTATCTGCGCCAGTACACCGACGCGCCCGAGGAATTGCAGGCGCATCTGCAAAGCCGCACGCCCCATTGGGCCTCCGCTATCACCGGTCTTAGCGTCGCTGAGATCGAGGCTTTCGCGAAGCTAGTGGGCGAAACAAAGCGCACCTTTTTCAGGCTGGGTTATGGTTTCTCGCGGCAACGTAATGGCGCGGTGAACATGCATGCGGCGCTGAGCATCGCAGCGGTCACGGGCGCATGGAAATATGAAGGCGGCGGCGCCTTTCATAACAACGCGGCGATCTATCACTGGAAGCAGACGACGCTTGAGGGCCGTGAGCTTGTGGATCCCTCCACCCGCGTGCTCGACCAATCGCGCATTGGCGCCATCCTCACAGGGGACCGCGACGCCCTGCAGGGCGGTGGGCCGATAAAGGCCATGCTGATCCAGAACACCAATCCCATGTCCGTCGCGCCCGATCAGACCCTGGTGCGGCAGGGCTTCGCCCGCGAGGATCTCTTCACTGTCGTGCATGAGCAATTCATGACGGAGACCGCGGCCATGGCCGATGTTGTGCTGCCCGCCACCATGTTTCTTGAACATGAGGACATCTATTCGGGCGGCGGCCATCAATATGTGGAATTCGCCGACAAGCTGATTGATGCGCCGGGCGAATGCCGCACCAATCACGAGGTCATCTGCGCCATCGCCAAGCGGGTGGGCGTAACCCATCCCAGCTTTGACATGAGCGTGCGCGATCTCGCCGCCATCACCCTGCGGGAGTCCGGTCTGCCCGCACTGGAGGAATTGGAGAGGCGAAACTGGATCGACGTTCAGCCCGACTTCGAGACCGCGCATTTCCTCCGAGGATTCGCATGGCCCGATGGCAAGTATCGCTTCAAGCCCGATTGGCCCTCGGCGCCCTTCGGCAATATCGGGCTGCAAGGGCCATGGCGCTCGCTTCCCAAACTCCCCGACCACTGGGATGTGCTGGAAAACGCCGACGAGGCCCATCCCTTCCGTCTCGCCACGAGTCCGGCGCGCAGCTTCCTCAACTCGACCTTCAACGAGACGCCGTCATCGCGCGCTCGGGAAGGGCGGCCGGAGGTGATGATTCACCCGGAGGACGCCCGCAGCCTGGGGGTGACGGATGGGGAGCCCGTGATGCTTGGCAATGGCCGTGGCGAGGTGCGCCTGCACGCCCGCACTTTCGAGGGTTTGCAGAGGGGTGTGCTGATTTCCGAGGGAATCTGGCCCAATGAAGCCTTTGCCGATGGCAAGGGCATCAATACGCTCACCGGAGCTGATTCTCCCGCACCCTTCGGAGGGGCCGCCTTCCATGACAACAAGGTGTGGCTGAAACGCATGGTTTCCTGAGGATTCCCCACGATTCCCGCTCTGGTTCTTGTGCTGCGCCTTGTTTGAATGGTATCGGCGGGAAGGATTGAAGCTACAGTCTGTTTTCTCGTCTCAGGGGGTTTTCGTGCGCTCCAAGCTTGCTCTGTTCACAGCGGTCGCTTTCGCTTGCCTCTCCACGGTCGCCCTTGCCGGCGGCAGGCCGCCGGGGGCGCCGTCGGGTTTTGACCGTCCCCCCACCGATGACGAGATGCGCGGGCGCCTGCGCGACATCTGCACCCAGCTTGTCATCGCCGATGGCAAGAAGGCGGATGTGGCGGGGCGTCGCTGCGGCTGCTACTCCAAGGGCGTTCTGAAGGCCATGACGCCGGGCGAGCGCGACGAGATGCGCGTGACCGGCAAGTTCTCGCCCAGCGCCCAGCCCAAGGCGAAGAAGTTCATGGCGAGCTGCCGCGTCAGCGGTTGAGCGTTCCAGTTTTGACCTGAAGGGTTGCGCGCGCTCCCGTTTATCCCGGAGCGCGCGTTTTTGTGGGCGCTGGCCTGCCGCAGCTTAAACGCGCTTGGCGGCGATATCCGCGCCTTCGCGCAGCGCGCTCAGCTTTTTCCAGGTCACGACCGGATCGATCTTGCCGTAACCCGCAAACGTGCCAAAGCCGCAATCGGTGCCCGCGATCACCCGGTCCGCGCCGACGATGGCCGCATAGCGCTCGATGCGCTGGGCGATGAGTTCGGGGTGCTCCACATAGTTGGAGCAACTGTCGATGAGGCCTGGCACCAGCACCGTATCGTCAGGAAGCTTTGCGTCGCGCCAGACCGTCCATTCATGCTCATGGCGGGGATTGGCGCCTTCGAACAGAAGCTGCGTCGGGCGCGCTTTCAGGATAGGCCCGATCACCTTCTCAAGGGCGATGTCGTGATCGTGGGGGCCTTCGTAATTGCCCCAGCAGATATGCATGCGCATGCGCTCGGGCGGGATATTGGCGGTGGCGGCGTTCAGCGCCTCCACATTCTGCTCGGCGCGCTTGAGGAATTCGGCTTCGCTCAGGCCCTGAAACCCCGTATGGGCCGCCATGGCGAGATCGGGCGCATCGAGTTGCAGATCAAAGCCCGCCGCGATGATCGCCTCATATTCCGGCCGCATGGCTTCGATGAGATCGGCGAGATAGGCCTCGTGGGTGGGGTAATATTGATTGGGCTGGAAGGCCGTCACGAGGCCCGGCGAAGCAGCGTTCATGAAGCCGCGCACGGACTGGCCTTCCTTGGCCATGGCTGCTTTGAAACGGCGGACGTCGTCGTCCACGGGTTTGGAGTCGACCAGCTCCACCTTGCCGATGCAGGCGGCGCGCACGAAGCTCTGGCTGCCCATGATGGCGGCGAGTTTGGTGCGCAGTTCCGGCAGGTCCGCCAGATCCTTGGCGGGCGTGCGGTCCACATGGCCGCCAAAGCCCGAGAGACGCCCGGTGACATAGGTGGAATAGCCGACCTTGCCGAGCTCCCCATCGCTGACGATGGAGACGCCAGCCTTCACCTGCGCGCGAATGGCGGTCTCGATTTCGCTGGATACGAGGGCGTCAAAGGCTGCCTCGTCGATCTTTTCGCCATGGTCGCGTTTCAGCAGCAGTGCGGCCAACTCGGGGGTGCGTGGGAGGCTGCCCACATGCGTCGTGTGAATGAAGGTCATGAGAGGTTCACTTTGAGATCAAGGAAGCCGACGCGTTCGGCGAAACGCCACCCCTCTGCGGTGCGTACGAGCTTGTCGCGAAAGCCGCCGATGAGGCCGGGGGACGCCGCCGTCGTTTCTCCAGCGGGAGCTGCATAAAGCAGCAGGGTGCAGCGGCTGGTCGCCTCGGTCTGCGAGATGACGTCGACGACGATATTGGTGATGAGATGGCAGGACTTGCGCGGGGGACGGCTGGTGAAGGACGCGAGGATCGCCGCGCGGCCCACAACGGGGTCTCCGCCTGCGGGACGCACGAAGCTTGCGTCTTCGGTGAAGGTCGCCGCCACGGCTTCCCAATCGCCGGAATCGTTGAGGAGGGCGAATTGAGTCGTCAGGCGCGAGATTTCATGCTCGGCGAGCATGCGGTCGAGCGGCGTCATGGGCGATGACCTCCATCAATGGCGAAGACATGGGCGTGCAGCGTGGGCTTTATCCCACGATATGTTGTTTTGTTAAGTTTATAATCGTGGGCGCGCGCAGGCACAAGGCCGCGCGTTCGCATATACGCCGGGTTTTACGCCACTTTTGGCGCCACCAGAGCGGATGTGGCGGTCGCCTCGCCGCTGATGCGCACGCGATTGCCCTCGATGGTGAGGCGCCCACCGGCCAGCAGGCCCAGCGCCAGCGGATAGATCACATGTTCCTGCGCCAGCACGCGGGCGCCAAGCGCATCGGGCGTGTCGCCATCCAGCACCGGCACCGCAGCCTGGGCGATGATCGGCCCCTCGTCCATGCCCGGAACGACGAAATGCACGCTCGCCCCATGCAGCTTCACCCCATCGGCCAGCGCCCGTTCATGGGTGTGCAAGCCGCGATACAGCGGCAGCAGGGCGGGGTGGATGTTGATCATGCGTCCAGTCCAGCGCTCCACGAACCAGGCCGTCAGAATGCGCATGAAGCCCGCGAGGCAGACCAGTTCGATGCGATGGGCCTCCAGCACTTCCTGCATGGCGCGTTCGAAATCTTCGCGCGACAGGTGGTTCTTGTGGTCGATGGCGACGGTGGTGATCCCATGCTCCCGCGCCGTCGCCAGCCCCGGCGCTTCCGGGCGATTGGACAGGACGAGCGCTATTTCGGCTGGGAAAGCCGGATCCTTCGCCGCCGCGATCAGGCTCGTCATGTTCGAGCCGCGCCCGGAAATCAGCACCGCCACCCGGCGGCGGGAGGAGGCAGCGCTCATAGGGCGAGATGTCCGCGATAGGCGACGCGCTCTTCATCGCCGGAGAAGGTCACGACCTCGCCCATCCGCACGGGCGATTCGCCTGCCGCCTTAAGCGCCGCCTCGACCTCGGCTGCGCGCGCGGCTTCCGCCACCACGATCATGCCCACGCCGCAGTTGAAGGTGCGCAGCATCTCCCGCTCCGCCACATTGCCGGTTGTCGCCAGCCAGCCGAACACCGGGGGAACCGGGATCGCCGACAGATCAAGCGAGACGCCGAGACCCTCGGGCAGTACGCGCGGGATATTGTCTGGAAAGCCGCCGCCGGTGATATGCGCCAGCGCCTTGATCCCGTCCGTCGCCTTGAGGGCGGCCAGCAGGGGCTTCACATAGAGGCGCGTGGGCGCGAGCAGCGCTTGCGCCAGAGTGCGGCCCGGGGCGAAGGGCGCATCCGCATCCCAGGCAAGCCCCGACAGGGCCACGATGCGGCGCACCAGCGAAAACCCATTGGAGTGAACGCCCGAGGAGGGCAGGCCAAAGAGCACGTCGCCGGGCTTCAGGTCGCCGCGCGGCAGCAGGCGCCCGCGCTCGGCCGCGCCCACGGCGAAGCCCGCGAGATCATAATCGTCACCCGCGTACATGCCGGGCATTTCGGCGGTCTCGCCGCCGATCAGCGCGCAGCCCGACTCGATGCAGCCGGCCGCGATGCCCTTGACGATGGCGGCGCCGGTTGCGGGATCCAGCTTGCCGGTGGCGTAATAGTCCAGGAAAAACAGGGGCTCTGCGCCCTGCACGATGAGGTCGTTGACGCACATGGCCACGAGATCGATCCCCACGGTATCGTGGATGCCGCTCTCGATGGCGATCTTGACCTTGGTGCCCACGCCATCGTTCGCCGCGACGAGGATCGGGTCCGTGAAGCCCGCCGCCTTCAGATCGAACAAGCCGCCAAAGCCGCCGATTTCGGCGTCGGCGCCCGGGCGGCGCGTGGCGCGCACCAGCGGCTTGATGCGATCGACCATCTCGTTGCCTGCGTCGATGTCGACGCCAGCTTGAGCATAGGTGAGCCCCGGCTTGCCCTCAGTTTGCATGGAATGTCCCCTGATCTCAGCCGGGGTTAGCGCGCAGCGCCCGCGGATGCAAGGCAAATGGGCTAATGGTCCCCTTGCTTCCAACGGGCGATACCGTCATGAGGCGAAGTGGGGCATATTGAGCTTTGTGGTTTTGCGGGTGGTAATGTGAAAAATATTCCTAATCTGATTACGGTGACGCGATTGCTGCTGGTTCCCGTTGCGGTGGGAATGATCGCCGCGCAGGCCTGGGGCTTCGCGTTCGCAGCTTTTGCTGTGGCCGGGGTCTCGGATGGGCTGGACGGCTATATCGCCCGGCGCTTCGACATGCGCTCGGAGCTTGGCGCCTATCTCGATGCGCTCGCCGATAAGGCCCTGCTTATGTCTATCTTCGTGGCTCTGGCGCTGGCCCATGTCGTACCGGTATGGGTCGCCATTCTGGTGGTCTTCCGGGATCTGATGATCGTTGGGGCTGTGATCGTCTCCTGGGTGCTCGACAAACCCGTGCAAATCCGTCCGCTCTGGATCTCCAAGCTGAACACCGCCGCCCAGATCGTCTTCGCGGGGGCGGCGCTGGGCGCCATGGCCTTCAATTTTTTGCAGGTCGCCTGGTTCGATCCTATGCTCTATACGGTGGTGGCGTTGACGCTGGCCTCGACCGCAGCCTATCTGGCGCAGTGGCTTCGGCACATGGGTTCATGAGGGGCGTTCATGCGTATTGAACGACAGGTAGGTTTCTGGCTCGGGGCTTTCGCCGCCCTTGCGCTGTTCCTCTATGTCTTCAGCGGCGTCCTGCTGCCCTTCGTGGCCGGGCTCATCCTGGCCTATCTCTTCAATCCTCTGGCGGATCGCTTGGAACGAGCGGGTTTCAATCGCCTTGGCGCATCGCTGCTCATCGTGATTGTCGTTGGTCTGGCCTTTGTTCTGATGCTGATCCTGTTCGTGCCGGTGATGGCGCATCAACTCGCCTCCTTCATAGAGAGCCTGCCCGACCTGATCACTCGTCTTCAGGCGCTGGTGGCGCAGGAGGGCGGCCTGCTCGGGGAAAGATTCGGCGGCGGCGCGTTGCTGGAGCGGTTCGGGTTGAATGATCAGCTAGGGTCCGCCGACATTCAGAAGTCCCTTGGCGATATTGTGAAGCAGGGCGCGCAGTGGATGCTGACCTTCATGAAATCGCTGTGGTCCGGCGGGCAAGCCCTGCTGGGCGTGTTTTCGTTGCTCGTGGTGACGCCGGTCGTCGCCTTCTATATCCTGCTGGATTGGGGCCGGATGATCGGGGCCATCGACAGCCTTGCTCCGCCCACGCACCGGGAGGACATTCGCGCCATCGCGCGCGATATGAACCACGCCATTGCAGGCTTTCTTCGCGGACAGTCGCTGGTATGCCTGTTTCTGGGCCTGTGGTATGGGATCGGTCTGTCCCTGATAGGGCTAAAATTCGGCTTTCTGCTTGGCGTTTGTGCGGGCTTTCTGAGCTTCATCCCCTATGTGGGATCCTTGACGGCGCTTGTGCTGTCGGCGGTCATGTCGCTGGTCCAGGGCTGGCCAAGCTTGGGACTCTTCGCAATGGCCATGGGCGTGATCGGGGTAGGCCAGTTTCTGGAAGGAAATGTGCTGACGCCGCGCCTCGTTGGCGCTTCGGTCGGCCTGCATCCGGTCTGGCTGATGTTCGCCCTCTTCGCGTTTGGCAGCCTGTTCGGGTTCACTGGCCTCATTCTGGCTGTGCCGCTGGCGGCTGTGCTGGGCGTTCTCATCCGCTTCGCCATAGGCCGTTATCGCCTGAGCCCCGTCTATCTGGGCGAGGATGCTGGCGTAGAGGGGTCACGCTGATGGCGCCGCGCCAACTTACGCTGGATCTGCCTGTCGAGACCCGTTTCGGGCGCGAGGATTTCCTCGTATCGCCCTCGAACGCCGACGCCTTCGAGACCTTCGAGGCCTGGCCGGCCTGGCCTGATCGCGTGCTGCTGCTCTTGGGGCCCACAGGGGCGGGCAAGAGCCACCTCGGCGCCATCTGGGCGGCGCGCAGCCATGCGCAGGTTCTCCCCGCCACGGCCCTTGTGGGCGCGGATGTCTCCGCCCTCGCGGCTGAGGGGCCGCTGCTACTCGAAGACGTGGATACTGCGCGCGGCGTTGAGGCGGATCTGTTTCATCTCCTCAATCTCGTGCGGAACTCCGCCCATGGCTGGCTGGTTCTGACCGCGCGGTCCTGGCCCGACGGCTGGGGACTGCGCACGCCCGATCTTCTCTCGCGCCTGCGCCTCGCTCCCGCCGTGGAGATCGCCGAGCCTGACGACGCGCTCGTGCGGGCGGTTCTGGTCAAGCATTTCATCGACCGGCAATTGGTGGTGGACACCACTGTGGTGGAATATCTGGCCATGCGCATCGAGCGTTCCCTCGATGCTGCGCGTCAGGTCGTCGAGGCGCTCGATCGGGAGGCGCTGATGGCCGGACGCCGGATCACGCGGCCCATGGCCGGCGAGGTCTTGCGTGCGCTGGAGACCGCCCGGTGATCTTGTCATCGTCCTGTCACATCTCTTCTGAAGGGTCCGCCATGACAGGCGGATTTGCAGGAGGTGGATGTGGCGAATGACGGGATCGAACAGATGGCGGTGAAGGCGGCGACGGCCCTGGAGCAAAATGTCTCATCGGATGCGCAAAAGATGGCCTTGAGCGAACGAAACGACCGCTTCATCAATCGCGAGCTGTCCTGGCTGGAGTTCAACCGTCGGGTGCTCGAGGAAGCCTCCAATTCCAACCATCCCTTGCTGGAGCAATTGCGCTTCCTCACGATCTCCGCCAGCAATCTGGACGAGTTCTTCATGGTGCGTGTCGCGGGCCTGCGCCGCCAGACGCGCGCCGGCCTCGCCACGCCCTCTGACGATGGTCTGTCGCCAGCCGAGCAACTCCTGCGCATTCGCGAGAGGGTGGCGGTTCTGGCCGCCGAGCAGCAGTCGCGCTGGGGCGAATTGCGGGTTGAGCTTGCCAAGGAGAACATCGAGGTCGTCGATCCCGCCGATCTATCGGAAGCCGAGCATGACTGGATCGTCGATCACTTCATGCTGCATGTCTTCCCGGTGCTCACGCCCATCGCCATCGATCCGGCCCATCCCTTCCCCTTCATTCCCAATTTCGGTTTCAGCGTCACCCTCGAACTCATGCGCCAGTCCGATGGACGGCGCCTGAACGCCCTTGTGCGTCTGCCCGCCAAGATCGACCGCTTCGTGCGTTTGCCTGAGCAGCTTGCGCCGGGCAAAGCGCGTTTCGTGGCCCTTGAGGCGCTGATCGTCATGCAGTCGCAACGCCTCTTTCCTGGCTATGCGGTGAAGGGGCAGGGCTTCTTCCGCGTGGTCCGCGACAGCGAGATCGAGATCGAGGAAGAGTCCGAGGATCTCGTGCTGCTGTTCGAGACCGCTTTGAAGCGGCGTCGACGCGGCATTGTGATCAGGCTCGAATTTGATGCAAACATGCCCGAGGAGTTGCAGCAATTCGTGGCGGGCGAGCTCGATGTGCTGCCCGAAGAAATTTCCATCCATGATGGCATGCTGGCGCTTAACGAGCTTTCCGAAATCGTCAGCATCGCACGTCCTGATCTGAAATTTACCCCTTACAATCCGCGCTTCCCCGAGCGTGTGCGCGATAATGGCGGCGATTGCTTTGCGGCGATCAAGCAAAAGGATCTGGTGGTCCATCACCCCTATGAATCCTTCGATGTCGTGGTGCAGTTTCTGACGCAAGCGGCGCGCGATCCCAATGTGGTGGCGATCAAGCAGACGCTCTATCGAACCTCCAATGACAGCCCCATCGTGCGCGCCTTGATCGAGGCGGCCGAGGCGGGCAAGTCAGTCACCGCCCTGATCGAATTGAAAGCCCGCTTTGACGAAGAAGCCAATATCCGCTGGGCGCGCGATCTGGAGCGCGCAGGCGCGCAGGTGGTTTTTGGTTTCATCGAATTGAAGACCCATGCCAAGCTGTCCATGGTGGTGCGTCGCGAGGGCCCCAATCTGGTCACCTATTGCCATGTGGGCACCGGCAACTATCATCCCGTCACCGCGCGCATTTACACCGACATCTCCAATTTCACCGCTGATCCCGCCATTGGCCGCGATGTCGCGCGCATCTTCAACTATGTGACGGGCTATGCGGAGCCGGCGGGGCTGGAGCGCATGGCGGTCTCGCCGATCTCGCTCAAGAAGCGCCTGTTGCAACATATCGACGATGAGATCGCCTATGCGAAGGCGGGCAAGCCAGCCGCGATCTGGGCCAAGTGCAACGCGCTCGTCGATCCGCAGATCATAGATGCGCTTTATCTTGCGAGCCAGGCTGGCGTGCAGGTGGATCTTGTGGTGCGCGGCATCTGCTGTCTGCGTCCGGGCGTGCCGGGTCTCTCCGAAAACATCCGCGTGAAGTCCATCGTCGGGCGCTTTCTGGAACATGCGCGCGTTTATTGCTTTGGCGGCGGCCATGGATTGCCCCATCCCAAGGCCCATGTCTACATCTCCTCCGCCGACCTCATGCAGCGCAACCTTGACCGGCGCGTGGAGGTCATGACCCCCATCGTCAACCCGACGGTGCATGAGCAGGTGCTCGACCAGATCATGGTCGCCAATCTCATGGACAATCAGCAGAGCTATCGCGTATTGCCGGATGGGAGTAGTGAACGTTTCAGCCTGTTGCCGGGTGAGGAGCCCTTCAACGCCCACAGTTATTTCATGACCAACCCCAGCCTTTCGGGGCGGGGCAAGTCCCTGAAGAACTCCAGTCCGAAGAACCTGTTCAAACGACTGCAATCACGGTGATCGCATGAACGTCGAAAAAGGCCTCGCGAAACTTGACGCGCCGGGGCGGCTAGCCATCGGCAAGCCGGTGGCCATCGTGGATATTGGGTCCAACTCTGTCCGGCTTGTGGCCTATGAAGGACTGTCGCGGTCGCCCACACCCATTTTCAATGACAAGCTCCTTTGCGGATTGGGCCGCGGCGTGGCGGTGACGGGCAGGCTGCCGGAAGATGGCATGGAAAAGGCGCTTGGCGCGCTGCGGCGGTTCCGCGTGCTCTGCGACATCATGGAAATTGGCGACATTCATGTGCTGGCTACCGCCGCCGCGCGCGACGCCTCCAATGGCGACCAGTTTCTCGATGCGGCGCGCGAGGCCATCGGCGCGCCCATCGAGCTTCTCTCGGGTCGCCGGGAGGCGGAGCTTTCGGCATTGGGCGCGGCCTCCGGCTTCTACAAGCCTGATGGCGTCGTGGGCGATCTTGGCGGTGGTTCGCTTGAACTGGCTGACGTGAAGGGCATTCGTCTTGGCAAGGGCGAGACACTGCCGTTGGGCGGCCTGTCGCTGATGGACATTTCGGGCAAGAGTCCGAAGAAGGCGGTCAAGATCGTCCGCGAGGCGCTTGCTGACAGCAAGGCGCTGCAGGGCTTGCGGGACCGCACTTTCTTTGCGGTGGGCGGCACCTGGCGCGCTCTGGCGCGGCTGCACATGCGCCAGCGAAACTATCCGCTGAACGTGATGCATGGCTACGCCATACCCGCGCGCGACGCCGCCGATTTCGCGGCCCTCGTCGAGCGCGTCAACGCCGAGGCGCTGATCGCCATCGACAGCGTGGCGAGCGCGCGTCGGCCGCTGCTGGCCTATGGCGCGGTGGTGCTGGACGAGATCATCCGCCGCGCCAAGCCGCGCAATGTTGTGATTTCAGCGCTTGGGGTTCGCGAGGGGCTCCTTTACGAACGGCTCGACGCTGCGCAGAAGCGGGCTGACCCGCTCCTTTCATCTGCCCGGGATCTCAATGTGCTGCGCTCGCGCGCGCCGCTCCATGGCGAAGAGCTGTGCGACTGGACTGATGTCTTCATGCGCTCAACCCAGCTCGACGAGACGCCTGATGAGCGGCGCCTTCGTCATGCCGCCTGTCTCCTGTCCGATATCGGTTGGCGCGCCCATCCTGATTACCGCGGCGAGCAATCCCTCAACATTATCGCCAATGCCGCCTTTGGCGGAATCGATCATCCTGGCCGCGCCTTTCTTGCGCTGACCACATCCTATCGCCATATGGGTCCTGATGCGGACGTAAGCCCCACCATTCGCAGCATCGCCACCGTGCGTATGCTCGATCGCGCGCATATCCTGGGGGCGGCCATGCGCGTGGGCTATCTGGTGTCAGCGGCCATGCCCGGCGTCCTGCCGCAGTGCCCTATGACCTGCTCGAAAACGAGGGTCACCCTGTCGGTGCCGAAGGATATTGCGCCTCTGGTCAACGAACGTCTCAATGGGCGGTTGAAGCAAATGGGTAAGCTCATCGGCCGCGAGCCGATGATCAAGGTCCTGACCTGAGGGGTTCGGCCCTAGGCGGCGTCGACCGATGATTCGGGCGTCTCCCGCCATTCCAGCGTGACGACCTTGCCCTCCTCCACCGTGAGGGCGAGGCGCCCGTGCTTCAGCTCCAGGGCCTTGGAGCCAAAGAGATCGCGTCGCCAGCCTGACATGGCCGCCACCTTGGCGCGGTCATCGGTGGCGATGGCTTCGAGGTCGTCCACTGTGGCGATCATCTTGGCCGCGACGCCATGACGTTCCGAGACCTGACGCAGAAGCACCTTCAGCAATTCGACCGTCGCGCCGCCGCCGCTGCTCCGGCGCTCGCGTTCGATGCGCGGCAGGGTCTTGGGATCGCGGGCGAGGCCCCGCTCCACGGCGGCCAGAATGTCCGCCCCCGAGCGCGAGCGCTCCATGCCGCGCGGGAAGGAGCGCAATTGCCCCAGCAGATCGGGCGTGCGGGGCGCCGCAAGCGCGATCTCGACCATGATGTCGTCCTTGAGGATCCGCGAGCGCGGCACATCGCGCGATTGGGCCTCGCGCTCGCGCCAGGCGGCGATCTCCATCAGCACGGCGAGATCGCGTGGCTTGCGAGCGCGGTTGCGCAGGCGCTCCCACGCATTGTCGGGATGCTGCTCGTAGGTGGACACAGAGGTGAGCGTCTGCATCTCGTCGGCGAGCCAGCTGGTGCGGTCGGTCTTCTCCAGCCGCGCGCGCAGGGAACGGTAGACGTCCCGCAGATGGGTGACATCCGCCAGCGCATAGGAGATTTGCGCCTCCGAGAGGGGGCGGCGGGACCAGTCGGTGAAACGGGAGGACTTGTCCACGGGGATCTTGCAGACGGCCTGCACGAGCTCCCCATAGCTGACCTGATCGCCAAAGCCGCAGACCATGGCGGCGACTTGCGTATCGAACAGGGGGGTTGGAATCATTTTCGCAAGATTCCAAACAATTTCAATATCTTGGCGAGCAGCGTGGAAAACTTTGACGACCGCCTCGTTGGCCATCAGCTCGAAGACGGGCGTCATGTCGAGCCCCTCGGCCAGAGCGTCGACCGCCACCGCCTCGTCATCGGAGGCCAGCTGGATGACGCAGAGTTTGGGCCAAAAGGTGGTTTCCCGCAGGAACTCGGTGTCCACGGTGACGAAGGAGTGGCGGGCGAGGCGGGCGCAGACCGCTGCGAGGTCTTCAGAAGTGGTGATCAGGCTCATCACCCCTGCCTATACATGAATCGCCCGGGTTGCACGAGGCTGGTTGGGCTGCGGCGGGACTATTCCCCGGTTTATCCTGATTATGGTCGCATTCGTGCCACGGCGAATGGCGAAAAGCGCAGCTGATGGCGGCTTCTCCAGGCCTGCCGTCCTGAAGGCCCGCAAATGGACCCCCGTCACCCAGCATGGATTCGCCGTGGCTTATCTTGATCCGCCTCCATTCCCAGCTCCCGTGGTCGTCCTGAAGGATGTCGGGGGCTACGTCTCCGAATATCAGGCGCAAACCGCCCGTTTCCGGCAGGAGGGCCGCGAGGTGCGTCTGCACGAATGCCGCTCGGCCTGCACCCTCGCCCTCAGCCTGCCGAATGTCTGCGTCTATCCCGGCAGCCTGCTGAAATTCCACAAGGCCTATAACGCCAACACAAGGGCTGTCGATGAAACCGTGTCGCAGGAGCTCTTCCGCAGCTATCCTGCGGCCGTGCAGGCTCGGCTCGGGGGGCTGACGCGCGAGTACAAGGTGCTCACCGGGCGGGAACTTATTGCGCTGGGCATGCGCAATTGCGAGGGGGACGGCGTGCAGGTGGCTCGCGCCGGCAAGCAGCCGCCAACTCCAGCCGCAGTCGCGCCGGCGGAGCGCAGCCTCCTCAGCACGCTCTCCGCGGCCTTTTCGCCCAATGCCGTCGATCTCAAACCGGAGGGGACGCTGCGGGCCTCTCGGGTCAAGACCGCCGCAGGGCCCTGGCCGGAGCCTGAAATGGAAGACATTCCGCTGCCGCCGCGCCGCCCGGCGGATATTGACCCGATGCCGGGCCCCGGCTTGCCCCGGCTGATCACAGGCGCCCAGCAGGCCCTCGCCTCGGGCTTGAAAGCGACGACGGGGCTTTTCAGTTTTTACAGGCTCGACTGAATATGGTCGCGCAGCACCGGATAGATCTGGTTGTCCCAGCGCTTGCCGTTGAAGACCCCGTAATGGCCTGCGCCTGGCTGCATATAGTGTGATTTCATGTAGGGCCGCAGCCCGCTGCACAGGTCCTGCGCTGCCAGGGTCTGACCAACCGCGCAGATGTCGTCCTTCTCGCCTTCGACCGTCAGCAGGAAGGTCTTGCGGATCGCCTTTGGGTCCACCAATTCGCCCTGAAAAGTGAGCGTGCCCTGGGGCAGGGCGCAGGTCTGGAAGACGGTCTCGACGGTTTGCAGATAGAAATCCGCGTCCAGATCCATGATGGCGAAATATTCCTCGTAGAAGGTGCGGATCTGGTCCGCTTTCGAAGTGTCCCCGGCGACCCGCGCCTTGAACATGTCGACGAAGGATTTCATGTGCCGCTCGGCGTTCATGCTCATGAAGGCGGCCAGTTGCAGGAAGCCCGGATAGACCCTCCGTCCCGCGCCGATCTGTCCCTTGGGCACCACGCCGATCATCTTCTCGCGAAACCATTCGATGGGCTTGGATGTCGCGAGGTCATTCACTTTGGTTGGGGAGATGCGCGTATCGATGGGCCCGGCCATGAGCGTCATGCTGGCGGGCTGGGCGGGATCCTTGCGCGCCGCCATGATGGAGACCGCCGCCAGCGCCGCGACCGTGGGCTGGCACACCGCGACTATATGCGAATGTGGCCCCATGAATTGCAGGAAATCGATGATATGGGCCGTGAAGTCGTCGAAGGTGAAGGCCCCCGCCGTCAGCGGCACATCGCGCGCATTCTTCCAGTCGGTGATATAGACCTCGAAATCTTGCAGGAGGGTCTTGATCGTACCGCGCAGCAGCGTGGCGAAATGGCCTGACATGGGCGCGACCAGCAGAACCTTCGGCAGATGCTCCCCATCCCTGCGCGAGAAACGCAGGAGAGTGCAGAACGGCGATGCGGCTACGGGGGTCTCCGTCACCTCGACCAGATCGCCATTATGCGTTCTCGCTTCGGTAACGCCATAATCGGGTCGTTCGTGAGTGAAGCCCGCCAATTGAACCACTTCGCACCATGCGGCGATGCGGGCGAGGGGCGAGGCGAACTGGCTGTTGCTCCAGGCGCGCAGCAACTGTTCCGAATTCCCGGCCATCATGCGGACCGGATGGGTCGCATCCGCGTAGCTCTGATAAGCGTCGTACATCATCCGCAGGGTGTTCCCGGTTGGCGCTGCAGGTCCAGCAAGCGCTGTGCCAGAGGCGTTTTCATGCCTCTGGCATATCGTTTGCTTTGAAAGAAACGCACGGGAGAAGCACCATGGCGGCGACGACGCTCACCATCAGCAGCAAGAATTATTCGTCCTGGTCCATGCGGGGCTGGTTGATGACGAAAATGGCGGGAATCCCATTCGAAGAGGTCATTACCGCCCCTGGCGACGCCTCCGCACGGGCTGAAATTTTGCTGCTGTCCCCATCCATTCTCGTGCCCTGCCTCAGCTACAAGGATTTCCGCATCTGGGACACGCTCGCCATCGGCGAGTTCCTCAATGAGATTGCCCCAAAAAAGGGCCTGCTGCCCAAGGATCAGCTTCATCGCGCCCATTGTCGCGCCATCTGCGGCGAGATGCATTCGGGCTTCACCTCGCTTCGCTCCGCCTTGCCGATGAACCTCAAGGCGCATTTTCCCAATTTCAAGATCTGGTCGAAGGCCCGGTCCGACATCGAGCGCATCACCGAGATCTGGAGCGAGTGCCTGTCGGCCTATGGCGGTCCCTATCTATTTGGCGAGAAGCTCACCATGGCTGACGCCATGTATGCGCCTGTGGTGACGCGCCTGCGAACCTATGACGTGCCACTGGATCCCGTGAGCGAGGCCTATTGCGACCGGATTCTCGAATGGCCCGCCATGCAGGAATGGATTGCGGCCGCTCATCTTGAACATGAGGAGATCGAGGAGCTGGAAGTCGAATTCTGATGTTTCAACGGATGCAGGGCGCCAAAGCGGACTTGCAACGAGAATCTGAAACCGCTCTTCCTTTCCTGGCCGGCATGGGTAAACTCCCCTCAACCCGCAGGAGGAAAGCCCATGACCGTCACCGTCCATCCGGTCTCGCCCGCCATCGGCGCCGAGATTCGCGGCGTTGATATTTCAAAGCCCATCGACGCCGCCAGCTTCGCCGTCATCCACAAGGCCTGGCTCGACCATTCCGTGCTGCTGTTTCGCGGCCAGAACCTCGATCCCGACCAGCAGCGCGCCTTCGTCTCGCTTTTCGGGACCATCGGCGTGCGCTCCGCAGCGCTGCCCCACAAGCGCCCCCGCGCCTTCGAGGGGCCGGACTACAACGCCGACGCCATGCTGGTCTCCAACGTCCGCAAGGACGGCAAGCCCATTGGCGTGCTGCCCGATGGGGAGATGTGGTTCCACCATGACATGTGCTACTCGAACACGCCGAACCGGGCGAGCTTTCTCTATTCCATCGAGATCCCCAGCCACGGCGGCGACACCCATTTCGCCAGCATGTCGGCGGCCTATGAGCGCTTGCCGGAGGCCCTGAAGGCGCGCATCGAGGGCAAGCGCGTGCTGCAGGCCTTCGACGAGGTGCAGGACGCGCGGCTGGACCTCGCCAATATCCCCCTTGAGGAGGTCAAGCACGCCTGGCAACCCATCGTCATCCGCCACCCCGAAACCGGCCGCAAGGCGCTCTATGTGAATCGCCTCATGAGCCATCGCATCGAGGGCCTGAGCGAGGCGGAGAGCGACGCCCTGCTCGAAGAGCTCTACGCCTATGGGGAAGACCCCGCCGTGCGCTACGAACATGTGTGGAAGGTGGGCGACCTCGTCATGTGGGACAACCTCTGCTCCATGCACGCCCGCACGGATTTCCCGAAGGACCAGCGGCGCATGATGCGGCGGTTCACGATCTCGGGCGGGCCGGTGGTGGCGGCTTGGGAGGCTGCGCAGGCGGGGTAGGGGGCTTCTCCATCAACATAACCTTGGCAAGAAATTGAGCCTCCGCTAAACTGATCAGCGATTGAATCGCTGATCGGATGTCTCATGCCTCTTCGCAGTGCCTCGCCATGCGCCTGACGCCCACAGGCGACGCCCTGTTCTATGGCGATAACCTCGATGTGCTGCGCAACCACATCGAGGATGAGAGCGTGGATCTGATCTATCTCGATCCGCCCTTCAATTCGAACGCCAATTACAACGTGCTTTTCAAGTCGCCCGACGGCAAGCAGAGCCAGTCGCAGATCGAGGCTTTCGAGGACACCTGGCA
>CANGTC010000054.1 GCA_947456505.1 Beijerinckiaceae bacterium
GAGCTTGGAGCCCTGCTCCAGAACCTCGCCGGTGCGGAACACCGCGCAGTTGTTCTGCATGGTGGCCTGCATCTTGTCGCGCAGCTGGGCGGTGGAGGTGCCGCCCTTGCTCCAGCGGAACTTGTCGAGACGCGAGAGCGCCAGATCAGCGGAGTCGGCGGGCAGTTCCGCCTGCTTCTCCCCGGGGGTGACGAGTTCGGCGGCGCGCAGGCCAGCGGCGCGGCCGAAGACCACCAGATCGATCAGCGAGTTGGAGCCAAGACGATTGGCGCCATGGACGGACACGCAAGCCGCTTCGCCCAGAGCCATGAGGCCCGGAACGATGGTGTCGGGATCGCCGCCGCGCTTGGTCAGCACTTCGCCGTGGTAGTTCGTGGGGATGCCGCCCATGTTGTAATGCACGGTCGGGAGCACCGGGATCGGCTCCTTCGTCACATCGACGCCTGCGAAGATGCGCGCGCTCTCGGAGATGCCGGGCAGACGCTCATGCAGGATCTTCGGGTCGAGATGGTCGAGGTGGAGATAGATGTGATCCTTGTTCTTGCCGACGCCGCGGCCTTCCAGGATCTCGATGGTCATGGCGCGTGAGACCACGTCGCGGGAGGCGAGATCCTTCGCGGAGGGCGCATAGCGCTCCATGAAGCGCTCACCCGCGCTGTTGGTCACATAGCCGCCTTCGCCGCGCGCGCCCTCGGTGATGAGGCAGCCCGAACCGTAGATGCCCGTGGGATGGAACTGCACGAACTCCATGTCCTGCAGGGGCAGGCCAGCGCGCAGCAGCATGGCGTTGCCATCGCCGGTGCATGTATGGGCGGAGGTGGCCGAGAAATAGGCGCGGCCATAACCACCGGTGGCCAGAATGGTCTGGCTGGCGCGGAAGCGGTGGATGGAGCCGTCATCCATCTTGATGCAGACGACGCCGCAGCAACGACCGGCCTGATCCATGATCAGGTCGATGGCGAAATATTCGATGAAGAACTCGGTCGAGTTGCGCAGGGCCTGCCCATAGAGCGTGTGCAGGATGGCGTGACCGGTGCGGTCGGCCGCGGCGCAGGTGCGCTGCGCTGTGCCCTGACCGTAGTTGGTGGTCATGCCGCCGAAGGGGCGCTGGTAGATCTTGCCCTCTTCCGTACGGGAGAAGGGCACGCCCCAATGTTCCAGCTCGTAAACGGCCTCGGGCGCGTTGCGGCAGAGATATTCGATGGAGTCCTGATCGCCCAGCCAGTCCGACCCCTTCACGGTGTCATACATGTGCCAGCGCCAGTCATCCGGGCCCATGTTGCCAAGGGAGGCGGAAATGCCGCCCTGGGCGGCGACCGTGTGGGAGCGGGTGGGGAAAACCTTCGAGATGCAGGCCGTGCGAAGGCCCGCCTGCGAGCAGCCGACGGTGGCGCGAAGGCCCGCGCCGCCAGCGCCCACGACCACGACGTCGAAGGTATGGTCGGTGATGGGATAGGCTCTGCCGTTCACGCCGGGCGCGGTGGTTCCGGTTGCATTGGCCATGGTGTTCAAGCCCCTCGAATGCCTGATGTCAGACGAAGCTGATGCGCAGGATCGCGTAGACGCACGCGAGTCCGACCGCAAAGCTGAAGAAAAGATTGGCGAGCAGCGACCAGGTCTTGGCGTGTTCGCCATGAACATAGTCTTCAATGATGGTCTGCATGCCGAGCTTCATGTGATAGACGCTCGCCAGCAGGAACAGCAGCATGACGATCGCCGGCAGCGGCGCGCCGAGCGTCGCGCGCACCGTGTTGTAATCCTTGCCGACAAGCGTCAGCACGATCCAGATGAAGGCGATGGTCAGCGGGACCAGCGCGGCGGAGGTGACGCGCATGTGCCAGGCATGTTTGGTGCCGGACTTGGCCGAGCCCAGATGGCGAACTTCGGCGATGGGGGTGCGCAGGCGTGAGGCGTTGGACATCGGCGTTTCCCCTCAGCGTGCCATATAGGCGGCGATCCAGACGAGGACCGTGAGCACGATCCCGCCGATCAAGGTGCCCTGGGCGAGATATTCCCGCTCGGGATGATCCATCCCCCGGCCCATATCCCAGACGAAATGCCGCAGGCCGCCCAGAAGATGGTGAAACAGGGACCAGGTGAAGCCAAACAGGATCAGGCGGCCGATGGGCGAAGCCATGAACCAGGACGCCGTCTCGAAGCTCTTGGCGTCGGTCGCCGCGGCGAGCAGCCACCAGGCCAACAGCAGGGTGCCCGCATAGAGCGCGGCGCCCGTGATTCGGTGGGTGATGGACATCATCATGGTCAGCATCGGGCGATAGATGCCCAGATGCGGGGAGAGCGGCCTGTTCAGCGCCGGATTGACGGGGCGAGTATCGAGCTCGGCCATCTTGGTTCCCTCATTGGCGAAATGCTGGGTCTCCCTAATGGAAGTTGTGCAGTCGCGCAACGCTTACGCACACAAGCCTTCCGGCTCGCGGATGGTCTGGCGGGGCCGATTCACTACTGCAACGCAGCCTTGACAAGACTGGCGGCGTCCTCGGAGGCCCAATCGGCGGGGCCAGGCATGACCCCCAATTCGCACCCATCGGGGTCGATCAGCAGGGTGGTGGGAAGGCCCGTCACCTTCCCCGCTTTCTTGAGGGCCTGAAACACGTCAGCGCTGCGATCCGTGTAAAAAGCAAGCTTTTCCACGCCCGCCTCCTTCAGGAAGGCCTTCCGCCGATCAAGCCTGGTGGTGTCGATATTGATGGCCACGACCTCGAAGTCAGGCCCCCCGAGCCGGGCCTGCAATCGGTCCAGAGAGGGCATCTCCTCCCGGCAGGGCACGCACCAGGTCGCCCAGAGGTTGAGGAGGACGGTGCGTCCTTTGAACGCAGCCAACGAAAGTGGCGCCTCATCTGGGCCGGCGAAGGCGAGCGGCGTCGCCTCCCGGGGGCGCTTGGCCACCGCCAGCGCCGCGACCTCGCCCCGCGCCAGCGGCGCCAGTCGCTGGGCGGTGCTGACGGCGGCCGCGCAGGCGCCCGGCGCTGTTTCCTTGCGGGCTTGGCCGTAAATCCCGTATAGGACCCCGGCGCCGGCGACGAGCGCGAGGCCCAAGGCGGCCAGGGCTCCGGCGCGACGGCGGGGTGTCTTGGGCAGGCTTGGTTCGTTCGTCATGCCGGGACCAGAACCTCAGGGGTGCTCATGAGCAACAAGATGTGGGGCGGGCGGTTCGCCAGCGGGCCCGACGCCATCATGGAGGAGATCAACGCCTCCATCGGCTTCGATTACCGGCTCGCCGCCCAGGACATCCGCGGGTCACGCGCCCATGTGGCCATGCTGGCCGACGCCGGGATCGTGAGCCGCGAACATGCGGACGCCATCACGAGGGGTCTAGACCAGGTTCAGGCGGAAATCGAGGCGGGAACCTTCGTCTTTTCCCGCGCCCTCGAAGACATCCATATGAACGTGGAGTCCCGGCTGGCCGAAATCATCGGCCCGGACGCGGGGCGTCTGCATACCGCCCGCTCGCGCAATGATCAGGTGGCGGTGGATTTCCGACTCTGGGTCCGCGACGCCGTGGACGATCTGGATTTACAGATGCACGGCCTCCAGCAGGCCCTCGCCGAGCGGGCGCTCGACCACGCGGGCGCGGTCATGCCCGGCTTCACCCATCTGCAATCGGCCCAGCCCGTCACCTTCGGCCACCATTTGCTCGCCTATGTGGAGATGCTGGGCCGCGACCGCAGCCGCCTCGCCGACGCGCGCAAGCGCCTTAATGAATGCCCCCTGGGCGCAGCGGCGCTGGCGGGAACCTCCTTCCCCATCAATCGCGAGCAGACCGCCCGGGCGCTGGCCTTCGACCGACCGACCGCCAATTCGCTCGATAGCGTCTCGGATCGCGATTTCGTGCTGGAAGTGCTCGCGAGCGCGGCCATCTGCGCGGTGCATCTGTCGCGCCTCGCCGACGAGATCGTGCTCTGGGTCACCCCCCAGTTCGGCTTCGTGCAGCTCTCGGACAAGTTCACCACGGGCTCGTCGATCATGCCGCAGAAGCGCAATCCCGACGCCGCCGAGCTGGTGCGGGGCAAGGCGGGCCGGGTGATCGGCGCGCTGAACGGCCTGCTCATCGTGATGAAGGGCCTGCCCCTGACCTATTCCAAGGACATGCAGGAGGACAAGGAAGGCGCCTTCGACGCGCTTCAGTCCCTGTCCCTGTGCATCGCCGCCATGACCGGCATGATTCGCGACCTGCAACCGGACCTCAAGCGCATGAAGGCTGCGGCGGGCGCGGGCTTCGCCACCGCCACGGATCTGGCGGACTGGCTGGTGCGCGAGCTGAAAATGCCCTTCCGCCAGGCCCATCACGTCACCGGTTCGCTGGTGAAGCTCGCCTCGGACAACAAGGTGGGGCTGGAGAAGCTCACCCTCGCCCAGATGCAGAGCGTGGAGCCGCAGATCACCGAGGCGGTCTTCGGGGTGCTGGGGGTGGAGAAATCCGTCCGCAGCCGCACCAGCTACGGCGGCACGGCGCCCTCCAATGTGCGGGCGCAGGCCAAGCGCTGGATCGCCAAGCTGGGCAAAGAGGCGGCGAAGAGCGGCTGAGGGGCGCGGCAAAAGGTCGCGGCCTTGATAACAGACGGCGGGGGCGACTGAAACGCCTCCTTCTCAAAGGGGCCGCCGCCGTCAGGCGCGCCTCAACTGAGAGATTGCGCGACCCCCACCCCGCACCCCTCCCCACAAGGGTGAGGGGATCGGCAGGCGTTTCGCCCCTGTAAGTAAGGATTCTCAAACCGTTTGCGCCCCGTTGCCCTCCCCCTTGTGGGGAGGGTCGGCCGCGCCAGCGGACGGGGTGAGGGTCGCGGGATGCTGATCGTTGACCCGATGACGCACGATCATTTCAATCGAATCCCAGAGCGGCGCGCGCAAAAGCTCCCGCAACGCCGCGTTTGCCTCTATAGTGCGCACAACCCGGAGATTTCGCTTGCCGACCCATGTCCTCACCAGATGCGCCGTCCTCGCCCTTGCGATTGCAGCCCTTGGCCTGAGCGGCTGTGGCCGTCGCGGCAATCTTGAGCCGCCGCCGGGCGCCGGACAGGCGCCGGCGAAACAAAGCGCCGTCTCTGGCGGCCTTGACGGCGCCAAGGGCTCCGACGCGCCGGTGATTACGGCGCCGAAGGAACCCTTCATCCTTGATCCGCTTCTCTAGGCGAGCGCAAACCCATGCATCATTTCGCCTATCGCGACGGCGTCCTCCATGCCGAGGACGTGGCCCTTCCCTTGATCGCGCAAAGCGTCGAGACCCCCTTCTATTGCTATTCGACCGCGACCCTGCGGCGCCATTACGAGGTTTTCTCGGGGGCCTTCGCGGATCTGAACGCCCTCGTCTGCTTCGCCATGAAGGCCAATTCCAATCAGGCTGTATTGAAGACGCTGGCGCAGCTGGGCGCCGGAATGGATGTGGTCTCCGAAGGCGAGCTGCGCCGCGCCCGCGCCGCTGGCGTTCCCGGTGAGCGCATCACCTTCTCCGGCGTCGGCAAGACTGCGCGGGAAATTGCGCTGGGGCTCGATGAAAAGATCCTCTGCTTCAACGTGGAGTCCGAACCCGAGCTGCAGGCCATCTCCGCCATCGCGCAGAGCAAGGGCGTCACGGCGCCGATCTCGATCCGCGTGAACCCGGATGTGGACGCGCGCACCCATCACAAGATTTCGACCGGGAAATCCGAAAACAAATTCGGCATTCCGATCTCCCGCGCCCGCGCCGTCTACAGGGAGGCGGCCGCTCTGCCGGGCCTGCGCGTCACCGGCGTCGACATGCACATCGGCTCGCAGATCACCGATCTCGAACCCTTCGACAACGCCTTCGCCCTGCTCGCTGATTTCGTGCGCCAGTTGCGCGCCGACGGCCATCAGATCGACCATGTGGATCTCGGCGGCGGCCTCGGCATCCCCTATCGCGAGGGGGAAGATCCCGACGCCTATCATCCCGAGCGCTATGCGGAAGTGGTTCGCAGACACGCCAGGAGCCTCGATTGCAAACTGGTCTTCGAACCGGGCCGCCTCATCGTCGGCAACGCCGGGGTGCTGGTCACCAAGGTGATCTATGTGAAGCGCGGCGAGGGCAAGACCTTCGTGATCGTGGACGCCGCCATGAATGATCTGGTGCGCCCGACCCTCTATGAAGCCCATCACGATGTGAAGCCGGTGCGCGAGGCGGCCGTGGGCGGGCCGATGATGCACGCCGATGTGGTCGGCCCGGTCTGCGAGACCGGCGATTATCTGGCCCTCGACCGGGACCTGCCGGAGCTGGCGGCGGGCGACCTCATCAGCATCATGTCGGCGGGCGCCTATGGAGCGGTGCAGGCGGGGACCTATAATTCGCGCCTGCTCGCGCCCGAGATCCTGGTCCATGGCGCCGACTGGGCCGTGATCCGACCCCGCTCATCTTACGAAGAATTGATCGGCCTCGACAGAATTCCCGGCTGGCTCGGCTGAAACAGGGCCTTTCGCCGAAACTTCGGACTGGAAAGCCGCGCCCGGCGTGTTACCTTTGGCCAAGTGCGCTGGAGTAGCCATGAGCGAACGCGAGACCCCCAGAGGACCCGCTGTGGAGCGGCTTGACCGGCTCGCGGCCCGCGCCGGGCTCGCGGCCCGCGCCGGGCTCGCGATCAGCTGGGAGCAGGTCTGGCCCGTGGCGGTCATGCTGCTCGCGATCCTCGGTCTTTTCCTCACGATCTCGTTCCTCGGCCTGTGGCTGGAGACGCCGCGCTGGGGCCGCATGCTCGGCGTCGGGATCTTCGGACTTCTGGCGCTGGCGACCCTTGCGAGGCTGGCGCGGTTTCGCGCTCCCACCCGCGCGCAGAAGCTGGCGCGGCTCGACCGGGATTCCGGTCTGCCCCATCGCCCGGCGACCGCGATGGAGGATCAGCTCGCCAACGCCAATGACGACCCCGCCACTCGGGCGCTCTGGACGCTGCACCGCGCCCGCATGGAGCGCGCGGCGCAGGCCCTGACCCTGCGTCTGCCCTCCCCCCGACTGGTGGAGCGCGACCGCTACGCCCTGCGCGCCTTCACGCTGCTGGCCGTGGTCGCGACCGCCTTCGTAGCGGGGCCGGAGAAATACGCCCGCGTGCTCGCCGCCTTCGACTGGCGTACCGAGGGCGCGCTTTCACAGGGCTATCGCCTCGACGCATGGCTCGATCCCCCGGCCTATACGGGCAAGCCGCCGGTCATCCTGAACCTGCGCGATGAGGCGGGCGCCAAGGCCAGCCGCAAGGTGCAAGCGCCGGCGGGCTCCACCATCGTCGTGCGCAGCTCCGAAGCCTCCAATGTCTCCGTGGAGATCGAGGGCGGGCTTGAGGTCGCCAAGGCCGACGAGAGCGCCGCCAAAGGCAAAGCAGCCGCCACCGACACCGAGATGCGCTGGACCCTGAAGGGCGACGGCAAGCTCGTGCTGAAACGCTTCGGGTCGGTGATCTCGGCCTTTGACCTGACCTCCGTGCCCGACAAACCTCCCATGATCAGCCTCAATGGCGAGGCCCGGCGCAACAGCCGCGGCTCCCTGACCCTCGGCTACAAGATCGAAGACGATTATGGCGTGACCGGCGCCGAGGCCAATTTCGCCAAGCCCGTGCTGGCGGGCAAGCCCGTCACGGGCCGCACCCTGGCGGAAGCGCCGAAGATGGGGCTCGCCCTGCCCGCAGGCTCCGGCGGTTTGGGCGAGGCGGAGACCACCGCCGATCTTTCAGAACATCCCTGGGCCGGCGCCAATGTGACCATGACCCTCTCCGCCAAGGATGAGGGCGGCAATGAAGGCGTGAGCGCGCCGGTGGAGATCACCCTGCCCCAGCGCCCCTTCGTAAAGCCTCTGGCGCGGGCTCTGGTGGAGCAAAGGCGCAATCTGGTGCTGGCTCCGGACAACAGGGGCAGGGTGCTCTCCTCCATCAAGGCCCTGATGATCGCGCCCGACGAGTTCGGCGTGACCGCGGGGATCTATCTGGGCTTCCACAACATAGCCAATCGCCTGACCCGCGCCCGCAAGGACGCGGATCTGCTGGGGGTGGCTGACCTCATGTGGGAAATGGCGCTGCGCATCGAGGATGGCGGCCTCAGCGACGCCGAGCGCGATCTGCGCGCCGCCCAGCAGGAGTTGCGCGACGCCCTCAACCGGGGCGCGCCGGAGGACGAAATCCGCAAGCTGATGGATCAGATGCGGGCGGCGCTGGACAAGTTCCTGAACGAACTCGCCCAGCAGGCCCAACGCGAAGGCCGCGATCAGGACCCCCAGAATCGCGCCGATGACAACAATTCGCGCACCATCACTTCGCAGGATCTCCAGTCCATGCTCGACCGCATCGAGGAGATGATGCGCAACGGGCAGATGGCGGAAGCCCAGAAGATGATGGAGCAGCTGCAGAACCTGCTCGAAAATCTGCGCTCCGCCCAGCGCCAGAGGGGCACGGACCCCATGGCGCGCGAGATGAACAAGGCGCTGGACGAACTCGACCAGATGACTCGCGACCAGCAGGAGCTGCGCGACAACACTTTCCGCAATGAAAACAACAAGCAGCAGCGCCGCAACCGGGCGCAGCGGGGACAGGACCCCTCAGGGGAGCGTCAGGCCCAGCGCCAGCGGGACCGCAACCGGCAGGGCATGCAGCCGGGCGAGCAAGGCCAGCAAGGCGATCAGGACGACGGCGACGAGGATCAGGACAGCGCCGAGAACGAAGGGGAGCAGTCCCTGCAGCAGCGGCAAGAGGCCCTGCGCAAGCGCCTCGACCAGCTGCAGCGCCGCATGAAAGAGCTCGGCATGAAGGGCGACCAGAACCTGGATGACGCCGAAGGCGCCATGAAGGAGGCCGAGGGCGAGCTGGGCAAGGGTCAACAGGGACGCGGCAAGGCCGTGGACGCCCAGGGCCGCGCGCTGGAGTCGCTCCGCAAGGGCGGCCAGGCCATGGCCCAGCAGATGCAGCCCGGCCCCGGCGAGGAAAATGGTCCCGGCGACCCCAATGGGCCCATGCGGCAAGGCCGCGCAGGCAATCCCGATCCGCTGGGGCGCGAATCCCATGACAAGCGCGACAATTCGCGCGCCCTTTATGATCCCCTCGGCACGCCCGCCGCCCAGCGCGCCCAGAAGGTGCTGGAGGAGCTGCGGCGACGCCTGAGCGACCCCGCCCGCCCGCGCGACGAGCTCGACTATCTGGAGCGCCTGCTGAAGCGCTACTGATCCCGCTCGCTATTTCACCCGTAGAGAGTAGGTGCGCTTGCTCCGGCGCGTCGTGCCGACTAGTTGAGACTTCCTCCGGCGACTGCGCCGGATCACCGGACCCTTCTCATGTCATATGCCGTCGGGAATTATCTGGTCGCCGTAGCCGTCGCGGCTGTGATCGTCGTGCTGCTGCTCGGCCTCTTCAACATGCTGCGCGGCGGCAGCCCCAATCTCAGCCAGACGCTCATGCGCTGGCGCGTAGGCCTGCAATTCGGCGCCATCGTGCTCATCATGGGCGTGCTGTGGATGCGTGGATAACGGAAATAAAGGGAATTCATCATGGTCGTGCTCAACCGCATCTACACCCGCACCGGCGATGACGGCGACACCGCCCTGGGCACGGGCGAGCGTCGGCCGAAATTCGATCTGCGGGTGGAGGCCTATGGCACCGTGGACGAGACCAACGCCACCATCGGCATGGCGCGGCTCCACACCGGCGGGGACCCCAACCTCGACGCCATGCTGGCGCGCATCCAGAACGATCTCTTCGATCTCGGCGCCGATCTGTGCACCCCCGACAAGGGCGAAAAGCTCGCCTACGAGCCCCTGCGCATCGTCCAGACCCAGGTGGAGCGCCTGGAGACGGAAATCGACGAGCTGAACGCCTCGCTGACGCCCCTGCGCTCCTTCGTGCTGCCAGGCGGCGCCCCTGCGGCGGCGGCCCTGCATCTGTCGCGCACCATCTCAAGGCGCGCCGAGCGGCTCATGGTGGCCCTGTCGCGCACGGAGGGCGAGATGGTGAGCGCGCCGGCGCTGCAATATGTCAACCGCCTCTCCGATTTCCTGTTCGTGGCCTCGCGCTACGCCAATCTGAACGCGGGCGGCGACGTCCTTTGGACCCCGGGCAAGAACCGCTGAACCCCGGATCGCTCCAGGGCGCCCGTCATCGGGTTTGACACCCGTGGTGGCGAGCTTTACGAAAACCGCCTGAGACCAAGAGGAGCGCCCTCGATGAAAATTCTCGTCCCTGTGAAGAGGGTCGTCGATTACAACGTGAAGATCCGCGTCAAGACCGATGGATCAGGCGTTGAACTCGCCAATGTGAAGATGTCGATGAACCCCTTCGACGAGATCGCCATCGAAGAGGCCCTGCGCCTCAAGGAGGCGGGCAAGGCGAGCGAAGTGATCCTCGTGTCGATTGGCCCCGCGCAGGCCTCCGAAACCATCCGCACGGGTCTCGCCATGGGCGCTGACCGCGGCGTGCTTGTGAAGACCGATCAGACCGTGGAGCCCCTCGCCGTCGCCAAGATCCTGAAGGGCGTGGCTGAGGCCGAACAACCCGGCTTGATCATTCTCGGCAAGCAGGCCATCGACGACGATTGCAACCAGACGGGACAGATGCTCGCCGCGCTTCTGGGCTGGGGCCAGGGCACCTTCGCCTCGAAGGTGGAGATTGCGGGCGGAACCGTGGACGTGACCCGCGAGGTCGATGGCGGCTTGCAGACCGTCACCCTCAAGACCCCCGCCGTGGTGACCACGGACCTGCGTCTGAACGAGCCACGCTACGCCTCCTTGCCCAACATCATGAAGGCGAAAAAGAAGCCCATCGATGAAAAGACCCCCGCCGATTACGGCGTGGACGTGACGCCGCGCCTGACGGTGCTGAAGACCACGGAGCCCAAGGGCCGCACGGGGGGCGCGAAGGTCGGCTCCGTCGAGGAACTTGTCTCCAAACTCAAGAACGAAGCGGGGGTGCTGTGATGACGACGCTCGTTCTGGCCGATGTGGCGAAGGGAAAATTGGGCGACGCCGTCGCCAAGGTCGTAACCGCCGCCGTGCAGCTTGGCGCTCCCGTCCATGTGCTGGCCGCTGGCCCCGACGCGCGCGCGGCTGCTGAAGAAGCCGCGAAGCTCGAGGGCGTCGCCAAGGTGCTGATCGCGGAAGATGGGCTCTACGCCCATCAGCTCGCCGAACCCACCGCCGCCTTGCTCGTGGCCCTGTCGAAGGACTATGGCGCGATCCTGTCGAGCGCCACCTCGGCGGCCAAGAACATCATGCCCCGCGTCGCGGCCCTGCTCGACGTCATGCAGATTTCGGAGATCACCAAGGTCATTTCCGCCGACACCTTCGAGCGGCCGATCTATGCGGGCAACGCCATCCAGACCGTGCAGTCCGGCGATTCCATCAAGGTGATCACCGTGCGCGCCACCGCCTTCTCGGCGGCCCCCGCCACGGGAAGCGCGCCCATCGAGGCCGTGGCTGCGGCGAGCGATCCCGCCGTCTCCAGCTTCAAGAGCGAGGCTCTGGCGCGCAGCGAGCGGCCTGAGCTTACAGCGGCGCGCATCATCATCTCCGGCGGCCGCGCCATGCAGAATTCGGAGAATTTCAAGACCTATATCGAGCCCGTCGCCGACAAGCTGGGCGCGGCCATGGGCGCCTCGCGCGCCGCTGTGGACGCTGGTTACGCCCCCAACGACTGGCAGGTGGGCCAGACCGGCAAGGTCGTGGCCCCCGAACTCTATATCGCGGTGGGCATCTCCGGCGCGATCCAGCATCTGGCGGGCATGAAGGACTCCAAAGTCATCGTCGCCATCAACAAGGACGAGGAGGCCCCCATCTTCCAGGTGGCCGACTATGGTCTGGTGGCGGACCTCTTCAAGGTCATGCCGGAGCTTGACGCGGAACTGGGCAAGCTGGTCAAGTAAGAGACCGGACTGAAGAGTGCTGGACGGTGGCCAATCATGGCTTATGATCGGCCTGTCACAGGGCGAGTAGGACGAATGGCGATCGAAATTCAGAAGGTCGGAGTGATCGGCGCAGGACAGATGGGCAATGGCATCGCCCAGGTCTGCGCTCTGGCGGGCCTCGACGTCCTGATCAACGACGTCTCGCAGGACCGGCTCCACGCTGGGCTCGCCACGGTGGACGGTGCCATGGCGCGCGACGTCGCCAAGGGCCTGCTCAGCGACGCTGACCGCAAGGCCGCCATGGCGCGCATCGCCACCACCACGAGCTTCGAGGACCTGGTCGATTGCGACCTCGTCATGGAGGCGGCCTCCGAAAACGAGGAGGTGAAGCGCAAGATCTTCACGCGCCTGTCGCCCTACCTCAAGCCGGGCGCCCTCATCGCCACCAACACCTCCTCCATCTCCATCACGCGGCTGGCCTCGGTCACGGACCGGCCCGAGCTCTTCATCGGCATTCACTTCATGAATCCGGTGCCGCGCATGCAATTGGTGGAGCTGATTCGCGGCATCGCCACCGAGGACGGGACCTTCGAAACCGCCAAGGCTTTCGTGGCCCGGCTGGGCAAGACCTCCACGGTCTCGGAGGACTTCCCCGCCTTCATCGTCAACCGCATTCTCCTGCCCATGATCAACGAGGCGATCTATACGCTTTATGAGGGCGTTGGCTCCGTCGAGGCCATCGACACCGCCATGCGGCTGGGGGCGAATCACCCCATGGGTCCGCTGCAACTTGCTGATTTCATTGGCCTTGATACCTGCCTCTCGATCATGCAGGCGCTGCATGAGGGGCTGGCGGATTCGAAATATCGCCCCTGTCCCCTGCTGGTGAAATATGTCGAGGCGGGCTGGCTGGGCCGCAAGACGCGCCGGGGTTTCTACGATTACCGCAGCGGCGCGCCGATCCCGACCCGCTGATTGGACTGCGAAAATCCGCCCTGATCGGCGACCCCGCCAACCCTGCGCACGGAAAAAAGACCCTCACAGCGACATTTAGTCATTTGAAAACCTGAGTCCGGGGCTTAGCTGCGCAGCAGAAACCGGCTTCACAATCCTGTCGTCAGTCCTATACATTATAGGGGCGGATCCCGGTTAGCGCCGGGGCGCAGCGGCGAGAGGCGTCCAGATTGACGGTTCACTTCCAGCCCATGGTCCCGCCGGAGGCTTGTCCGGCCCTTGTCCTCAACGCCGACTTCCGGCCGCTGAGCTACTATCCTCTGTCCCTCTGGTCCTGGCAGGACGCCATCAAGGCGGTCTTTCTCGACCGGGTGAACATCGTCTCCGAATATGACAAATGCGTCCGCAGCCCGACCTTCGAGATGCGGTTGCCCTCGGTCGTGTCGCTGAAGACCTATGTCAAACCCTCGCGCCATCCCGCCTTCACGCGCTTTAACGTCTTTCTGCGGGATCGGTTCTCCTGCCAATATTGCGGCTCGCGCGAGGAACTGACCTTCGACCACCTGATCCCCCGGTCGAAGGGCGGTTCCACCACTTGGGAAAATGTGGTCGCCGCCTGCTCTCCCTGCAATCTGCGCAAGGCCGACAAGATGCCGACCGAGGCCGGCATGTTCCCCGCGCACCATCCCTTTGCGCCCACGGTCAGCGATCTGCATCAGAACGGGCGCCTGTTTCCACCAAATTATCTGCACGAAAGCTGGTTTGATTATCTCTACTGGGACTCGCCTCTCGAGCCCTGAACGCCTCACCCTGCCTGTCGACATGGCATGGCGCGCAGCCTCATGCCGAAGCATGCGTCCAAACCGACGCCGGAGCCCTGCGTGGACGCCATCAGTCGTTTACTCCTCATCTTCGCAGGCCTGATCTGCGCCGCCGCCGGGGCCGCCATCTCCCTGCCCTTTCTGGCTTTCATCGATCCTCTGGTCCGCGAGGCGATCCTGTCGTTCTTCATGGGGAGCCTGCTGACCGTGTTCGGAACGGCCCCTGGCCCGGCGGAGGCGACCGGGTTCCTGATGGCGTTGATGCGCGGCTCGACGCTGGCGATCTGCGTCGGGCCGGTGGCGCTGGCTGCGCTGATCGGCGAACTCGCGCGGTTGCGCAGTTTGTTATGTTATGCTTGTTGCTCAGGGCTCATTGCGGCGGCCATGCCCTTTGATCTGCATCCCTGGGCGGAAGCGGAGCGAGGCGAGGCCGCGCCGGAGAGAGCCGCCATGATGCTGGAGATCCGCTTTATGCTGCTTTTCTTCGTGGTGGGCCTTGTGGCGGGAAGCATCTATTGGCTGATCGCCGGACGTAACGCCGGCGAGGCTACGATCGAACTGGAATGGAGAGCAAAATGAAGCTGAACGCAGGCATGGCCGCGGTCGTCACTGGCGCAGCCTCCGGTCTTGGCGAAGCGACGGCGCGTATGCTCGCCGCCCAGGGCGTCAAGGTCGCCATCCTCGATCTTCAGAAAGAGCGCGGCGAAAAGATCGCCGCCGAGATCGGCGGAGCCTTCTTCTCCACCGATGTGACCAATGAAGCCTCGGTGGACGCCGCGCTGGCGAGCGCTCGGGCCGCTCATGGCGTGGAGCGATTGCTCGTGAATTGCGCAGGCATTGCGCCTGGCAAGCGCACGGTCGCCAAAAAACGCGACACGGGCGAACTCATCGCCCATGACATCGCGACCTTCCAGAAGACCATCATGATCAATCTGGTCGGCACCTTCATGATGATTTCCAAATGCGCGGCGGCCATGGCGGGGCTCGACCCCATCGACGCGGATGGACAGCGGGGCCTTATCGTCAACACCTCTTCCGTCGCCGCTGAAGATGGACAGATCGGTCAGGCCGCCTATTCGGCTTCGAAAGCGGGCGTGCTGGGCATGACGCTGCCCATCGCGCGAGATCTCTCATCCCTTGGCGTGCGCGTGATGACGATACAGCCGGGTCTGTTCCATACGCCCATGTTCGACGCCTTCACCGATGAAGTCCGCAATTCGCTGGCCGCCAGCGTACCCTTCCCCTCGCGACTCGGAAAGCCCGAAGAATATGCCGCGCTGGTGCGGGTCATCTGCGAGAACGACATGCTCAATGGCGAGTCGATCCGCCTCGACGGCGCCATCCGCCTCGCGCCGAAGTAACAAACCGTAGCGCGGCGGCTCAGCCCGCCGCGCTCTGCGGCTCCTGCTCCCCAAGGGGATATTCAGCCTCGACCACATAGGGTCCGCCGCCCACCGAATCGCGGGACGAATAGACCACGAACTGCTCGGCCAGCCATGCGCCGCGCGGGGGAAAGCCTCGCAGGCTGAGATAGTCGGCCACCGCGACGGAGCTGGTTCCCCGCAACCGGGCCAGAGTGATGTGGGGCGTGAATTTGCGCGTCTCCGGCGGCAGGCCGATGCGGCGCATGATGCGCTCCTGCTCGGCTTGCAACTCCATCAATTCCGGATGGGGCTGCACCCTGACGATGAGCGAACGCGGGCGGTCGCCCCCAAAGAAAGACAACTCGCCAAGGGTGATGGGCACGGGCCCGCGCCGCACGCGCCACAGCTCCAGATAGACCTCGCGGGCCAGACCCTGATCGATGTCGCCCATGAAGCGCAGGGTGACGTGAAAATTTTCCGGATCAATCCAGCGCGCGCCAGACAGGCCTCCGCGCATCAGGGCCAGCTCCTGCGCGAGCGGATCGGGAATCTCGATCCCGGTGAACAATCTGGGCATCGCTCCGCCTCCTCACGACCATTCGAATCACATGCCTGCGTCCATCATAGGATTTGAGATGAACGGTTGAAGACGGCCCGCGTTCACGGCTTTGGCAAAAGAGATTCGACGCTGGGAAGAATGCCGCGCACGATGGTCTCCACCCCCTCGGGGGTGGGGTGCAGGCCGTCCTGCAAGAGCAGACCCGATTTGCCCGCCACGCCCTCCAGAAAAAAGGGATAGAGCGCCACGCCAAACTCACGCACGAGATCTTCATAGATGGCGTTGAATTTCGCCTCGTAATCGCGACCCATGCCGGGAGCGGCGACCATGCCGGCGAGCAACACGGGAATCTTCTTCGCCTGAAGGCGCGTAATGATTTCGGCGAGCGCCTTGCGCGTAATCGAGGGGTCGACGCCCCTTAACATGTCGTTGGCGCCAAGCTCGACGATGACGAGATCAGCCCCATCGCCCACCGCCCAATCCAGTCGCTCAAGACCCCCACTGGCGGTGTCGCCGGAGACCCCCGCGTTGCTCACCTCCACCTTGTGGCCCCGCTCGCGCAGCACGCGCTCCAGCACCGTGGGGAAAGCGTTCTTTTGCGGCAGGAGATAGCCTGCGGTGAGGCTATCCCCCAGCGCGACGATTCGCAGGGCGCTTTTCTGAGCTGATGCAGGCGTGGCGAGGGAGAGCATGATAACCAGAACCCCGGCGGTTTGCAGGATGGATCGAGCCACACCATATGCGAGGCTCAGGGTCCGCCGCGCGATGATTTGACGAAGGGATAAGAAGAGCATGTCGAATTCCGGCCGTTCCGCAGGCGCCATTTCCATGCGCGATGTCCACCTTAGTCTGGGCCGGGGCGCAGCCCGCGTCCATATCCTTAAGGGCATAAGTCTGGAAATCGGCGAAGGCGAGGCCATTGGGCTCGTTGGCCCCTCGGGCTCGGGCAAGTCCACCCTGCTGATGACCATGGCCGGGCTTGAGCGGCCTGATTCGGGCCAGATCGCCATCGGCGGCGAGCGCATCGACCATCTGAACGAGGACGCTCTGGCGCGCTTTCGCGGCGAGCGGATCGGCATCGTCTTTCAGTCCTTCCACCTCATCCCCACCATGACGGCTCTCGAGAATGTGGCGATACCGCTGGAGCTGGCGGGCCGCGCCGACGCCTTCGCCACCGCGAAGCGCGAGTTGGTCGGGGTCGGGCTTGGCGAGCGACTGTCCCACTATCCCGGCCAGCTTTCAGGCGGCGAACAGCAACGGGTGGCGCTGGCGCGGGCTTTGGCGCCCAATCCCCGCATTCTCGTGGCGGATGAGCCCACCGGCAATCTGGATGAAGCCTCGGGATCGAAGATCATCGACCTCATGTTCGCACTCAAGCGCGAGCGGGGCGGCACCCTGGTGCTGGTGACCCATGATTCGGGGCTCGCCGCCCGCTGCGACCGGATGATTCGCCTGCGCTCCGGCCAGATCGAGGGCGCGCAAGCCCACGTGGAGGCCGCCCAGTGAGGGGATTCGCACTGGCGCTGAGGCTGGCCCTGCGCGATCTGCGGGGGGGTCTTGGCGGATTTCAGATTTTTCTCGCCTGCATCGCCCTTGGCGTAACAGCCATCGTGGGAGTGGGCTCGGTCTCGCGCAGCCTCTCTGATGGTCTGGCGCGCGAGAGCGGGCGGATTCTGGGCGGCGACGTCTCCTTCGCCCTGATCCATCGCGAATTGAACGAAGAGGAGCGCCAGTTTTTGGAGAAGCGCGGGACTCTCTCCACTGTCGCCGCCATGCGGGTCATGGCGCGCAAGGCCGAGGGCGCGGCAGCTCTGGTGGAGATCAAGGCCGTCCCGACCTCCTATCCCTCCATCGGCGAGGCTGTCGTATCGCCCGCCATGCCTCTGCAAGAAGCGCTTGGCGCGCGCAATGGCCTCTCAGGCTTCGTGGCGGAGGCCGCGCTCGCGGCCCGGCTCGATCTGAAGATCGGCGACCGCATCATGATCGGCGACGGGACCTTCGAATATCGCGCCGAGCTGAAATCAGAGCCGGACAAGCTCGCCAGCGGGGTCGGTTTTGGCCCGCGCGTGATCATCTCGGTCGAGGCGTTGCGGAGCACAGGGCTGATCCAGCCGGGGTCACTGGTGCGCTGGATCAACCGCCTGACCCTGCGCCCGGACGCCGCAGGCCAGCCCGTCGATGAGGCGAGGGTCAACGAAACGGTGGCTCAGGCGCGAAAGGCCCTGCCGGACGCTGGCTGGGAGATCCGCACCCGCTCCAATGTCTCACCCCAGTTCGACAAGAACCTCGAGCGCTTCACCCAGTTTCTGACACTGGTGGGCCTGACCGCCCTGGTGGTGGGCGGGGTGGGCGTCGCCAATGCAGTGCGGGGCTTCGTCGAGCGCAAGCGCAATGATCTGGCCACCCTCAAGAGCGTCGGCGCCACCGGCGGCTTCGTCTTCCTGACCAGTCTGCTGGAAGTCATGCTGGTGGCCATGGTCGGCGTCGTCATCGGGCTTGGGCTCGGCGCGGCCCTGCCTTACGGGGTCGAAACAGCCTTTGGCGCGGTGATTCCCTTCCCGCTTCAAGCGGCGGTCTACCCCCGGGAGCTCGCGACAGGGGCGCTTTACGGGCTGCTGACTGGCCTTGTCTTCTCCCTGGAGCCGCTGGGCCGGGCCCATGACATCTCGGTCTCCGCCCTGTTCCGCGACCAGATCGCCCCTGATTCGGCCTTCCCGCGCCGCCGCTACATGGTGATGCTCGCCATTTCCGCCCTTGGTCTGTGCGGGGCCATCCTCTGGTTCGCGACGGACAAGAGGCTCGCCGCGATCTATCTGGCCTCGACGCTCGCGCTTTTCATGGCGCTGCGGATCGTGGCGCTCGGCATCATGGATCTGGCGCGCCGGGCGCCCCATGCGCGCGGCGCTGAACTGCGGCTGGCCATCGCCAATATCCATCGACCGGGCGCCCTCACGCCGTCGGTCGTCATGTCGCTGGGTCTGGGCCTCTCCCTGCTGGTGGCTCTGACCCTGATCGATGGCAATGTGCGCAACCAGATCAGCCAGACCCTGCCGGGCAAGACCCCCAGCTTCTTCTTCATGGATATCCGCAGCTCCGAAGCCGTGGCCTTCGACGCCTTTTTACGGGACAAGGCTCCCGAGGCCAAGCTGGAGCGGGTCGCCATGATGCGCGGACGGGTGGTGCGGCTGAACGGACTGCGGCCCGAAGAGGTCAAGGCCAAGGAGGAAGCCGCCTGGGTGCTGGAGGGAGATCGGGGCATCACTTATTCGCAGAACCTGCCCGAAGGATCGGAACTGGTCGAAGGCGAATGGTGGCCCGCCGATTACAAAGGCCCCCCGCTGGTCTCCATGGAGGCGGGGGCGGCCCATGGGCTCGGCCTGAAGGTGGGCGAGGAGATCACCCTCAATGTGCTCGGCCGCAACATCTCCGGCAAGATCGCCAATCTGCGCAAGGTGAACTGGCGGTCGCTGGGCATCAATTTCGTCTTCGTCTTCTCGCCCAACACCTTCGCAGGGGCCCCCCACACCCAGCTTGCGACCGCCACCTATCCGCCCGGCGGCGATCCGACGCGCGAACTCGCTCTGCTGAAAGATGTCTCCAACGCCTTCCCCGCCGTGACAAGCGTGCGCGTGAAGGACGCGCTGGACGCGGTGGCGGAGATCATGACCCAGCTGGCGGTCGCCATTCGCGGCGCGTCTGGGGTCGCGCTGCTGGCCTCGGTCCTGGTTCTGGGCGGGGCGCTGGCGGCGGGGCGACGAACCCGCACCTATGACGCGGTGATTCTCAAGACCCTGGGCGCCACGCGCGGCCAGTTGCTGAAGGCGATTCTCTATGAATATGGCCTGCTGGGCGCCGTCACAGCCATCTTCGGCGTTCTGGCGGGCAGCCTCGCGGCCTGGGGAATCGTCACTGGAATCATGCGGATCGAGGGTTTCATCTGGCTCTGGTCCTCGGCGATCTCGGCTGCGGTCATCGCGCTCCTGGTGACGGTGGGTCTTGGCCTCATCGGCACCTGGCGAATCCTTGGCCAAAAGCCCGCGCCCTACCTGCGCGACCTCTGAACGCTTGACCTTAAGCTCGCGAGAGCGTGACCAGCAGGCCCTTGTGCGTTTTAGGGATGCGCTCCATATTACATGCGTTGCTCTCTGTCAGAGAGTGGACGTGGGGCCGTTCGCCCCGGAACCTATGAGGATCATCATGTCCGACTTCGACCGCAACGCCAGTGTCTGGGGTCAAAGCGCCGCCCAGGCCGGCGCAGCCGAAA
>CANGTC010000055.1 GCA_947456505.1 Beijerinckiaceae bacterium
CTTGTTGGGAAGAAGCGGAAGGATCACACTCCATTCGAAATCGCTCAGTTCGTAACGAGCCATCTGAAAACTCCCTTTTGGGAGTTTGAATCACGACCAGCTGATTTTGGGAATCCCCCTAGGCGCGTTTATGAGTTTACGACCTAGATCGTCTGCGGTCCCATGGCAGGCGTGAATAATGAAAGGGCGAGTTTTCTGTCATCGCATTTCACTTAATTGCGTTGCGGAGCTATCTTAGCGCCCTCAAATTCGTATTATAAGAAAATAAACCTTGACTTTTCCCCAACATCATATCGATAATCCTCCATCCTCGCCCCATGATGGACTGGACGCGAGCGGTCGTATTCGGGGCGGGGAGCGGTTTCTGCGCGGCGGCCTACCGGAGAGCGTCTCCCGGGCGATCGACCCAACACTCAACCAGCGCCCCCCGCCCCTCAAGGGGCGGAAAGCATCCATCAACCCGGCGCGGGTCCGCGTGCGGGCATTTGCATGTACTCAGGGCAGCAGCACCACCGGCCCCGCATGCTGGGCCGCCTCCGCGTCCCTGTGGGCCGTGATGGCGTCCTGCAGGGCGTAGGTGCGGGTCGCGACTGTTTTCAGGACGCCAGAGCCCACGAGCTCGAAGAGCTCCGCGCAGAGCGCCTTGAAGCGGGCGGGGTCGCCCAGAAAATGGCTCACGCCCGGTCGCCACAGGGAGAGCGTCCCCTTCAGCGACAGCAGCATGATGTCCACCGGGGGCACATGGCCCGAGGCGTTGCCATAGTTGACCAGCGTGCCGAAGGGGGCGGTGCAATCCATGGAGGGAACGAGCGTGTCCTTGCCCACCCCATCGAGCACGGCCCGCACGCCCTCGGGGATGATCGCCTTCACCGCCTGCACGAAGTCGGTTTCGCGATAGAGAATCGCATGATCAAGCCCATGGTCGCGGGCGATCTGCGCCTTGGCCTCATTGCCCACCGTGCCGATGACGCTCGCGCCGTAATGCTTGCACCATTGGGTCAGCAAGAGGCCCACGCCCGAGGCCGCCGCATGGATCAGCACCGTATCGCCTGCCGCCGGGCGATAGATGCGATTGATGATGTTTGAGGCCGTGAGGCCCTTCAGCATCACCGAGGCCGCTTGCAGGTCCGAGACAGTGTCGGGCAGCTTCACCAGCCGGTCGGCCGGCACATTGCGCTGCTGCGCATAGGCGCCGGTCTTGGCGAAGAAATTCGAGCCGACGCCCACATAGCCGACGCGCTCGCCGACCTTCACGTCAGTGACGCCCTCGCCGACGCTCTCCACAACGCCCACCGCCTCGTTGCCCAGGATGATGGGCATGGGCAGCGGGTCCTTCTGATAGAAGCCGCCGCGGCGCACGTTGATGTCCGAGAAATTCAGCGCGATGGCCGTGTGGCGCACCCGCGCCTCGCCGGGGCCGGTGGGCGCAAGCTCGATATCCTCCCAAGACATGACGTCCGGTCCGCCGTGGGAATGAATGCGGACGCCTTTCACAGTGGTCACGGTGGAACTCCTATTCAGGACGCAGGTTGGCGCGCTTCACCACGGCTGTCCAGCGTTCCGTCTCGCTGGCGATATGGGCGGCGGATTCCTGCACATTCAGACCCCAGGGCACAACGCCGATCTTGTTGAGCCGCGCCTTCACATCGTCCGCCATGATGATCTCGCGCATGGCGGCTGCGAGTTTCTCGCGAATGTCCAGCGGCGTGCCGGGCGGCGCTGTGAAGGTTGTGAAGGTGTCGGACAAGAGCTCGGGCAGGCCCACGGAGGCGATCGTCGGCAGGTCCGGCATGACCGGCGGCGCCTCCTTGGTCAGGGTCGCCAGAATGCGCAGCAATCCCCCCTGGGCCAGCGGCAGGGCCGTGCCGATGTCCGAGAACATGAAGTCCACATGGCCCGCCGCCACGTCGTTGAGCGCGGGTGCGGCGCCGCCAAAGGGCACATGGGCCTGTTTGGATTGAACTATCTCCTCAAACAGCGCCCCGGTCAGGTGGGCCGTGGTGCCATTGCCCTGGGACGCGTAGGAGAGCTTGCCCGGATTGGCCCTCGCGAAAGCGATGAATTCCTGCGCGGTCTTGAAGGGCGACTTGGCGCCCACCACCAGCACATTGGGGATGTAAGAGGTGATCGCCACAGGCTCGATTTTCTTGGGATCAAATCGCAGCTCCTTGAACAGGGCGGCGTTGACCGTGATGGAGGCCGGCGGGGAGACCAACAGGGTATAGCCATCCGGCGGCGACCGGTAGACCACTTCCGTCGCCAGATTGTTGCCGGCGCCGGGACGGTTCTCGACCACCACGTTCTGGCCCCAACGGGCCTGCAGCCGCTCCGCGACGATACGGGCGATGAGGTCATTGCCGCCGCCCGGCGCTGCTGAACAGACGATCCTTATGGGTCCCTTGGGATATTCGCCCGCTGTCTGCGCGAAAGCGGGGGCGGCGACACTGGCGGCGAGGCCTGCGAGCACCCTGCGTCGGGACGGATGGAAAGATTGAGCCAGCAAGCGTTTTCTCCGGATTTTAGGTCCGGGGGAACCTACAGTCTGAAACTGCGCGCGCAAGGGGGCAGTTTGAGAAATGAAGGCGCGTCAGAAATGAAGGTTCAGAACTCCCGGCGCAGGCCCAGCATGGCCTTGTTGCGCCGGGCGGTGACAAAGAGGTTGTTGCCCTCTCCCACCTCGCCCACCCAGACGCCTGCCCCCGGCCGATACCGGATGACCGGCGATCCGGCGAGGGGCAGGCTCAGGGGCGCGCCGCGCGGATCGGTGGGGGTGATCGTCCGGGGCGAGGGTATGACAGGTGGCGAAAAGTCGCTCATGTCGATCTCGTCCTCCAGCTGGCGGGCCTCGCAGGATTCAGAGGACTCAGAGGACTCACAGGACTCCTGCGCGAGGGCGGGAGCGGCCATGAGCAGAAGGAGGAAAACAAGGCGCTGCATGCGGCCAAGCTGCCGCTACACTTAGGCGGATTTGGGGCGGAAGCTTATCGCCCCAAGGCTGCGGTCGCCTCTTTCGCGAAGCTCTGGTCGAGCGCGTCCTCCAGGGTGATCTTGCCCTCCAGCAATCCCTCGGCCCTGAAGATCTCGAAATCCTCCGCAAGGCTCGCCACATTCGGCTCGCCATTGTCGTCGGTGGAGGACAGGCGCAGGTTGCGCAGCAACTCTCGGTCCTTCACTGGCGTCTGGGCCGTGATGAGGGAGATGAACTCCTCCCCGTCGCGCCCGGTCAGGCGCCCATCCACGATGGAGGCGTTCTGCGCCCGCACGGCCCGCAGATAGGCCCGCATGAAGCGCAGGCCCACATCCCGGCGCTGGGTGCGGAAGCGGTCCGAATAGATCATCACGGAAATCTGGTGGCCGGGATAGATCTGGTCATCGGACATGAAGGCCGTCGCGAAGCCCTGACGCACCGCCTGGCTGGCGAAGGGCTCGGTGGGAAAGGCGGCGTCGATGGCGCCGTTCTGCAGGGCGGCGATCTGCTGGGGGAAGCCCAGATAGACCCGCTCGATGTCATTGGGCCCGATGCCCGCCATTTTGTAGAGGCGGTTCAGCGTGCCCATGGCTGAGCTGCCGGGGGCGGCGCTGGCGACCTTGAGCCCTTTGAAATCGGCCAACGTCTTGACGCGGCCGCTGTCGATCAAGGCCTTGCGCACCAGCAGGGTCTGGCTGGGGCGACCCGGCGGGGTGGCGGATTTGTCGGCCACGATCCGCACCCCGATGTTGCGGGAGATGGCGTTGTAGAGCGCCGCCGAGGGCCCGCCCGCCGCCACATCGATGTCGCCGGAAGCCAGCGGGGCGATCATCCGCGCCGCCGAGTCGAAATTGACGAAGGAGACGGCGAGCTTCTCTTCGGTGAAATAGCCGCGCGATTCCGCAATGAAGAAGGGCAGGTCCGTGATCGAAAAGGTCGTGCCCACCTGCACCGAATCAGCCGCCCGCAGTGGCGCCGCCGCGCAAACGAGCCAAGCCAGTGCCAAAGCGAGCGCGCGCATGTGTTCCTCCCCAAACCTTTATTGGGGCGAAGAGTAGCAGTCCCGCAGCCCCTGACAAGCGCGGCGCAGGTGACAGGGGCCGGGCAGGGGGTTAACCTGCGGGAGAACGTCGGGCGACCGGCAGGATCATCGCAAGAAACGAGGGAGGAACCCATGATTCAGGCGCAGCGGCTCGGGCACGCGACCATCGAGACCCAGGACTTCCAGAAGAGTCTGGACTATTTCGTCGACCTCAACGGCTTCGTGGTCGTCTCTCAAGAGAAGGGCCGCGCCTGGCTCGCCTCCAAGATCGGCCAGCTCAATATCGTGCTGGTGGCCTCGCCGGATCGTTCGGATTGCACCCATATCTCCTTCGAAGTGGCGCCCAACAGCGATTTTTCGGAGATGCAGAAGACGCTCTTGGCTGAGGGCATCGCCAGCGAGATTCGCAGCGATCCCTTCCCGGGCACCCCCAAGTGCCTCGTCTTCAGGGATCCCAAGGGCACGGTGATCGAGCTCTTCTCCAGCTGGTCCTATATTTCCCCCAACCAGAACGTGGCGGGCATCGGGCCGCTGAAGGTCGGCCATATCGCCTTCTTCACGCCGGATGTGCAGGGGCTCTGCGATTTCTACCAGCGAGTGTTGGGTTTCCGCGTGTCCGACTGGCTCGGCGATTTCTTCGTCTTCATGCGCTGCAACCCCGACCACCACTCCATCAACTTCTTCCGGGGCGAGAGCCCCAAGCTGCACCACATCGCCTTCGAACTGAAGGACACGGTGCATCTGATGGAAAGCTGCGAGCGTCTGGCGCAGGTGCGCATACCCCTCGGATGGGGGCCGCTGCGCCATGGTCCCGGCCATAATCTGGCGACCTATCACCGCAATCCCGACGACCACGTGGTCGAATATTATTGCGAGCTCGACCAGATGAAGAACGAGGAGCTCGGCTACTTCGAACCCCGCCCCTGGCACGTGGACCGACCCCAGCGCCCGAAAGTCTGGGAGCCCGGCGTCTGGGGCTCAGGCTGGGGCCTGCCGCCTGCGCCATATCATATGCGCAAGTGAGAGGGGCGTGGGTGGGCCTAGAAAGGCCCGCCCTCAAGCCCGTGCTTCTTCTTCACCGGGCCTGCCTCTGGCGCCGCCAACCAGGCCTGAAAGGCCTTGGCGGCGGCGGGCTCCTTCGCCACGGACGGGACGCCGCTAGAGAAAATCGTGTAGTTCTGGATTTCGGGGGGCAGGGGGCCGAGATAGGCGATGCCACCTTCGTGCACCAGTTCGCTCACCTGCTGAAATCCGAAATCAACCTCGCCACGCCGCAGATATTCGGCGACGGGCACGCCGGGGGCGGTCTGAATGCTCTTGGGCTTCGTCTCATCTGCGATGCCCATTTTACCAAACATTGTCTGAATATAGGTCCCGCTGGGTCCAGAGGAATAGGCCACCTTTTTCGCGGCTTGCACGGCCTCTTTCACCTTTGCGCCGCTGCTGATGTCGGGCTTTGGCGCGCCCTCTTTCACCGCCATGCCGACGCCTACTTTCATGAGATCGACGCGGCTGCCTGAGAGCGCTTTTTGCGTCGCGACGAAATCATCGATTTCCGGTGCGCCGATAATGACGAGATCATATTGTTCGCCATCAGCGATCTGCTTTTTAATCAAAACGGTGCTCGACCAGACCGTGGTGACCTTGTGGCCGCTCGCCGCTTCAAACTTCGGCGTCAGTTCGAGATAGGCCTCCTTCACGGCGCCCGACGCCAGCACACGGATTTCGGCGGCCTGCGTGGCGATGGGGGTGCAGAGGGTCGCGCAAAGAAGCGAGACGAAAAGGGTTTTCATGGACGGTCTCCTCCAATTGAGGATCTAAGGTTCAATATTTTTTTGTGATGATCAAGTTTAATCAATCCTTCGCCGTTTCCCTCTCCGCCACCTCACATACCAGCGGCCCCCGCCATTTCCCATAACGCCACGGCGTCAAGGCTCCCGCTTTCGCAGGCAGACCCTCCGGCACGGGATCGTAGCCGCTAGTCCCCCAGGGCTGGCAGCGGCAGAGGCGCGCAGTTCCCATCCAGCCCCCCGCCCACAGGCCATGGCGCTGGATCGCCTCGTCCATGTAGCTGGAGCAGGAGGGCAGGTGGCGGCACCAGCGCCCGATCACCGAGGACAGGGTGAGCTGGTAGAAGCGCAGCAGCAAATGCGCGCCATAACGCGCGCCACGGGAGAGGGGACCGGCCATGCCCCCCATATGGGGGCGCGGAGGCCGTTTTGCCTACTGAAAAATCCGGGACGCCCCCGCGTTGCTCTGCGCGCGCCTCGCGGCTATAGAGGCCCCTCATCCGCTTACGCCGACTCGTATCGGCGAGTGAGCCCAAGGAGCGCATATGATTTCCGTGACTTTCCCCGATGGCGCGCAGCGTCAGTTCGCCCCCGGCGTCTCCGGCTTCGAGATCGCCAAATCCATCTCCCCCTCGCTCGCCAAGCGCACCGTCGCCATGGCGCTGGATGGCGCTGTGGTCGATCTCGCCGATCCTATCCATCAGGACGCCAAAATCGAATTCGTCAGCCGCGAGGATCCCCGCGCCCTCGAACTCATCCGCCATGATTGCGCCCATGTGCTGGCCGAGGCGGTGCAGGCGCTCTATCCCGGCACGCAGGTCACCATCGGCCCGGTGATCGAGAACGGCTTCTACTACGACTTCTATCGCGAGACGCCTTTCACGCCCGACGATTTCGAGGCGATTGAAAAGAAGATGCGCGAGCTGATCGCGCGCGACGCGCCCTTCACCAAGGAAGTCTGGTCCCGCGCCGAGGCCATCTCCCATTTCGAAAAGAAGGGCGAGGCCTTCAAGGTGGAGCTGGTCGAGGCGATCCCCGCCGATCAGGACCTCAAGATGTACCGGCAGGGCGAGTGGATGGACCTGTGCCGCGGCCCGCACATGACCTCCACGGGCAAGATCGGCGCAGCCTTCAAGCTGATGAAGGTGGCGGGCGCCTATTGGCGCGGCGACAGCACCCGGCCCATGCTCAGCCGCATCTACGGCACCGCCTTCGCCAAGCAGGAAGATCTTGACGCCTATCTCAAGCAGATCGAGGAGGCCGAGCGCCGCGACCATCGCCGCCTCGGCCGCGAGATGGATCTCTTCCATTTCCAGGAAGAGGGTCCGGGCACGGTCTTCTGGCATCCCAAGGGCTGGACCCTGTTCCAGGCCCTTATCTCCTACATGCGCCGCCGCCAGCAGGCGTCCGGCTATATCGAGGTGAACACGCCCCAGGTGCTCGACCGCGCCCTGTGGGAGACCTCGGGCCATTGGCAGACCTATCGCGAAAACATGTTCGTCACCCAGACCGAGGACGAGCGTGTCTTCGCCCTGAAGCCCATGAACTGCCCGGGCCATGTGCAGATCTTCAAGAACGGGCTGAAGTCCTATCGCGACCTGCCCATGAAGATCGCGGAATTCGGCATCGTGCATCGCTACGAGCCCTCGGGCGCGCTGCATGGGGTTATGCGCGTGCGCGCCTTCACCCAGGACGACGCCCATATCTTCTGCACCGAAGACCAGATCATGGACGAGGCGATGAAGGTCAACGACCTCATCATGTCCATTTACAAGGACTTCGGCTTCGAGGATGTGGTGGTGAAGCTCTCCACCCGCCCCGAAAAGCGGGTGGGCTCCGACGACGCCTGGGACAAGGCGGAGGCCGCCCTTGGCCACGTGCTCGATGTGCTCACAGAGCGCGGCATGAAGACCGGGATCAATCCGGGCGAAGGCGCCTTCTACGGGCCGAAGCTCGAATATACCCTGCGCGACGCCATCGGCCGCGAATGGCAGTGCGGCACCACGCAGGTGGACTTCAACCTGCCCGGCCGTTTCGGCGCCTTCTATATCTCCGCCGAAAGCGAGAAGACCACGCCGGTCATGGTTCACCGGGCCATGTTCGGCTCGTTGGAGCGTTTCACGGGCATCCTGATCGAGCATTACGCGGGTCATCTGCCCCTGTGGCTCTCGCCGCTGCAAATCGTGGTCGCGACGATCACGCAGGAAGCGGATGATTACGCCATGGAAGTGGTCGCCGCCGCCCGCAAGCTGGGCCTTAGGGTCGAGGCGGATCTGCGCAACGAGAAGATCACCTACAAGGTGCGCGAACATTCGCTCGCCAAGGTCCCGGTGCTGCTCGTTCTCGGAAAGAAGGAGGCGGCGGAACGCACCATCTCCATGCGTCGCCTCGGCTCCCAGAACCAGACCCCCATGACGCTGGACGAGGCGCTGGCGCTTCTGTCGGCGGAGGCCATCGCGCCGGATGTGCAGCGGGGCGAGTGACCGCTTGAACTGAGCTTTTACACCCAGCGAAGATGATCCATGATGTAAGCGCCGTCCGTAAGGGCGGCGCTTTTTCGTGCGTCCCTCGGGGCGGCGGATTTGCATTGACATTTGTACATACAAATGGGCATCTTCCATGCGCTTTGACGGGTTCGATTGGGACGCGGGAAATCGCGACAAATGCGCCAAGCATGGGGTCAGCGTCGGGGAGATCGAGGCGATGTTCATGGGCTCGCCCATGATCGAGCCCGATCCCGCCCACTCGGCGCGGGAGGTTCGCATACGCGCCATCGGAAGGGTCGGGCTGCGCCGGATCTTTCTCGTCTTCACGTTCAGCGACGATGGGGGCGCAAGGCTCATCCGTCCCATCAGCGCGCGCTACATGCATCGCAAGGAGGTCGCCTTCTATGAAAAAAGTCACCCCTGACCTGAAGCCCCTGCCAGTGCTGCTGAGCGATGAAGCGGCGGAGCATTTCCTGGAGACCGCTGATCTCACCGAATATGATCTGTCAGGATTCAAGCCCATGCGCTTCGAGCTTCAGCCCAAGGGCGAGCGGGTCAACATGCGCCTGCCCAAGTCCCTGCTGGACGAGGTGCGGGCGCGGGCGCTCATCGAAGGCATTCCCTATCAGCGTTACATCCGCCGGGCGCTGGAAATCGCGGTTGCGGCGCCAAAGCCTCGCACGCGCCGCAAGGCGGGTTGACCGTCAGCCGCGCTTCGCTTCGGGCAATTTCTCGTCTTTTTCCAGAGGCTCTGGCTCGTAGCGTTTCGGACCCAGCGAGCGGATATAGGCCACGAGATCGGCGATTTCAGGCTGGGAGAGGGGCATGTTGGGCATGCGCGGATAGGGCGCCATCAGGAACAGGCGCAAGTCTCTGGGCTCATATCGCCCCGCCACCGAGGCGAAGCTCGGGGCGTCGGGGCTGCTCTGGGTCTGGCCGGGGGAGATCATGTGGCAGGCGGCGCACCAGCGGGCGGCGATGCGCTGGCCGGAGGCTATGTCCGCCGCCAATGCGGGCGTGGCGCAGAGGCCCAGGAGAATCGGCAATAGGGGCAGGCTGTGTCTGGTCGCCATGGGGCTGGTTTCCTTGCGGTTCAGCCATCATGGGGGCGGTCATTGAAGCGCCGCCTTGCGCTCGATCAATCTCGATCAGAACGCCTTGCGATCAGAACGCCTTGAAAGTGATGATCGTACGGGTGTCCACGATGCCGGGGATCGGCTGCACCATCTCACCCACGAAATGGCCGATGTCCGTATCCTTGGCCACGTAGAACTTGGCGAGAATGTCGTAGTTGCCGGCGATGGAATAGATTTCTGACGCGATTTCGGCCTCGGCCAGCGCGCTGGCGACTTCATAGGTGCGGCCAAGCGCGCATTTGATCTCGACGAAGAAGGTCTGCATTGGCGTCCCCTGTCTGGCTGGCGCTATTTGGCGATCACTTCCACATCCCTGTCCAGAGCGGATTGAACAGTGAATGTGGATTGAAACGTTTTTCCGTCCCTGCGGGCGATGAGCACATATTCACCCTCCGACAGAATCAGCGAGGGAAAGGCGCCGATCAATTCGCGGATGACGTCGCCGCCGGGGGTGAGAACCGAGAAGCTGGTGTTGGTCAGCGCTTCACCGCCCTTCGTATTGACAAGCTTGAGGGTCAGGGTAGCCGCATGGTGGCGCAGGGCGGCCTCCGTCAGACGCCCTGTCTCCACCCGCAAATCCGCGGTCACGACCGAGTTGGTGGCGTTGGGCGCTGCGCCCGGGGCGCCGGTGGAGCCAGCGCTTTCCTTATCCAGATAGGTTGAGACCACGCGGTAACTGCCCTCGGGCAGCCGCAGCACATCGCCCGGACGGGCGGCGGAAACGATCAGTCGGGCCTCGGCCCCGGCGCGGTCCGGCACATAGACCGCCAGCGACACGCGGTTGGGCGCGATGCTCATATCGCCCAGAACGCTGGTCACGCGCAGGGCGCCGGCGTTGAGCTGCAAGCGTTCGACCAGGGACCGGGAGTCGATGACCACGCGCTTCATGGCGCTGGCCAGCCCATAGGACACATGGACGAGATAGGAGCCCTCGGAAACCGTGAACACCGGCAAGGCCTGCTCGGATTCGGCGATCAGGGCGTGGGTTCCATCCGCTTGCGCCCGTTCCTGATAGATCCGCCATTGCAGTCCAGCGCGCACGGGATCGCGTGCGGAGCCAAGCACGGCGCTGAGGGAGAGCAAGCTCTGGCCGGGCTCCAGTGTAGGGGTGCGGCCGATCGATTCGCGCGTAGGGGCGGTTTGCGCGGCCAGTGGGCCGACGAAGAGCCCCAGAAGGGTCAGCGCCAGCAGGAGCGCGGCCCCCGGGCGCAGCAGCCGTTGCTGTCTTATCATGCGGATCCCTAGCATATGTCAGGCTGTACAGCCCCCCCGGCCTACGCGCAATGGTCCTGGTCCTCGTCTCTTCGCTTCGGCCAGGTCGCCCCCTGCCATTTTTCCCCCAATCCAGTGTAAAGGTGGTGACCCTACCCTGATGGTTTCGCTGGAAGGTGATGACTTGCCCACGAATGACATGCTTGAACTTCTCCGCACCCGCCGTTCTGTGGCTCCGCTCGCCATGTCGGGGCCTGGCCCCTCGGGGGCCGAGCTTGAGCTTCTGCTGACCATCGCCGCGCGCGTGCCTGACCATGGCAAGCTCGCTCCCTGGCGCTTCATCGTTTTCGAGGGCGAGGGGCGCGCCGCCGCCGGACACCTCATCGCCCAGGCTTTTGTGGAGGATAATCCGGGCGCGAATGAGGAGCGCGTGGAGATCGAGCGCCAGCGTCTGTCCCATGCGCCGCTGGTGGTGGGCGTGGTGTCATGCGCGGCGCCCCATGTGAAGATCCCCGAGTGGGAGCAAGTGCTCTCGGCGGGCGCGGTCTGCATGAATCTGGTCGTCGCCGCCAAGGTCATGGGCTATGCGTCCTCCTGGCTGACCCAATGGTATTCCTATGACCGCCGCGTGCTGAATGGCCTTGGCCTCGCGCCCCATGAAAAGATCGCCGGGTTCGTGCATGTTGGTTCAAGCGCGGGTGCGCCCGAGGATCGCGTGCGGCCGGTTCTGTCTTCCATCACAAGCCGTTTTCAGGGTTGACCTGCAGGAGGGAACGCATGTTTTTCGAACCGAACGCCAGAGACAAGGCTCTTCTGCCCCACGACCCCTTCAAGGCGCTGATCGCGCCTCGTCCGGTGGGCTGGATCTCCAGCATGGACCGTGAGGGGCGCATCAATCTGGCGCCTTACAGTTTCTTCAACGCCTTTTCCGGTGCGCCGCCTCTGGTTGGCTTCTGCAGCGAGGGCGAGAAGGATTCCATGACCTTCGCTCGCGATAGCGGTGAATTTGTCTGGAACATGGCGACCTATGATCTGCGCTGGCAGATGAGCGAAAGCTCCGCGCCCTTGGGCCGAGGGCAGAGCGAATTCGAACATACGGGCCTCACCATGGCGCCTTCCAAACTTGTGCGCGCGCCGCGTGTGAAGGAGAGCCCCGCTCAGCTCGAATGCAAGGTGACTGAAATCTTCCAGCTGCGCGATATGGCGGGCGCTCTGACGCCCCGCTTTCTCGTCATGGGGCAGGTGATCGGCATTCACATCGATGACGACTGCATCGAAAACGGGATCGTCCAGATCACGCGCATGAAGCCCATCGCCCGATGCGGCTATCAGGACTATGCGGTGCTTGACGATGTCTTTTCGATCAAGCGCCCGGCGGGCGCGGGCAATAACGAAGCGGGCGGCTGACGTTCTCTATCGTGCGCGGGCCAGCACGCCCTGCGCGCGCAGCAGGTGTGGGCGGTCGAGCATTTCCTCGCCCATGGCGATGACGCCAGCCTGGGGATTTTCCGCGAAGGCGGCAAGGATCGCCTTCGCCCTCTCAACAGCCTCCGGCGTTGGGGTGAAGACCTCGTTGATGACGGGAACCTGAGCCGGGTGGATCGCCATCTTGGCCGTGAAGCCGTCGCGCCGGGCGGCCTCACAATCCCTGCGCAAGCCGGCTTCGTCGCGGAAGGCGGTGAAGACGGTGTCGATGGGCTCCACTTCGGCCGCGCGCGCGCCGACCAGGGTCAGGGTGCGGGCGAGCTGATAGGGCGCGGCGAAGGCGCCATCGGGCAGTCGATTGGTCTCCGCGCCCAAAGCGGCTGACAGATCTTCCGCGCCCCAGGCCATGCCAAGCAAGCGCTGGCTCGCTCCCGCATAGGATGCGAGGCCAAAGATCGAGGCTGCCGTCTCCGTCACGATGGGGATGATGGCGCAGGCCCCGTCGGGCAAACGGCTCTCCGCCTCCCGCACCGCCAGCTTGGCGCCAAGATGCTGGACATCCGCGCCGGCGCGCGATTTCGGCAGCATGATCCCATCCGGACCCGCTGGCATGACGGCGTCGAGGTCGGGGTCGGCGAGGCCGGTCCCGAGCCCGTTGATGCGCACGAAAAGGCGAGGCCTTGCACAGCGCCTGCGCGCGTCGAAGATGAAGTCTCGAACCATCTGGCGCGCATGGGCCTTGCCAGAGGGAGCGACCGAGTCCTCAAGATCAAGGATCAGGGCGTCTGCGCCGCAGGTCATGGCCTTGGCGAGCTTGCGAGCGTCGTCGCCGGGAACGAAGAGCAGGGACCGCATGGTTCAAACCTCGATCTGGCGCCGCTTCATGAAGGCTTGTCGTTTGCATTCCGCCACGAGGGTCCCTTCCTGATTGAAGGCGCTGTGCAGAAATTCAACGATTCCCGCGTCGGGCCGCGAGCGAGACGTTCGCTTGGACAAGACCCGGGTCGTGCAGCGAATCGTATCGCCCTCGAAAAGGGGCGCAGGGAATCGCACCTCGGTCATGCCGAGATTCGCGATGGTTGTGCCCAGGGTGGTGTCGTTGACGGAAATTCCGATCATCAGGCCGAGAGTGAAGAGGGAGTTCATCAGAGGGCGGCCCCACTCGGTCTCGGTGGCGCAAAAATGCGCGTCGATATGCAGGGGCTGAGGGTTCAAGGTCATGTTCGAGAACAACATATTGTCCATCTGCGTGACCGTCCGCGTGAGCCGGTGCTCGAAGAAGGCGTCTGCCTCGAAGTCCTCGAAATAGAGACCACCGCGTGGATGAGGTTCTGATTTCGCGCTCATTCTGGATCTCCTCCTTGGATCGATTAAGGCATCATTTACCATAAAACTCGATGATGCCGCAGGTTTCCGTTGGGGCGCCTGGGCCTCCACCTTTCGAGGAGGCTCACGATCTTTGGTTTTTTGGAGTTCATTGCATGATTGTTCGCAGATTCGTCGCCTGGTCACAGATGGTCCCCCCTGGTCAGAGGGCGGAAGGCGTCACGGCTCTCGCCCTCGGTTATCTCTATTCCCAAATGGCCCCGGACGTGCGGAGCGAGGCCGAGGCTGCGCTCACGGCGGTCCTCGATGATCCCTCTCCCCTGGTCCGCCGGGCCTTGGCGGAGGCTTTCGCGAGCGCTGTGGAGGCGCCTCATCATTGCGTTCTGGCGCTCGCCTGCGACCAACCAGAGATCGCCACGCTTGTTCTGGAGCGCTCGCCCGTTCTCACCGATCAGGACCTTATCGAATGCGTCGCGGGCGGGCAGGGGGTCTCTCAGAGCGCCATCGCACGCCGCCCAGGACTCTCCGCCACCGTCAGTTCCGCTCTGGCCGAAAAGGCCTCGGTTGAGGCGCTGCGGGCTTTGGCGGAGAATCCCGGCGCGGATGTTCCCGAATTCAGCCTGCGCCGCATGCTGGAGCGCTTTGGCGCTGACGCCTGCATGCGCGAGGCCATGCTGGGCCGCGCTGAACTGCCCGCTTGCGTGCGGGTCGATCTGGTATGCGCAGGGGCCAGCGCCTTGACCGCATTCGTCAGGGAAAGCGGATGGTTGACTGGCGACCGCGCCGAACGACTGCGGCGGGATGCGTCCGAGCGGGCGATCATGGACATCGCGCTTAACACCACGATGGAGAACAGCCTTGAGGGCGCGCTTGATATCGCCAGGCATTTGCGCGCCGCTGGCAGGTTGACCCCCGCGCTGATGCTGCGCGCCCTCCTGAGCGGCGATCGGTATCTCTTCGAGGCGGCTTTGGCGGAATTGTCCGGCCAGCCGCTCGCGCGAGCTGCAGGATTTGTCCGTCTTCATCAGGGGGGCGGATTCGTCGCGCTATATGATCGCGCGGGCATGCCGCCGAGGCTCCTCCCGGTCTTTCAGGCGGCGCTGCTGGCGCAGGACGAAGCGGGTGAGCCAGCGTCCGGCGAGGACGCCCGCCTTTCGCGTAGCCTGATAGGGCAGGTCTTGCAGGACTGTGAGGCTCTGGAGGACCCGGATCTCGCGGGCGTGATGGCCCTCTTGCGCCGATTCGACGCCGAAGCCGCCCAGCATGAGGCGCGGGAGATCACCCGGCGTATTTGTGAGGAGCAGAAAGGGCCGCTGGCTCTCCCCAATCCTGCTCCCCGTCCACTGCTCATGGCGCTTTCCGCCGCTTCCTGACGGACATCAGCCCCTTTCATGGCTTTTTCAAGCAGGGCATTTGTCCTGAAATGATACATATTTTTAATTTTATCATATACTTAGGTAACGCTTCGCCTAAAAATTTGGCTTTTCCGCAACGGCAATCCGTAGACGTTATAATTTACCCAAATTGGGCTAGTTAGCTCAATATGACCTAATGGCCTCGTTAAAGTCCTGACATGCAAGCGGCGTGAAGCCGCAAGCACCCGGGCGCTCTCTTCGCAAAAGCGGGACGGGCGATCCGGGAGGGGAGCGGAACGGGCGAACGCCCCACCGATCCTTTCAGGTCTTTTAACTGGAGGTTACCTATGACGCTCTTCAAGAGCCTTCTGCTCGGCTCCGCCGCTGGCATCGCCGCCATCGCGGGCGCCCAGGCCGCTGATCTTCCCTCGAAGAAGGCTGCCCCCGCCACCTATGTGAAGATTTGCGACGCTTATGGCGCCGGCTTCTTCTTCATTCCCGGCACCGACACCTGCGTGAAGGTCGGTGGTTACGTCCGCGTGGATTATGACTATCGCCCCGAGCGCAAGAACACGCTCACCGCGACGACCAATACCGCCATCACCGACACATCCACCTCAGGCTTCTATAACCGTGGCACCGTCCAGCTCGACGCCCGCACCCCCACCTCGATGGGTGTTGCGCGCACGTTCATGGCGCTGCGTCTTGAGACCGGCTCGGGCCCGCAGGTCAAGTCTGGCACACAGCCCTCGTTGGAAGGCGCTTTTGTTCAGTGGGCAGGCTTCACCGCCGGTCAGGCTGCGCAGCCCTTCGCCACCATGGCTTCCTGGTCCTATAACACCCATTATTGGACTGGCTGGCCGTCTGGCGTTCGCCAGCTGACCTACACCGCAGTGCTCGGTGGCGGCTTCTCCGCGACTGTTGGCGTGACCGACGCACACAACTACAACGCTGTGTCGACTGCGGCAAAGGATGCGACCAACGGCTCAACTGCCAAGACCGAAAGCATCGACACCCCCGGCTACAACGGCGTCATTTATGTCGGTAACGTGCGTTACGATCAGGCTTGGGGCAACGTGCAGATCATGGGCGCCGCCCATACCGGCGGTGACCTGACCGGCGGCACGCAAAATGCCTCGAACACCGTGGTCGGTGGCACCAAGAAGTCCGGCTTCGCGCTCGGCGCTGGCGTCAACGTCAATCTTCCGATGCTCGCCGCTGGCGACCGTCTCGAAATGACTGTCGTCTACGCTGATCGTCTGTCCAATCTGCTTGCAGATGCTGGCGTCAATACCCCTTCGGCCGCTGCCTATGGCACGAACCCGATCGGCGGCCCTGCTGTGACCTTCGCTGACGCCTCCGGCTGGAGCGTTGGCGCTCAGATGCGCCATTATTGGACCGCCGAGGTGCGTTCGCAGTTCTATGCGTCCTACACCACGCGTGACGGACACAGCACGACTGCCGCGCTCACTGGCGCTCACGCCAAGGCCTACAGTCTCGGCACCGCCCTCATCTACTCGCCCGCGAAGGATTTCGACATCGGTCTCGAAGTCAACTACATCCGCGCGGACTGGAACGCTGCTGCTATTCCGGCGTCCTACACTGGTCTAGCCGCCGGCACTGGGACTGCCGCAAGCAACGTGGTGACGAAGCTGCGCGTTCAGCGCAACTTCTGATCCATCCCTTGGGATGATCTGACAAAGGCCCCGGCGCGCAAGCGCCGGGGTTTTCTCATGTTTCAATGATTGGCCGCCGCTTGAACCGGGCCGAGGATCCCATTAGGGTCCCGGACGCAGCGTTATGGTTCACCTATTCGCGCAGCAGCTGGAGCGCAGGTTTGAACGACAAGACCGACATGATGGCCTCGGCCCGTTTCGCCTCCCGCTTTTTCAGGGTGCTGATCAGCCTGAAGGGCCGCTTTGGCGTTGAGTTCGACGAGATCGTGATCTTCTTCGGTCTGGGCCGCCTGAATTTCGACCCCACTCAGGGCCCGATGATGTTCGTGAAGCCCATCAACATCCTGTCCCTCTCCGAATTCCTCGCCATTCCCCGTGAGACCCTGCGGCGCAAGCTTCTCCATCTGGAGGAGAAGGAGCTCGTCCAGCGCACCAGCTATGGCTATGTGGTCAAGGATGTCGCGTCCTGGCGCCGCCTCGCGGATGCGGGGCAGGGGGCCGACCCGGAGGTTTGAGCGGCCTCAATACCCGAACTGCTCCCGCAGGATCCGCTCATCCAGAGAGTGTCCGGGGTCGTGCAGCAGGGCGAGGCCGGTTTCGTGGTCCATCGCCACTTCGACCTTCACCACGTCGCGGGTTTCGAAATGGTCAGCCACCGCAGCCACCGGGCGCTTCTCGCTTTCCAGAATCTCGATGGTGACCGTGGCTTTGTCCGGCAGCAGCGCTCCGCGCCAACGCCTTGGGCGAAAAGCTGAAATCGGTGTCAGCGCCATGAGGGGCGCATCCAGGGGCAGGATCGGCCCATTGGCTGAGAGGTTATAGGCGGTCGAGCCGGCCGGGGTCGCCACCAGGATTCCATCGGCCACCAATTCGTCCAGCCGCTCGACGCCATCGATCGAGATGCGCATCTTCGCCGCCTGATAGGATTGGCGCAGCAGCGACACTTCATTGATGGCCCGGGAGATCTCGACCCGGCCATCCACGGTGGTCGCCCGCATGATGAGGGGGTGGATGATGGAGGCCTGGGCGGCGGCGATTCGCTCGCGAAGCCCTGAGGCTTGATATTCGTTCATCAGAAAGCCGACGGAACCCCGGTTCATCCCGTAGATCGGCTTATGAGCCCCCATGAAATGGTGCAGGGTCTGAAGCATCAGGCCATCGCCCCCCAGCGCCACCACCACATCGGCCTCCTCGGGGGAGACGTGCCCATAGGTCTTGCGCAGGCGCGCGGCCGCTTTCTTCGCCTCCGGGGCGCCGGAGGATAGGAAGGCGATCTTTTCGCAGGATTGAGGCAACCCGCGTTTCAACCCGTTCAAAGCGGACATGAGGGAATCCGGAGGCGGCGACGGCCGTGGGCGTGTCATAGCCCTTTCAAGCCTTTGGCGGAAGAGCTTCGCTATGGAGCGCAGGCGCGCGCAGACATAAACAGGGCCTCATTACATTGACGAAGATCAAAGGCGTTGTTCACGACCTTCAAAAAGTGCTAATTTTGACTGAAATGGAAATAGCTTCGCTGAAGGCGCACCATGCTTGATCTCCAGTCTGAGGACGCTCCCCTGACGCTTTGCCCCAATGGCAAGGCGAGCAGCGAGTGCGCCCATTGCAAGGTCAGGGCGCTGAGCCTGTGTTCCGCGCTTGAGCCCGATGAGCTGGAAGCCATGGACAAGCTGGCGCGCCATGTCTCCTTCGACCGGCATCAGACACTTTTCTCTCAGGGCGAGGATGCAGAATCCGTTTACAACATCACCGCTGGTTCTGTGAGGCTTTTCAAGCTGCTACCGGATGGACGCCGACAGATTGTCGGCTTCGCCCTGCCGGGGGATTTTCTTGGGCTGTCGCTGAGCGAGCGTAACGCCTTCTCCGCTGAGACCCTGAGCGCGACCTCCGCTTGCCAGTTCCCCCGCGCCGCCTTTTCTGACTTGCTGGACGCCAAACCCCATCTCTTGCGCCGTCTGCATGACATGGCCGGACATGAGCTCAGCCTCGCCCAGGATCAGATGGTGATTCTGGGCCGACGCACAGCGGAGGAGAAGGTCGCCTCCTTTCTGGTGGGCCTGCGCAAGCGTTGGGCGCGGATCGACGGCTCGACGGTGCGCGCGCCGCTGCCCATGAGCCGCCTGGATATCGGGGATTATCTCGGGCTCACCGTGGAGACCGTCAGCCGCATGATGACCAAGCTGGCGCGCGAGAAGGCCATCGTGATCACCCCTGACGGGGTGCGTCTGCTCGATCCTGCACGGCTTGAGGCGCTCGCGGAAACCTGAGCGCGAAAGCATTTGATCCGGCCGCAGGATGCCTTATTCTGCCCGCAGTCTTTTCTCTGCGCCGGATTGCAGCCATGACCCTTAACGCCAATGACGAACACCTGACCACCCTGAAATTTGGCGTGGGCCAGCCTGTGCTGCGCAATGAAGATCCCAAGCTCGTGCAGGGCAAGGGGACCTATACGGACGATGTGAACGCCCCCGGCCAGGCCTATCTGGCCATGGTCAACTCGCGTCAGGCCCATGGCGTCATTCGCAATATTGATGTGAGCGCGGCGCGCGCCATGCCCGGCGTGCTCGCCATCTATACGGCGGCGGATTTCGAGGCCGCCGGTTACGGCGTCTATCCCCATCGCGTGGCCCTGACCAACCGTGATGGCTCGCCTCTGATCAAGCCGAAGCGTTATGCGCTGGCCAGCGGCAAGGTGACCTATGTGGGCGATCCCATCGCCTGCGTGATCGCCCAGACCCCGGGCGAGGCGCAGGATGCGGCCGAAGCCGTCGTTGTCGACATCGATCCGCTTCCCGCCATCGTTGAAATGCGCGATGCGGTGAAGCCCGACGCTCCCCAGATCCTCGACGACGTCCCTGGAAACGTGGCGCTCGACTATCACTTTGGCGACAGCGATGCGGTGGAGGCGGCCTTCAAGTCGGCGGCCCATGTGACGAAGTTGCGCCTGCTCGACAGCCGAATCGTCGTCAACGCCATGGAGCCGCGCGCGTGCCTTGCCGAATATGATGCGGCGGATGAGCGCTTCACCCTGCATGCGCCCACGCAGGGCGTGAATGGGTCGCAGGCCAATGTCGCCGAGATGATGAAGATCCCGCTGGAGACGATCCGCTTCGTCGCCATCAATGTGGGCGGCTCCATCGGTCTCAAGGGCTCCATGTTCCCCGAGTATCTCTGCGCCTTGCACGGCGCCC